>NZ_CP015079.1:2813597-3126219 GCF_001653335.1 Nocardioides dokdonensis FR1436
AGGTCGAAGTGCTGCGCGTAGGACTCGAGGTAGTCGGCGACCTGGTCCTTGCCGGGGTAGGACCACGCGGGGGCGGGGAAGGCCATCCCGGGCAGGGCGTCGTACCGGGCGGGGGAGTAGAGCCGCAGCGAGTCCCACTGGTGGCGCCAGCCGTCGCCCACGCGGTCGGCGGCGTCGAGGATGACGAAGGGCAGGCCGCGGCGCTGCAGGTGGTAGCCGGTCGCCAGGCCGGACTGGCCGGCGCCGATGATGACGGTGTCGATGGCGGTGTCGATGGCGGCGTCGGTGGTGCCGTCGGTGGGGGTGGTGCTCATGGCTCCTCCAGGTGGGTGCGGGTGGGCTCCTCACGCTAGGAGCCGCGCCGCGCGGTCCGCGTCGGTCGGACCACCCATCCGGGCCGACGTGAGATGGGTGCTGGCACCCATCACCCGCCGGTGCTCAGTCCAGGAACCCGGTGAATGCCACGTCGCTGATCGCGGTGGTGTCGCGGGCCGCCGGACCCGCGCCGGGCTCGGTGACCGACTCCACCCGCAGGCGTACCGTGCGCGTGGTCACCGCGCCGAGGTCGAGCGTCTGCGGCTCACGGGTCTCGTCCAGCTCCTGGCGCACCGGGGGAGCGTCGTCAAGCAGCCAGGTGACCGCGGTGATGCGCCGGCCGCCGGCGTAGAGGTCGAAGGTGGTGCCGTCGGAGTCGACGGAGGTCTTCGCGTAGCCGTTGACCAGTCCCACCGAGGTCAGCACCACCGGCTCCTCGAAGGTGAAGGTCAGCTCCGTGCCCGTCGCCGCGCCACGCACCCGCCAGGCGGTCGTCGGGTCGGCGTCGAGCAGGTTGCTCGCGTCGTACGTCGTGGTCTCGCCGGAGGCGATGTCGACGCTGTCGGCGTCCTGGGTCGGCGCCGAGGCCTCGGCCCGACGGGTGAGGTCGGCGGGGTCGCCCGAGGAGGCGTCCGTCCGCTCGGAGCCTGATGGGTCGTCGTCGCCACCGAGCGTGACGGCCAGCGTCACAGCCAGCGCCACGACCAGCGCCACGACGCCCAGCACCAGCAGCGCCGCGAGCAACCGGCGGCGGCGCCGGGGGGCACGGTGCGGAGCGGGGTCAGGTCGGGGGGCGGGGCCGGGGACGACCGGCAGACCGGTCTCCGTGGGCTGCGACCAGGAGGGGGGCGCCGGCGGCGGCTGCTCGGCGTACAGGGGGTAGCGCACGGGCGTGGGCTGCGCGCTCGGCAGCGGGGCGGCGACCTCGGGGGCGTCGTCGCGCGGCCGGCCGCAGCCGGTGCAGTAGCGCCCGACGTCGACCGCGGGCGTGCCGCAACCGGGGCAGTGCACCGTCACGAGGTGCGGATGCGCTCACCGGCGTCGACCCGGCCGACGACCGGGGGCAGCCGGCGGACCGCGGAGGCCAGCGCGCGCAGGTCGGTGCCGAGCAGTGCCTGCGGGCCGTCGCACAGCGCGGTCTCGGGGTCGGGGTGGACGTCGACGATGATGCCGTCGGCGCCGACCGCGATCGCGGCCCGCGACAGCGGCACCACCAGGTCCTTGCGGCCGGCGGCGTGCGAGGGGTCGACGATCACCGGCAGGTGGCTGGTGGCCTGCACCACCGGAACCGCGGAGATGTCGAGGGTGTTGCGGGTGGCGGGCTCGAAGGTGCGGATGCCGCGCTCGCACAGCACGATGTCGAGGTTGCCGCGCTGGGCGACGTACTCGGCCGCCATCAGCCACTCCTCGATCGTCGCGGTCATCCCGCGCTTGAGCAGCACCGGCTTGCCGGCGTCGCCCACGGCCTGCAGCAGCCCGAAGTTGGCCATGTTGCGGGTGCCGACCTGCAGCATGTCGGCGTACTCCGCGACCACGGCGACGTCGCGGGCGTCCACGACCTCGGTGACCACCGGCAGCCCGGTCGCCTCGCGCACGTCGGCGAGGATCTCGAGCCCCCGCAGGCCCAGGCCCTGGAACGCGTACGGCGAGGTGCGCGGCTTGAACGCGCCGCCGCGCAGGATCGTGGCACCGGCCGAGGCGGCCATCTGCGCTGCCTCGAGGGTCTGCGAGGGCGTCTCCACGGCACACGGTCCGGCCAGGAACGTGAACGTGTCGGGACCGATCGGCACCTGGTGCCCCGCGGGACCGACCCAGACCGTGGACCGGTCGGAGTGGTGCTGACGGCTGACCAGCTTGTAGGGGTCGGAGATCCGGTGCACGTCGGCGACCCCGCGCAGGGTGCGCAGGTTGAGGTGGTGGAAGGACTCGATGTCCCCGACCAGGCCGATGATCGTGCGGAGCACGCCCTTGCTGACGAAGGCCTCGCCACCGACTTCCTCGACCCGCGCGACGACGTGCGCCACGTCCTCGTCGGTGGCCTCGGGAGACATGACGACGACCATGGGTCGAGCCTAGGTGGCACCCGGTGGGTCGGCGCGGACCTTTCCACCCCGCGAGACCGGGCTGCGGGCTCAGACCGCGATGTGCGGCACCTGGCCCTCGATCGGGCCGTCGTCGGGGTCGGGGTGCGGGCCGCCGGGACCCTGGGAGCGGGGCGGGCGCAGCTCGACGACGAGCATCGCGGTGAGCACCATCAGCCCGCCGCCGATCATCCTCGACGTCGTGGCCTCCCCGCCGAGCCAGACCGCGAAGGTGGCGGCGAAGACCGGCTCCATGCTCATGATGACCGCCGTGCGCGTGGGGGACAGGTGCGCCTGCGCCCAGGTCTGGCCGAGCAGCGCCAGCGCGCCGGCGACCAGGGCCATGTAGACCACCGAGGCCCAGTCGCCGCCGGTCTGCGGGAGCACGATCCCGTCGGGGGCGGTGGCCACCGTGCACACCACCGCGATCACCCCGATCTGCACGATCGACATGCCCAGCGCCTGGCGGGCGTCGGACCAGGCGCCGAGGCCGACGATGTGCAGGGCGTAGAGGATCGCGGAGACGAACGTGATCGCCTCGCCGTAGCCGACCGAGAGCCCGTCGAGGCTCAGCACCGCGAGGCCACCGGTGGCCAGCGCCACCGCGGTCCACGTCATCGCACCGATCCGGGTGCGCAGCAGCACGGCCGCCAGCAGCGGGGTGAGCACGACGTACATGCCGGTGATGAAGCCCGAGACGCTGGCCGGGGTGTGCGCCAGCCCCGCGGTCTGCAGGATCTGGGCCAGGCCGTAGACCAGGCCCAGCACCATCGCGTGGCGCCGGGACTCGCGCGAGAGCCGGCTCACCGCTCGCGGCGCGACGATCACCATGGCGAGCGTGGCGATCGCGAACCGGACGGCCAGGAAGTCCAGGGTCGGCACCCGCTCGAGCAGGTCCTTGATGAGGAAGAAGGTGCTGCCCCAGCTCGCCGTCATCCCCAGCAGCGCGAGGGTGGCCAGCAGCGACGTGCGCCGGCTGACGACGGCGCCCGCGGGGCTCACGGGGCGCCCACCGCTGCCGCGTGGGCGTCGGCGCGCAGCTGCTTGAGCAGCGCGATGTCGGGGTTGTCGTCGTCGCGCGACCCGGGTGTCTCCAGCACGAACGGCACCCCGGCGGTGGCCGGGTGGGCGAAGAGCTCGGTGAAGGCACCGGTGCCGATGTGGCCCTCGCCGATCCGCTCGTGGCGGTCCTTGAACGCCCCGCGCACGTCCTTGGAGTCGTTGGCGTGCACCAGCCGCAACCGGCCCGGGCCGCCGATCTCCACGACCCGGTCGAGGGTCGCGGTGGCGCCTCCGGGCTCGTCGAGCGGCGCGCCGGCGGCGAACACGTGGCAGGTGTCGAGGCAGATGCCCGCGCGCGGGTGGTGCTCCAGCACCTCGAGGTAGGCGGACAGGTCCTCGACACCGGCGCACAGCGACCGGCCCTGGCCCGCGGTCGGCTCGAGCAGCAGCCACGGCCCGTCCTCGCCCAGGGCCTCCAGCAGCGGCAGGAGCCCCTCGCGGACCTGGGTCAGCGCGGCCGCGTGCCGGTCGGCCGCGCCCTGGGGGTCGCCCGAGGGGTCGACGTACGAACCGGTGTGCACGACGACACCCTCCGCACCGATCTCGGCGGCGCGGCGCAGGTTGTGCGCGAGCACCGCGACGCTGTTCTCGTAGGTCTTCGGGGTGGGCGAGCCGAGGTTGACCAGGTAGGGGGAGTGGATGAAGGTGCGGACGCCGCGCTCGGCGGTCGCCGCGCGGAACGCCTCGTCCTCGGCGGGCCTGCCGGGGCTCAGCGCCCAGCCGCGCGGGTTGCCCACGAAGACCTGCAGCGTCTCGCACCCCAGCCGCTCGGCGTCGGCCAGCGCGCCGGCCACCAGGCCCTTGCCCACCAGGACGTGGGTGCCGATGGGGCTGCGCAGGGCGAGGTCGCTCGGGTTCACGGGAGCACGCTAGAAGAGCACCCCTGGCGCACCCAATCCGCGGGTCAGACGAGGTAGAGGGTGATGGTGGAGCCCTTGGGGACCAGCGTGCCGGCGCCGGGGTCGGTGCGGAACACGTAGCCGAGGCCGAGGTAGTCGCTGATGTTCTTGACCTCCACGACGAAGCCGAGGGCCTCCAGCTCGGAACGGGCCGAGTCGACGCCCTGGGCGCGGACCCCGGGCACCTCGACGAGCTCGGGGCCCTTCGAGACGGTGAGCGTCACGGTGTCGCCCTTGAACAGTGATCCGCCGGCGGGCTCCTGCGCCACGACGTCGCCCTCGGCGACGTCGTCGGAGAAGACCTCGGAGGCACGCTCGACGACCAGGCCCTTGCGCGCGAGGGTGCGTTCGGCCTCGTCCGCGGACCTGCCGACCCAGTCGCCCACGTTGACCGGCTTGCGGCCCTTGCTCACGACGAGGTCGACCGCGGCGCCGGGCCGCAGCTCCTTGCCGCGAGCGGGTGTGCTGCGCACGACCTGGCCGGCGGGGATCTTCTCGGAGAACTTCTCCTTGACCCTGCCGACCTCGAGCTGCACCTCGCCCAGCGCCGCCTCGGCGTCCTCGAGGGTGCGCCCGACCAGCTTCGGCACGGGGTAGAGCTCGACGCCGAGGCTCAGCACGATCGTGACCTCGTCGCCCTCGAGCGCCCGGCTGCCCGCACCGGGGTCGGCGCTGACGACGCGACCCTCGGGCACCTTGTTGCTGAAGACGCCGTCACCGACCACGACCTCGAAGCCCGCGTCCTCCAGCTCGGCGACCGCCGAGGTCCGGTTCTGCTCGAGCACGCTGGGCACCGTCGTGTAGCGCGCCCACCCGAACCACCAGGCACCCAGTCCGAGGGTGCTGGCCAGCAGCAGGGCCAGCAGGACCAGCAACGGTCCGCGCCAGCGGCGCCCGCGCCGAGGGACGGTCGGGGCCGTCGACGCGGCGGCGTGCGGGGGCGGCGGGGTGCTCGCGCGCAGGAACGAGGTCGGCTCCTCGTCGCTCCCGTACGCCGCAGCCACGGCGCCGGCGGGTCCGGGGCCGGCGCCGGGGCCGGTCGCCGGCACGGGCTCCTCGATGACGGGGGCGCCGGTGTCGGGGTGCAGCAGCAACGGGGCGAGGTCCTGGGTCAGCTCCGGGTCCTCCCGCACGCCCTCGGCGAGAGCGTGGGAGACCCGGTGGAGGTGGTGCAGCAGCACACCGGCGTCGGAGGGGCGCAGGCTGCGGTCCCGGGCCGTGGCCCGGGCCACCAGCGCGTCGACGTACCCGGGCAGCCCGGGCACCCGCACCGACGGCGGGGCGACGTCCTCGTGCACGTGCTTGTAGGCGACCTGGATCGGGCTCTCGCCCTCGTGCGGCTTGACGCCGGTGAGCAGCTCGTAGAGCAGGACCCCGACGGCGTACACGTCGGCGCGGGCGTCGCTGATCCCCTCGGAGACGAGCTCGGGTGCGAGGTAGGAGACGGTGCCGATGAGGACGCCACCGGTCGCGGTGTGCTGGGTGTCGGTGCCGACCGCCTTGGCGAGGCCGAAGTCGGCGACCTTCACCCGACCGTCGTCGGCGATCAGGACGTTCTCGGGCTTGACGTCGCGGTGCACGATGCCGGCGCGGTGCGCGGCGGCCAGCGCCGAGACCACCGGCTCGACGAGCGCGAGCACCCGCGCGGGCGACATCGGGGCCTCCTTGGCGATGACGTCGCGCAGCGTGTGCCCCTCGATGAGCTCCATGGCCAGGAACACGGTGCCGTCGTCGGCGCCCTGGTCGTAGACGGCGACCACGTGGGGGTGGGTCAGTCGGGCAGCGGCGCGGGCCTCGCGCACGAAGCGGGCCGCGAACTCCTCGTCGTCGCCCAGGCCGACGTGCATCACCTTGACCGCCACCACCCGGTCCAGGCGCAGGTCGGTGGCCTCGTAGACGCTGGCCATCCCGCCGCGGGCGATGCGCGGCCCGATCCGGTAGCGACCGTCGAGCAGCCGCCCGGTCATGGGGTCGCTCGCGGGGCCGGACGTGCCCTGGCGGGCCGGCCGGACGTCCTCGTGCGGGTGCCGGTCTGGCGGCACAGCGACCTCCTGCGGGGCCGGACGGGGAAGGGAACCGGCGCGACCATCGTAGGTGGAACGGCCCCTGGGGCCGGGCAACGGCGGTCGGCGGCGGGTCGCCGTGGCGCGCGTTTGGTGGCCTGTTGGCCTGAGGTGGGAGCATGGGGGCATGGACGAGACAACCCTGGCCGAGCAGGACCTGGCCGCCCTGGTCGACGACTGGATCGATTGGGCCGAGGCCGCCAAGCGCCTCGAGGTGAGCGTGAGCAAGGTCCGCACGATGATCCGCACCCATGAGCTGGCCGCTGCAGTGCCCGTGGCGGGCGAGGGACAGAAGATCCCCGCTGCCTTCATCGACGAGGAGCTGAGGCTCCCGGTCAAGGGGCTGCCCGGTCTGCTCACCATGCTGCACGACGGACGCTTCGACGACCGCGAGTGCATCGCCTGGCTCTTCCTCGACCTCGGTCTGCCCGGCCGCCCGATCGACGCGCTGCGGGAGAACCGCGGCTCCGAGGTCAAGCGCCGCGCCCAGGCGATGGCCCTCTAGGTCCTCACCTGAGTCGGCACCGTGGTCTACCGCGTGTCACCCGAGAACGTCCGCCCCCCGCGGGGCGGCCCCACCGGGCTGCTCGCGCTGCTCGTGGTGCTCGCCCTGACCCTCGCCATCTGGTTGGCGGCCGGGCGCGATCCCGGCACCCCCACCTTCGGGGGCCGGGACCCGGACAGCAGGTCCGCACCGAACGAGGCCCCGGCCACCGACCCGGTCAGCGGCCTGCCCTGGGTGGCGGCCGCCGAGCTGACCCCGCTCGGCATCGAGGTGCTGGCCCGGCTCAGCACCGGTCGGCCGCTGCCTGACGCCGTGCAGCGGCGCCCGTTCGACAACGCCATCGGGTTGCTGCCGGCGCAGGCCGCGCCCGGCTACTACACCGAGCTCGTCGTCGGCAGCGGCACGCTGCTCGTCACCGGTGTGCGTGGGGAGCGGTACTGGAGCGACGACGCCGGGGTGTCCTTCGAGCGCGTCGGGCCCTGACGGAGCCCGCGCCGGGCGCGGGCCGGGGCTCAGCGCCCGGTCTCGTACCTGGTCATCAGCACGCCGCCGGGGAACGC
Organism: Nocardioides dokdonensis FR1436; assembly: GCF_001653335.1. Classification (NCBI taxonomy): domain Bacteria; kingdom Bacillati; phylum Actinomycetota; class Actinomycetes; order Propionibacteriales; family Nocardioidaceae; genus Nocardioides; species Nocardioides dokdonensis. Next base: position 2,821,083 of record NZ_CP015079.1, read on the forward strand.
CCGGGTCTCCACCAGGTCCAGGTGCACCCAGGTGCCCAGGACCGGGAAGAACGGCGTGCCGCCGCCCACCAGGACCGGGTGCGTGACGAGCACGTACTCGTCGACCAGCCCGGCCCGCACGGCCGCGGCGGCGAGGGTGGCGCCGCCGACGTCGATCGTGCCTCCCGCCTCCGCCTTGAGCCGGGCGATCTCGGTGACGGCGTCGGCGGTGACGAGGCGGGCGTTCCAGTCGACCGCGACGCCGGTCGTCGACGAGAACACCACCTTCGGCAGGTCCCGCCAGCGGCGGGCGAACTGGATCTGCGCCGGTGTCGCGCCGGGCTGCTGGTCGGCGGTGGGCCAGTGGGAGCTCATCGACTCCCACAACCGGCGCCCGTACAGCGCCACGTCCGTCGCCGCGACCCGGTCGGACCACCACTGGAACAGCTCGTCGCTCGGCACGCCCCAGCCCAGGTCGTCGCCCGGCGTGGCGATGTAGCCGTCCAGGCTCACGTTCATCGCGAAGGTCAGTGTGCGCATGGCGTCAAGACCGCCACGGCGAGCGGGACTCATCGCTCCGACCGGCTGCCCGGGTGGGCACCGCCCGTCAGACCACGCGCTGGGTGGCCGCCGTGGCGAGCTCGGCCAGCACGGAGCGCGCGGCGGGGTCGAGGCCGCTGTGGTCGAGGGAGTCCGTGGCGCGTCGGGTCAGCGCGGTGATGACCTCCTCGACCTGGGCCTGGGCCCCGGAGTCGGTGATGATCGTGCGCAGCCGCGCGACCTGCTCCTCGTCGAGGGGCCGCCCCAGCGCCCGGTCGAGCAGGGCGGCGTCGTCGTCGGGCGCCCCGTCGAGCGCGAGGGCGACCAGCACCGTGCGCTTGCCCTCCACGAGGTCGTCGCCGGCGGGCTTGCCGGTGGTGGCGGGGTCGCCGTAGACACCGAGCAGGTCGTCGCGCAGCTGGAAGGCCTCACCCAGCGGCAGGCCGAAGGCGCTGAGCGCCTCCAGCGCACCGGTGCCGGCCCCGGCGAGCGCAGCGCCGACCTGCAGCGGACGCTCGATCGAGTACTTCGCCGACTTGTAGCGCAGCACCGTCATCGCGGTGTCGACGTCGGCGCGACCGCGTGCCTGCACCGACACGTCGAGGAACTGGCCGGCGATGACCTCGGTGCGGCACAGGTCGAGCACCTCGAGCGCCGCCAGCACCCCGGACGCGGGGAGTCCGCAGCCGCGCAGCATCTCGTCGGACCAGCTGAGCAGGAGGTCGCCGAGCAGGATCGCCGCGGCGGCACCGTACTGCTCGGGGTCGCCGCGCCAGGCGACCGAGCGGTGCTCGCGCTCGAAGGCGCGGTGCGTCGCGGGCCGGCCGCGTCGGGTGTCGGAGGCGTCCATCAGGTCGTCGTGGACCAGCGCGCTGGCGTGCAGCAGCTCCAGCGCCGCGCACGCCCGCAGCAGCGCGTCCTCGTCGGCGGCGGGGGCCACCGAGAGGTAGCCCCACCAGCAGAAGGCGGCGCGCAGCCGCTTGCCGCCCGACACGACGGTACGGGCCTCGGCGAGCAGCCGTGCGGCGTCGCCGCCGAGCGGGGTCAGCCGCTCGGCCTGCCGGTCGAGGAACTCGTCGAGGGCGCTCTGGACACGGTCGCGGAAGTCGGCGGCGTCCCAGGTGGTCGCGGCGGGGGCGGGGGAGTCGCTCACCCGATCACAGTAGGCCGCGCCCGGCGACCGGGCGCCGCTGGGTGGACGGGTGAGGGAGGGATGCCAGGGCTCTTTAGACTCCCTGCCATGACCATTGGCCGCGGACACGCGCTCACCGACCTGATCGCCGCCGGCGGGCGCTCGTTCTCGTTCGAGTTCTTCCCGCCCAAGGACGAGGCCGGCGAGGCGCAGCTGTGGGACGCCGTGCGCGCCCTGGAGCCCTACAAGCCCACGTTCGTCTCGGTCACCTACGGCGCCGGCGGGAGCAGCCGCGGCACCACGGTGCGCCTGACCGGGCGGATCGCCCGCGAGACCTCGATGCTGCCGATGGCCCACCTGACCTGCGTCGGGCACACCCGTCGGGAGCTAGAGGAGATCCTCGAGGAGTACGCCGCCGCCGGCGTGCACCACGTGATGGCCCTGCGCGGCGACCCGGCCGAGGGTCCGCGCGCGGACTGGACGCCGACCGAGGGCGGCCTCGACCACGCCGACCAGCTGGTCGAGCTCGTCGCCTCGCGGGGGCAGTTCCGGATCGGCGTGGCCGCCTTCCCCGAGCGGCACCCCTCGTCGGCCTCGCTCGACCACGACGCCGACGTGCTGGTCGCCAAGGCCCGCGCCGGCGCGGAGTTCGCGGTCACCCAGATGTTCTTCCGGGCCTCCGACTACTTCGGGCTCGTCGAGCGGGTCCGGGCGCGCGGCGTGGACCTGCCGATCCTGCCGGGCATCATGCCGATCCTGAACCTGCAGGCCATCCGTCGCCAGGGCGAGCTGATCGGCACCGACGTGCCCGCCGACGTGGTGGCCCGCATCAGCGCCCACGACGGCGACCCGGTCTCGATGCGGGCCGAGGGCATCGCGCAGGCCGCCGAGCTGTGCCAGGAGCTGCTCGACGGCGGTGCGCCGGGGCTGCACTTCTACACGCTGAACCGGTCCAAGGCCACGCGCGAGATCTTCGAGAAGCTGCACGTCACTCCCTGAGGCGCCCGGCCGCCGGGCAGGGAGGCGTCAGGCCGGTCCGACGCGCTGGGCCACCAGCGCGGCCGACAGTCCCACGAAGGGCAGGCCGGAGCCGGGGGTGGAGTGCGCGCCGGCGGCGTACACGCCCGGGACGGGGGTGTCGGGGCCCAGGCGTCGGTGCACGGTCGAGCGGCCCTGCCACAGCACGCCCAGCGGGGAGCCACCCCACGCCTCGACGAGGTCGCGCGGCGAGCGGTCGATGCGGGTGACGACCTGGGCGCGGACGTCGATCCGGTGCCGGGCCAGGGCGCGCAGGAGGTCCTCGGCCAGGCGGCCTCGGCCGTGGATCGTCCACGCGGCGCCACCCTCGGGGGCCTGCCCGCCGGTGCGCACCACCAGCACCGGGTCGCCGTGCAGCACCAGCTCGTGCGGCAGGTCGGGCACGTCGCCGGTGAGCCCGACGTGGCAGACCACCGGCGGGATGGCGGGCATCGTGCGCTCGACCAGGCCGGCCAGCGTGGGCAGGCGGCGCGGGTCGATGGCGCACACCACGACGTCGGCGTCGACCTCGCCGTGGTCGGTGCGCACCGCGACGGCACGACCACCGCGCACGACGACGTCCTCGACGCGCGTGCCCAGGCGTACGTCGACTCCGCGGGTGAGCATGCGTGCGGCGAGGACCTCGCCGATGCGGGCCATCCCGCCCGGGACGGTCCAGGCGCCGAAGCGCTGCTCGAGGTAGGCGACCAGGCCCATCCAGGCCGGCACGTTGCGGGTCTCGTGGCCGTCGGCGACGAAGGGGTGCGCCGCCACGTCGCGCAGCCGCTCGTCCTTGAACGTCCTGCGCAGGCGCCGGTGCAGGGTCTCGCGGGAGTCCAGCAGGGAGCCCAGCTCGCGGGGCAGCGCGCCGCGCTCCCAGGGCTCCTCGAGGTAGTGGCGCCGCAGCACCTCCCAGTCGTCGGTGTAGGCGGCGACGTGGTCGAGCCAGCCCTGCCCCTGGCCGGGGGCGAGCTCCTCGACGGCGCGCAGCTGTGCCGAGCGGGAGCCGCCCGGAAGGGCGAGCTCGGTGCCGTCGATGAAGCGGTGGGTGCGCACGGTCTCGAGGGGGACGAGGTCGAGCTCGCGCTCCAGCGGACGCCCGGTCTTGCGGAACAGGTCGCGCAGCACCGCCGGCAGCAGGGTGGTGCTGGGTCCGGCGTCCCAGGTGTAGCCCTCGGCGCTCACCGAGCCCAGGGCGCCGCCGAGGGCCTCGGAGCGCTCGAGGAGGGTGACGTCGTGCCCGGTCTTGGCCAGGCGGCCGGCCGTGGCGAGACCGGCGTACCCACCTCCGACCACCACGACCCGCGCCACGCGCACACCCTAGGGGGTCTCGACGTCCACCACGCTCGCGCCGGTCAGGGCGAGCAGCTCCTCGAAGGTGGTGGAGAAGACCGCCGCCGGGTGCCCGGCGGCGGCCCACACGACCTCGTGCCGGGCCAGCCACGCGTCGAGGTACGTCGGCACCGGTCTCGGGTGCGCGAGGGGCGAGACGCCCCCGATGACCTGGCCGGTGTGCTCGCGCACGAACTCCGGCTTCGCCCGGTCGAGGCGCTCGACGCCGATGCGCTCGGCGAGCGCGCGCACGTCGACGCGGTGCGCGCCCGAGGTCAGCACCAGCACCGGCGACCCGGCGGCGTCGAAGAGCAGGCTGTTGGCGATCGCGCCCACCTCGCAGCCCAGCGCCTCGGCCGCGAGCGCGGCGGTGTGCACGGCGTCGGGGAGGACCACGATCTCGCCGCGCCCTCCTCTGCTGACCAGCTCGGCTCGGAAGCGGACGATGCCCGGGTGCTCGGTGCTCATGGCTGCGACCCTAGAGTTCGCCTCGAGACCACGCACGAGAGAGGGCCGTCATGGACGACGACCGGCTGGACCCGCCCCGCGCGCTGAGGCTGTGCCTGCGGCTGCACCTGCTGCTGCTGGCACTGGGCGCGGTGACCGTGACGCTGACCGCGGTGCTGCGCGACGACCTGGTCCTCGAGTGGGCCCGTGGCCACCGCTCGGCCGCCGAGATCCTGGAGCGCCAGGGACTCGACTACCTCATCGAGGAGCAGCCGATCGCGGTGCCGCAGTTCTTCCCGGTCGCCGCGGTGCTCTTCGTGGTGATGGTGCTGCTCATCGGCGTGCTGATGGTCTTCTTCAGCAACGGGCACCACTGGGCCCGCGTGTGCCTGGCCGTGCTGGTGGTGATGACCGCGGTCGCCACTCTCAGCGGCATCCGGGTCGGGCCCCCGCAGGTCTTCGTGGTGCTGAGCTACCTCTCGCTCGTCGTCGACGTCGCGATCCTGGCGACGATGTTCCATCCGGACACCAACGCCTACCTGCGCCGCACCCACGAGCGGATCTCCGCCACCGCCTGAGGGCCCCGGGGGCTCCCGCGCTTCCTTGACGGCTTGTCGGTGGGCGCGTGTACCTTGGGAACAAGTTCGAACACAGGTTCGAACTCGCTCTCCGACGGGGGCGACCTCGACCCCGTCCCCGCCGGGGAGCGACCCGGCGGTCCTGGCGCCCACAGCGCCGGAGAGGTGGCAGTGGTGGAGCTGATGAGACGGTACGACGAGCCGGTCGAGGTCCGGTGCGGCCTGCTGGCCGGCACCGAGACCGAGGTCCCCGAGCAGTTCCTGTGGCGGGGCCGGCTGTGGAAGGTGCGCTCGGTGCTCGAGCACTGGGTGGAGACCGGGGAGTGGTGGCGCCACGCCGGAGTGCGTGCGGTGATCGGCTCCGACGAGCCCACCGGCGACCAGCCGGCCCGACCGCGTCCGCTGGAGGACCTGCTCGCCGAGCGTGCGGTGTGGCGGGTGGAGGCCGGTCGGGGGGCGGCGGTGCGCGGTCTCGAGGACGCCGGCGGTGTCTTCGACCTCGCGCTCGACGTCGACGCCCGGCGCTGGCAGCTCGTCGGCTGCGCGGACTGAGGGGGAGGACCATGACCACGATGGCTGCGCGGACGTCCGAGGCTCCGCACCCCTACGCCCTGCCCGCGACGACCCACTCCTACCTCGCCCGTGCGGCGGAGTCGCTGAGCGAGGCGATGGCCACGCCGGAGGTGCCGGCGCGCTACGCCTGCGCCCACGTCTCGGCGCTGCGCTCGGCCGCGGCACTGCTCTCGGCGCGCGCCCGCCCGGTCGCGGCGCGTCGGCGCCCCCAGAAGAACGCCTGGGTGCTGCTGGCCGAGGTGGCTCCCGAGCTGGTCGAGTGGGCCACGTTCTTCTCCGCGGGCGCCGCCAAGCGGGCCGCGGCCGAGGCGGGCTCCTCGCGGGCGGTCTCGGAGCGGGAGGCCGACGACCTCGTGCGCGACGCCGACCGGTTCCTGGCCGTGGTCGAGCAGTGCCTCGGGCTGGTGCCGCACCCTCCGGTCCTGGAGCGCATCACCCGAGCGGGGTGAGGCAGGCTGGCCCCGTGCTGCTCTCCTCCTCGAGCCCCGGGGCCCGTCGTGCGCGGACCCCTGGTGCCGTCCTGCTCCTCGTCGCCCTGCTCTCGGCCCTGCTCGCCTGTGGCGGCGGGGGTGAGGTCGGCACGAGCGAGCGGACGTCCCTGCTGGGTGCCGAGCAGCTCGCGGAGGCGACCACGGTGGCCGAGGCCCTGGCGCTCGGCGACGGGGCGGCGCTGAGCGTGCGCGGGCACGTGGTGGGTCAGCCCACGGCCCCCGGCGAGGTGGCCTTCGACGGGTTCCCCGACGACCTGGCCCTGGCGTTGGCCGACCGGCCCGACGAGCGCGACCCCGCCCGGATGCTGCTGGTGCAGGTCCCCGACGAGCTCCGCAGCACCTGGGGGCTGCGCTCGCACCCGGACCTGCTCGGTCGGGAGGTGGTGCTGCGCGGCACCCGGTCGACGTACTTCTCGGGTCCGGGGCTCAAGCAGGTCTCGGCGATCGCCTCGGTCGACGGACAGGCTGTCCCGACGGTCCCGACGGACCCGACCGGCCCGACGGCCCCCGCCGGGGGAGGCCTGCCGGCCGAGGTGCAGCAGTACTACGCCGACGCGGAGGGTCGCACCGGCGCCGACCTCGCGCAGGCGCTGCACGAGATCATCTCCACCGACGTCGAGCGGCTGCACTACGACGAGCTGTGGGAGGCGCTGCGCGACACCGACGCCGACCCGGACGCTCCGGGCCGGGTCATCGAGCTCTACACCGGCGACAGCGTGCCGGGCGACGCCCATGGCGGCGACCCCGATCAGTGGAACCGCGAGCACGTGTGGCCGCAGAGCCGCGGCGGCTTCGGCACCAGCGCCGGACCGGGCACCGACCTGCACCACGTCCGCCCCGCCGACGTCAGCGTCAACGGTGACCGTTCCAGCCTCGACTTCGACGACGGGGGCGGTCCGCAGGGCGAGGCGGAGGACACCTACCGCGACGAGGACTCCTGGGAGCCGCGCGACGAGGTGAAGGGGGACGTGGCCCGGATGGTCCTCTACATGGCGGTGCGCTACGAGGGTGGCGACGGCTTCGCCGACCTGGAGGTCTCCGAGCAGGTGGGTCGCCGCGAGCTCGACGCCCTGGGCTACCTCGGTCGGCTCTCGACGCTGCTGCGCTGGCACGAGCAGGACCCTCCCGACGCCTTCGAGCGGGCCCGCAACGACACGATCTTCGAAACCTGGCAGGGCAACCGCAACCCCTTCGTCGACCGCCCGGAGTGGGTCTCCGCGATCTGGTGAGGGTGGGTTGGCGCGCGTGGCGCGACGGGGTTAGGCTGATGCCTTCTCGAACATGAGTTCGAGAGATTCTTCGTCAGGGTCGAGCCGACGCGAGAGGTGGCCCGACCCGTGCCCGACCCGTTCCCGCACCTGCACGTCGCCTCCGGCTACTCCCTGCAGCACGGCGCCTCGATGCCGCACCTGCTGGTCCAGCGCGCCGCCGAGCACGGCATGGACGTGCTGGCCCTGACCGACCGGGACGGCACCTACGGAGCGGTGAAGTTCGCCAAGGCCTGCCTCCAGGCGGGCATCACCCCGGTCCTCGGGGTCGACCTGGCCTACCGGCCGGCCCGGTCGGGGACCGGGCACGACCTCGGGCCCGCCCGGGGCCGCACCCCCGTGCGCGGGGGTGCCTTCCGGGACCAGCGGCTGCCCCGGGTCACGCTGCTGGCGCACGCCGCCGGCCCCGGCGGGGGGCGCGGCGGGTGGGCGGCGCTGTGCCGGTTGCTCTCGACCACCCACCTCACCGGGGAGCGCGGCACCCCGGTCCTCGATCCCGAGGACCCCGAGGTCGCGGTCCTGCTGGCCTCCGGCGACCTGGTGGTGCTGCTCGGCCCGGCCTCCGAGGTCGGCGCGGCCGCCGCCCTGCGCCGCCGCGACCACGCGCAGGTGGCGCTGGCGCGCTGGCGCGCCCTGGTGGCCCCCGAGAACCTCCAGGTCGAGGTGGTCTCGCACCGCCTGGCCGGCGACGGACCCGGGTCGTCGCGCCACGCCGCCCGGATGCTCGCGCTGGCCGAGGACAGCGGGGTCGGCTCGGTGCTGACCAACGCGGTGCGCTACGCCGAGCGCCGCGACGCCCCCACCGTCGACGTGCTCGACGCGGCCCGGCGCCTGGTGGCCCTCGACCGGCGCCACGTCGACCGGCGCAACGCCGAGGGCCACCTGAAGTCCGGCCCGCAGATGCGCGAGGTGGCCGAGGAGGTCGTGCGCGGCGCCGGGGCCGGGACCGGGCGCGAGGCGCTGCGCCTGCTGGCACGCACCCGCACGCTGGCCGAGCGCTGCGCCCTCGACCCCCGCGCCGACCTGGGCCTGGGGGAGGTGCACTTCCCCGAGTTCGGCCTCTCCACCGACCACCCCAGCGCCGACGTCGCGCTGCGAGCCCGCTGCGAGGGCGCCATCGGCGACCGCTACGGCAGCAGCCGGCTGGCGGTGGTCTGGAAGCGTCTCGACGACGAGCTGGAGGTGGTCCGCGACCTGGGCTACGCGTCGTACTTCCTGACCGTCGGCGACGTCACCGACCTGATCAAGGAGATGGGGGTGCGGGTCGCGGCCCGCGGCTCGGGCGCCGGCAGCCTGGTCAACTACCTGCTCGGCATCTCCGGGGTCGACCCGATCCGCCACCAGCTGCTGATGGAGCGCTTCCTCTCCCCGCTGCGCCAGGCGCTGCCCGACATCGACGTCGACGTGGAGTCCGACCGACGCACCGAGGTCTACGAACGGATCCTCGACCGCTACGGCGGGGAGCGGTGCGTGTGCGTCTCGATGATGGACACCTACCGGGTGCGCCACGCGGTGCGCGACGTCGGCGCCGCGCTCGGGATGCCGCCGGCCGAGACCGACGCCATCGCCAAGGCCTTCCCGCACATCCGGGCGCGCGATGCCCGGGCGGCGCTGGCCGAGCTGCCCGAGCTGCGCGCCAGCGGGCTCGGCGAGGCCCGCCTCGACCTGATGTTCCAGCTCGTCGAGCGCCTCGACGGACTGCCGCGCCACGTGGCGGTGCACCCGTGCGGGGTGCTGCTCTCCGACGCCACCCTGCTCGACCGCACGCCCGTCGAGGCGTCGTACGCCGGCTTCCCGATGAGCCAGTTCGACAAGGACGACGTCGAGGACCTCGGCCTGCTCAAGCTCGACGTGCTCGGCATCCGGATGCAGTCGGCGATGGCGCACGCGCTCACCGAGGTCGAGCGGGTGGAGGGGGTCCGCATCGACCTCGAGGACGAGGAGCAGGTGCCCTTCGACGACCCCGCGACCTACCGGATGATCTCGGCGGCGCGCACCCTCGGGGTCTTCCAGATCGAGTCCCCGGGCCAGCGCGAGCTGGTCGGCAAGTCCGGCATCGAGACCTTCGAGGACATCATCACCGACATCTCGCTGTTCCGGCCCGGCCCGGTCAAGAGCGACATGATCACCCCCTACCTCGAGGTCAAGCACGGCTGGCGCGAGCCGCGCTACCTGCACGACACCCTGCGCCCGATCCTGGCCCCCACCCGCGGGGTGGTGGTCTTCCACGAGCAGGTCATCGAGATCATCAGCGTCTTCACCGGCATCTCCTACGCCGAGGCCGACGAGAAGCGGCGCGCCCTCGGTGACGCCGAGGGGATGGCGCAGACCCGGACCTGGTTCTTCCCGCGGGCCCTGGGTCGCGGCTACCCGCTGGGCGTGGTGGAGGAGGTCTGGAGCGTCCTGGAGGCCTTCGCCTCCTTCGGCTTCTGCAAGGCGCACGCGGCGGCGTTCGCGCTGCCCACCTACCAGTCGGCCTGGCTCAAGGCGCACTGGCCGGCGCACTTCCTGTCCGGGGTGCTGACCCACGACCCGGGGATGTACCCCAAGCGACTGATCCTCGAGGACGCCCGCCGCCTCGGCGTGGCGGTGCTCGGCCTCGACGTCAACGCCTCCGAGCAGGCCTACGTCGTCGAGCCGGTCGAACCCACCGGCGCCCACCCGGGCCCCGACGTGCCCGACGGCCGGCCGTGGGGCATCCGGCTCGCGCTGGCCGAGGTCAAGGGCATCAGCGAGGCCGAGGTCTCGCGCATCGTCGCCGCCCGGCCCTACCACTCGCTGCCCGACTTCTGGGCGCGTGCGCGGGTCTCGCGCCCGGTCGTCGAACGGCTCGTGCTGGCCGGCGCCTTCGACAGCACCTACGCCATCGGTGCCTCCGTCGGCAGCGACGTACGCCGTCGTGGCGTGCTGACCCGGCGCGACCTGCTGCTGCAGGTCGCCGAGCTCGACCGGCAGGGCCGCGCGCTCGAGCGGGCCTCCCGCGGGCGGGGCCTGGCCGGGCGCAAGTCCTGGAGCGGCACCACCGCACGGGCCCGGCAGGTCGCGGAGGCAGCGGCCGCGCGCAACAGCACCGACCTCGCCGTGCGCGAGCGCCAGCAGTCGGGGGAGAGCGCCGCCGAGACCGACCGCCGGCGCGACCGCCGCCCCGGCGACCAGGGCGAGGACTACCGCGACGACCGGGGCACCCCGGTGCGGGAGGGGGTCTGGGGCCGCTCGGTCGCCCAGGCCCGTACCGCGCCTGCGCCGCCCCCGGTCGACTCGGTGCAGCTGAGCCTCGACCTCGGTGACGCGCCGGGGGAGGGCGGGGTCTCCGGCCTGCCCGAGATGACCGCCGAGGAGCAGATGCGCGCCGAGCTCGAGATCCTCGGCCTCGACGCCAGCCGGCACGTCGTCGACACCTACGGCCCCTTCCTCGACGCGCTCGGGGCGACCCGCAGCGAGGACCTGCTGGGTCAGCGCAGCAAGGCCGAGCTGCTGGTGGCCGGGGTCAAGGTCGCCACCCAGACCCCGCCCATCCGCTCCGGGCGCCGGGTGGTCTTCCTGACCCTCGACGACGGCACCGGCCCGGTCGACGCGACCTTCTTCGAGGACGCCCAGGGCCCCTACGCCGCCACCGTCTTCCACTCGTGGCTGCTCGTCGTGCGCGGCGAGCTGCGCCGCACCGGGCACCGGGGGGTCTCCCTGCGCGCGACCGGCTGCTGGGAGCTGCCCGCACTGCACGAGCTGTGGCGCTCCCAGGGGATCGAGGCGGTGCGCGCGCAGATGGCTGTGGTCCCCGAGGGTTTCGGCGGGGTCGGCGTCGAGCTCGCCGGCCAGGGGGCCGCGGAGAGCCGGGCCCCGCGCCCGGTCATGTCCCGTCCCGACGGGCCGGGCGCGGCGGGCGGGATGGGACGCCGCCGCGTCCTGGTGCACTCCAGCGGCTTCAAGCTCTCGCCGTACGCCGACATCAAGCCCGCCGGCGAGGAGACCCGCGACGTGGCGCGCAAGCTGTGGCACCGCAGCTCGGGGAGCCCGGGGTGATCAGCGCCGGCGTGGCCCTAGGCTGGGTCCCATGCGCCCCAGCGAACGCCCTGAGCGACCCAGCGAGCGTCGGGCCGCGGCCCGCACGGCCGTGGTGTGGGACGCCCTGCGCCCGGTCCTCGAGCAGCCCGGCGCCGCCCCCCTCGACGTCCTCGACATCGGTGGCGGCACCGGCGGCTTCGCGGTGCGGGTGGCCGAGCTCGGCCACCGGGTCACCGTCGTCGACCCCAGCCCCGACGCCCTCGCCTCGCTCGGCCGCCGCGCCCGTGAGTGCGGGGTCGAGGTCACCGGGGTCCAGGGCGAGGTCTCGACCCTGCTCGACGTGGCCGGCGCCGACAGCGCCGACGTGGTGCTGTGCCACGGCGTCCTCGAGCACGTCGGTGACCCCGCGTCGGCCCTCGGGGTGCTGCGCGAGGCCGTACGACCCGGCGGCACCCTCAGCCTGCTCGTCGCCCAGCGCCACGCCGCCGTCCTGGCCCGCGCGATGGCCGGCCACTTCGGCCAGGCGCGCGCGCTGCTCGACCCCGTCGACCCCACCGTCGACCCCGGTCGGGCCGGGCACCGCTACACCAGCGACGAGCTGGTCGCGCTGCTGGCCGCAGCCGACCTGCACATCGAGCAGGTCCACGGGGTGCGGGTCTTCGCCGACCTGGTCCCCGCCGCCCTGCTCGACCTCGAGCCCGGTGCCACCGCTGCCCTCGTCGAGCTCGAGCAGGCCGTCTCGACCCGTCCCGAGTACCTCCCGCTCGCCACGCAGCTGCACGTGCTCGCCCGCTGAGTCGCCGCGGGGGCGGAGATGACCTCCGCCGGCGGCCCGACCACCCCGATCCTCCACATCGACATGGACGCCTTCTACGCCTCGGTCGCGGTCCGGGACCGTCCCGAGCTGTGGGAGGTGCCGGTGATCGTGGGCGGCGGGTACCGCGGCGTGGTGCTCTCGGCCAACTACCTGGCCCGCGAGCACGGCGTCCGCTCCGGCATGCCCGCCACCCGGGCCCGTCGGCTGTGTCCCCAGGCCGTCGTGGTGCCGCCCGACCACGACCTCTTCGCCAGCGTCTCCACCGCGGTCATCGAGTGCTTCCGCCGGGTCACGCCCGTGGTCGAGGTGGTCTCGCTCGACGAGGCCTTCCTCGACGTCAGCGGGTCGGTGCGTCGTCTCGGCCAGCCCGCGGAGATCGCCGAGCAGGTGCGCGCCACCATCCACGACGAGCAGGCGATCACCTGCTCGGTCGGGGTGGCGGCCACCATCTCGGTGGCCAAGCTGGCCAGCAAGCGCGCCAAGCCCGACGGCGTCCTCGTCGTGCCGCCCGAGGAGATCACCACCTTCCTGCACCCGCTCGACGTCGGTGAGCTCTACGGCGTGGGGGAGAAGACCCGCTCGATGCTGCACCGCCTGGGCCTGGTCACCGTCGGCGACGTCGCGCACACCCCGTTGCGCACCCTGCAGCGCGCGGTCGGCGACCACCTCGGCCGCCACCTGCACGAGCTGGCCTGGGGCGACGACCGCCGCGAGGTGGTCGCGCGCTCCAGCTCGGCGTTCGGCCTCGGCGCCGGGGAGCCCGAGCGGTCCATGGGGGCGCAGGAGACCTTCGCCCGCGACATCGACGACCGGGCCGTGGTGCTGCGCGAGGTGCTGCGGCTCACCAGCACCGTCACCGGCCGGATGCGGGTGGCCGGCGTCGCGGGACGCACCGTCACCCTCACCGTCCGGTTCGCCGACTTCACCACCATCACCCGCTCGCGCACGATGAGCGAGGCCAGCGACGTCACCCAGGAGATCTACCGCACCGCCACCGGCCTGTACGACGCCCTCGGGCTGCAGCGGGCCCGCCTGCGACTGGTGGGGGTGCGGGTCGAGGGACTCGCGCCGCGCGAGAGCGTGCACCACCAGCACGTGCTGGGCGAGCGCGAGCACGGGTGGTCCGAGGCCGACCGGGCGGTGGACCGGGCGACCCGGCGCTTCGGCTCGGCCGCGGTCCGCCCGGCCAGCCTGCTGTCCTGAGGGTCCGTATCCGCAAAATGTATGAGCCGCCTACCGTCCCGGCGAGGGCCTGCCTAGACTTGCCTTGCCGACACCGCCCCGAGGTGTCGGCCGTGCGTGACCCCTTGGAGGAACGGTGCCACTCTCGGAAGAGGAGCTGCGACTGCTCGAGCAGATGGAGCGTGCTCTCTCCGAGGAGGATCCCAAGTTCGCCTCCACCCTGCGCGGCACCTCGCTGCGCCGGGTCGCGCGTCGCCGGGCAGTGGCTGCCGGCGCCGTCTTCGCGCTCGGGATCGTCCTGCTGATGACCGGCGCCGTCTCCCAGATCTGGGCCATCGGCATCGTCGGGTTCATCGTCATGCTCGGCTCGGCCACGTTCGGCCTCAACGCGTTGCGCAGCCAGACCCAGGCCGGTCCCGCCGGCGAGGCCGGTCACGCGCACGACGACCAGGGCTCGCGGTCCTTCACGGTCATCGACGGCGGCCGCAGGTCCCGCTCGCGCTCGCGGCGCAACCAGAGCAGCGGCAGCTTCATGGAGCGGATGGACGAGCGGTGGCGTCGCCGCCGCGAGGAGAACGGCGGCTTCTGAGCCACGTGCTCGTCGGCTGACCGGCTGAGCCGCGCTCAGCGCACGTGGTCGACGACCCCGCCGCGGTACTCCAGCGCCTCGGTCTCCGGCTGTGCCGGCACGCTCGTGCGACGCGTGGGTCGCAGCAGCGTGCGCGGCAGCCAGGTGGCGCGACGCCGGGCCCGCGGGGTGGCACCGTCGCCCAGGGTCTCGACGACCAGCGCGCCGTCGTCCTGCCAGCCGCTGTCGGCACCGGGGCCGCCCGCCGCGCCCGAACCGGGAGCCGCGTAGCGCAGCCGCTCCAGGGCACCGGCGAGCCGCTGCAGTGCCTCGACGGCCCGGGGGGCGAAGCTCAGGTGGTCGGCCATCGTGGCGGCGGTCTCCCGGGGCGAGCGGTGGTCGACGTAGAGCAGGCCGAGATCGCGTGCGGTGTCGCGCAGCTCGTCCCAGACCTCCTCGGGGCCGGCACCGAGCCGGTGCTCGCGCCGGCGACGCCGCACGGCACGCGGGGTCAGGGCCAGGACCAGGAGCAGAAGTGCGACCAGGAGCCCGGCCAGGACCGGCCCCCACGGCACACCGCCGTCGCCGGTGTCGGCGGCGGCGGCCGCGTCGGGGTCCTGCTCCTCCGGGTCGGGGGCAGTGCTCGGCTGGCCGTTGCGGTCGGGCAGCTGCTCGTCGGCGCTGCCGCTCGGTCCGTCGACCCCGGGCTGCTGCAGGTCGACGGCGCCACGGGTGTAGGACGGGGCCGCGCCGGTGCGGTCCGACGGGGTGGGCTCGAAGGGCACCCACCCGGAGCCGGCGATGAACAGCTCGGGCCAGGCGTGCAGGTCGTCGGAGGAGTACTCGTAGACGCCGTCGTCGATCTCCTCGGGCGTCAGGAAGCCGACGGCGACCCGGGCCGGGATGCCGAGCTGGCGGGCCATGACGGCCATCGCGCTGGCGAACTGCTCGCAGTAGCCGGTGCGGGCGTACTCGCCGTCGGGGCTGAGGAACTCGACCAGCTCGTCGGTGCCGTTGCCGGGCGGGACCTGCTGCAACGAGTACTCGAACTCCTCGCGGAACCAGTCCTGCAGGGCCACGGCCTTCTGGAAGCGGGTCGGGGCGCCGGCGGTGACCTGGTTGGCGAGCTGGGAGATCATCGGCGGCATGTCAGCGGGCAGGTCGGTGTAGTCAGCGGAGACCATGCCGGCCGACGAGGGTGCGTCGGCGAGCTCCTGGGCGGACAGGTCGAGGTCGACGCCGGTCATCGACCAGGTGGTGCCGGCGACATCGAGGTCCTCGCCCCCGGCGAGGAAGTCCATCGTCGCCTCGTCGAAGCGCCAGTCGCCGGACGCCTCCACGCTGCTCACCGGGGCGAAGGTCGGCAGCCACCGGGAGTGGAACGTGTCGTAGGCCTCGATCCGGTAGTCCAAGGTGCGTCGTGGCACCGACGGGCTGACCCCGCTCAGCGGCGGCATCGCGCCGTCGGGCTGGTTCTCGACGGGGATCTCGCGGTCGCCGGGGCTCCACTCGTTCTGGGAGAACCGGTTCAGCGCCGAGATGCGCAGGTACTCGGGTTCCACCTTCTCGCTGCGCACCTGCAGCAGCGGGGTGTCGTCGGGACGGTTCAGGTCGCGGACCAGGTCGAGCATCGGGTTGTCGATGCTGATCTCGGTGCTCCCGCCGGGGCCACGCCCGATGTCGAACAGCTCGACGTCGAGGGTGGGGATCGCCAACGGCACCACGACGGCCAGGGCCGTGGCCAGGCCACCCACGGCCAGGGCATGGACCCGCACCGTCGTGGTGTGCACCCCCAGGCCGCTGCTGCGCACGTCCGGGTCGGGGCCGCCTAGGTCGGAGAGCGTGCGTCCCCAGCGGGCCACCTGCTCGCTCTCCTGCAGGTAGAGCAGCGCGAGGAAGCCCAGGGCCGACAGCGCGAACACCCACCAGGTCAGGTCGGTGTCGAGCAGGCTGACCGGCACGCTGTAGACCGTCAGCAGCGGCAGGCCGGCCAGGGAGACCCGGCGCAGCCCGCAGGCGAGCAGGTCGACCAGCAGCAGGCACCCCAGGCCGCCGGCGAGCAGCAGCGGCTCCACCGCGGCCTCGGAGGTGGGGACCGGTGGGGCGTAGACCCGGGCGTCGCCGGCGGCGTCGGAGAAGACCAGCAGCAGCGCGTCCCACGCGGACCCCACCGGCAGCGGCGACCCGACCAGGATCCAGCTCAGCGCGATCCCGCCGAGCAGGAGCTGGAGGCCGAGCACGGACAGGGCCCCGAGCCGCGACCAGCGACCCACGGCGCCGACGCCCGCGACGAGCAGGCCGAGACCGAGCAGGGGCGCGAGGAAGGTCGAGGGCGCATCGGTGAAGCCGCGCCACGACAGGATGGAGACCCAGGTGGTCAGGGCCGCGGCGCTCGACAGCACCAGACCGGCGCCGAGGCTGCTGCGCGGCGCGCTCACGGCGTCACCTGCGCGACGGGCGAGGGACGGCGACCCGAACGGCCGACCGCGCCGAGCTCCTGCCACCGGGTGTCGAGCCGGTCGTGCGGTCCGAGCGTCGCCACCCGCCAGCCCTGCTGGGCCAGCACCGCGGTCGAGGCCGGGCCGGGGTCGCCGACCCACGCGTCCACGTCGAGCGCCAGGGCCAGGGCGCTGCCCTGGTGCGAGAGCATCCGTCGCAGCACCGGCGCATCGTGGTGCTGCACGGCCCCGAGGACCGCGACCAGCAGACCGCCACGGCCCGACTCGCCGAGCCAGGCCGTGTCCAGGCGGGGCGCCTCGTGCGCGTGCAGCACGGCCAGCGACTCCAGGAGCGGAGCAGCGCTCGGGTCGCCGCCGCGCTCGTGCCACGCCTGGGAGCGGTCCTCCCCGGCGGCGGTGACCAGGCGGACGGCGTACCCGCGTCGGGTCAGGTGCACCGCGACGGAGGCGGCTGCGACGACAGCGGTCTCCAGCGAGGACGCGATGCCCTGCCCGCGGTGCGCGACCGCGCGGTTGTCGATGAAGACGGTGGCTCGGGAGTGCCAGGGCTGCTCCTCGCGACGCACCATCAGCTCGCCCGTGCGGGCCGAGCTGGGCCAGTGCACGCGGCGAAGGTCGTCGCCGCGGTGGTACTCGCGCACCGTGACGTCCTCGGCGCTGCCGATCGCGAACGCCCGCGGTCGGTTCTCGCCCGACCCGCTCTCGGATCCGCCGAGCGTGATGGGGGGCAGCGCGACGGTGCGCGGGGTGACGGTGAGGACCGAGGTGGTGTGGAAGGCGCGGCCGAGCTCGACGAGGCCGAAGGGGTCGCTCACCCGCACCGTCATCGGGCCCACCTCGAAGCGGCCGCGCACGTCGGAGCGGACCTGGTAGGCGACCTGGCGGTGCCAGCCGTGGCCGATGCCCTCGAGGACGAAGCGGGGGCGGGTGCCCAGGACGTAGGGCACGTGGTCCTCGAGCAGCAGCACCCCGCTCGGGGTGCGGCCCTCGTTGCTCAGCGACAGCGTCACCCGCGCCTGCTGGCCCGCGGCGACGAGCGGGGGAGCGACGGTGCGCACCAGCGCCAGCCGGTAGCGGCTGCGCCCCAGCACCAGGGCCGTGACCAGCGGCAGTGCGAGCACCAGCACCCCCACCCGGGTCAGGGCGGGCTGGCCGAGCAGGACGGCGCAGACCACCGCGGTGACGCCGGCGGCGATGAACGCCCGCCCCCGCACCGTCAGCCCGGCCAGCGCCTCGCGCACCTGCCGCTCCTCAGCTGTGGGTGCCGTCGGGCACCGGCACGGCGGCGACCAGGCGTTCGAGGATGTCGCCGGTCGAGCGTCCGTTCATCGACGCCTCCACGCTCGGCAGCAGCCGGTGGGTCAGCACCCGGGGCGCCAGCTCGCGCACGTCGTCGGGCAGCACGTAGTCGCGCCCGTGCAGGGCGGCGTACGCCTTGGCGGCGCGCACGAGGTGGAGGGTGGCGCGCGGTGAGGCGCCCAGCACCAGCTCGTCGGTGCGCCGCGTGCTCGAGGTGAGCGCGACGGTGTAGCGGCGCACCGCCTCGGCGACGTAGACCTGCTGGACGATCGCGGTGAGCTTGCGGATCTCGGCGGCGTCGGTGACGTGCTCGAGGTCGTCGAGGGGGCTGCCCTCGGTGTGGCCGGCGATCATCGCCAGCTCGGCGGCCTCGACGGGGTAGCCCATCGAGGTGCGCACCATGAAGCGGTCGCGCTGGGCCTCGGGCAGGGCGTAGGTGCCCTCCATCTCGACGGGGTTCTGGGTGGCGATGACCATGAACGGCGTCTCGAGCTGGTAGGTCGCGTTGTCGACGGTGACCTGACGCTCCTCCATGCACTCCAGGAGCGCCGACTGGGTCTTCGGCGAGGCGCGGTTGATCTCGTCGCCGACCACGATGTTGGCGAAGACCCCACCGGGCCGGAACTCGAACTGCCGGGTGTCCTGGTTGAACACCGACACGCCCGTCACGTCCGAGGGCAGCAGGTCGGGGGTGAACTGGATGCGACGCACGGTGCTGTCGATCGAGCGGGCCAGGGCCTTGCTGAGCATGGTCTTGCCCACCCCCGGCACGTCCTCGATGAGCAGGTGCCCCTCGGCCAGCAGCACCACGAGGGCGGACGAGACGACCTCGGGCTTGCCCTCGATGACCCGTTCCACGTTGCTGCGCACGCGTCCCATGACGCGCGCCAACGTCTCGAGGTCGGCGCCTCCTGCGGTCGGAGATCCCACGAGCGGTCCCTTCAGCTGGTGCCGGGGCTCCGGCAGTGCTTCTCAACCGTATGTCGTCACGGCAACCGCTGGCGACAAGGCGGGCGGAGCGTCGGGTGGACACGGGGACGGGGGAGCGGGGGGCGGACGGGGGCGCGTGGGGGTGGAAGGGGGTGAATAGTGGTTGACGGTGGAGGGTTGTGGAGTAGAGTGGTGGAAAGTGGAGCGAGTGACCGTCCTGGCCCTCGTCGACGTGGAGGTGCGATGTGTTCTTCATGGGCACCTACACCCCCAAGGTCGACGAGAAGGGGCGTCTCTTCCTCCCGGCCAAGTTCAGGGACTCGCTGTCGGAGGGACTCGTGATCACGCAAGGACAGGAGAACTGCCTGACCGTGTGGCCCGAGGCGACCTTCATGGCCGAGGCCAAGCGGGCCCAGGAGACGCCGATGACGAACAAGGACGCACGCGACTACCGCCGCGTCCTGTTCGCCGGGGCGGAGCAGGGCACGCCCGACAAGCAGGGCCGGATCGGCATCCCGCCGATCCTGCGGGCCAGTGCAGGCATCGAGCGCGACGTGGTCGTGGCCGGTGTGGGTGACCGGGTCGAGATCTGGAACCCCGAGCGCTGGGCCGAGTACTCCAGCGGCGCCCAGGCCAAGTTCGCCGAGCTCGACGAGGCACCGCCGCTCTGAGCACCACCCCACGGCTCCCCACAACTGAACAGCGATCCGCAGGGCCCGGTCTCGGCCCGCTCCCCACCCCGTCTTCTGGGACACCTTCCCCGGCCCCAGACGACTACCGGCTCTGAGGCACCTTCCCCGGTCCCAGAACCCCTTGAACCACCGGCGAGCGGGCAGGGACCAGACCTTGCGGATCGATCTCCTCCACCCACGCTCCACCCACGCTCCACCTACCCAGCAGCACGACCAGGCAGCAATCTCCCGATGGGGTCGAGACCATGAGCAGCATCCAGGTGAACGGACTGACCGGCAGCGCCCCCGGCGCCCGGTCCGCCCCGGGCGCCCCGTTGCCGCGGGTGCGCCACCAGGCCCAGGACGCCCTGCGGCTGATGGCCTTCTCGGCCGTCATGTCGCTCAGCGCAGCGATCGCCTTCACGCTCCTGACGAGCCTGGGCCGCTGAGGTGGCCCGCCCCTCGCACGTCCCGGTGCTCCTCGACCGGGTCGTGGCGCTGCTCAGCCCCGCCCTCGACCGGCCCGGGTCGGTGCTCGTCGACTGCACGCTCGGACTCGGTGGGCACACCGAGGCCGTCCTCGAGCGCCTCGGGCAGGCCCGCGTCATCGGCATCGACCGCGACCCCGCCGCCCTCGACCTCGCCGGTCAGCGCCTGGCGGCGTACGGCGACCGGTTCACGGCCGTGCACGCGGTCTACGACGAGATCCCCGAGGTCCTCGACGACCTCGGCCTCGACCACGTCGACGCGATCTTCTTCGACCTCGGTGTCTCCTCGATGCAGCTCGACGTGCGCGAGCGCGGCTTCGCCTACGCCGAGGACGCCCCGCTCGACATGCGGATGGGCAGCACCGGCCCCACGGCCGCCGACGTCCTCAACACCTACTCTGCCCCCGAGCTGACCCGGGTGCTGCGCGACTACGGCGAGGAGAAGTTCGCCCGCAAGATCGCCGGTGCCGTCGTGCGCCGCCGCGAGAGCGAGCCGTTCACCACCTCGGCGGCCCTCGTCGAGCTGCTGTACGCCGAGATCCCGGCGCCCGCGCGACGTACCGGCGGGCACCCGGCCAAGCGCACCTTCCAGGCGTTGCGCATGGAGGTCAACGACGAGCTCGCCGTGCTGCGCCGCGCGCTCCCGGCGGCCATCGACGCGATCGGGGTCGGTGGCCGCGTGGTCGTCGAGTCCTACCACTCCCTCGAGGACCGCCTGGTCAAGCAGGCCTTCACCGCCGCCACCCGGTCCGAGGTCCCCGAGGACCTGCCGTTCGTTCCCGAGGGCAGCGAGCCGGCCCTGCGCCTGGTGACCCGAGGTTCCGAGAAGGCCGACGCCTCCGAGATCGAGGCCAACCCCCGCGCAGCATCGGTGCGCCTGCGCGCCGTCGAGCGCGTGCGACCCACCACCCCCACCGCCACCGGAAGGCGAGCAGCCCGATGAGCAGTCTCTACAGCACCCAGGGGCCCGCGCGGAGCCGGATGCCCCGCATCGCCGGCGCCGCGGTCGAGCGGGCCCGCCTCACGGTGGTGCCGGTCGCCCGGACCCGCGCCGCCAAGGTGCCCTTCGTGACCCTGGTGACCGTCCTGCTCCTCGGTGGGGTGGTCGGCCTGTTGCTGTTCAACACCTCGATGCAGCAGTCGGCCTTCACCGCGACCGCGCTCGAGCAGCGTGCCACCGTGCTGTCGGCGCGCCAGGAGGCGCTCTCCACCAAGCTCGAGCGGCTCCGCGAGCCGCAGGAGATCGCCCGCCGTGCCCAGAAGATGGGCATGCAGGTGCCCGCCGCACCGCTGTTCCTCGACCTCGCCGACGGGTCGGTCTCCGGCGACCCCAGCGGCGCGACCACCGGCGCCGCGCTCCCGCTCGACCCGCTGCCCCCGGCCCGGCCCTCGCAGCTCGACCCGCCCGCGGTCGTGGTGACCCCGCCCGAGGGCGTGCTGGCCGATGCGCGTGGCAACCGGGACGGCGACGGTGCTGGGGGTAGGAACAGCGACAAGCAGGACAAGCAGGACAAGAACAAGAAGTCGGACAAGAAGAAGCAGAGCCAGGGCCCGGACGCCTGACCCACCGCCCCACCCCCCACCAGCACACCCAGCAGCCAGCACCCGAAGGAGCCTCGTGCCGACCACGCAGCCGTCGCCGAGCAGGGCCAGCACCATCCGCCGCGGGCACCCGCACGTCCGGCTGCGGGTCGGGTTCGTGCTGATCGCGATGGTGCTCTCGCTCTTCGCCGCGCGCCTGGTCCAGCTGCAGGGCATCGACCCCAAGGCCTACGCCGAGATGGCGGCCGCCGAGGGGCTGGAGGAGGTCGTGCTGCCCGCTGAGCGGGGTGCGATCCTCGACCGCTTCGGTGAGCCGCTGGCCGAGTCGGCGGACGGGTTGATGGTCGTGGCCGACCCGGCGCTGGTGAACACCGACGAGGAGGGCCGCGAGGTCGACCGGGCCCCCGAGGTGGCCAAGCTGCTCTCGTCCAAGCTCGACGTCGACTACTTCACCCTGCTGAAGCGGCTGCGCACCGAGAGCCGGTTCCAGTACGTCGCCCGGGGCGTGCCCGCGGCGCAGGCCACCAAGGCGGTGGCCCGGGCCCGCGAGCTGGGCTACCAGGGCCTGTCCACCCATCGCGACCCGGTGCGCCAGTACCCCGCCGACGACGTGGCCGCCAACCTGGTCGGATTCCTGGGCACCCCGCTGGCCGACGGCACCCCGCAGCCGCTGGCCGGGTTCGAGCGCTCCTTCGACGGGCTGCTCTCCGGCACCGACGGCTCGGCGACCTTCGCCTCGGCCGCGGGCAACAAGGTCCCGCTGGGGGAGTCCACCGTCGTGGAGGCCCGTGACGGTCAGGACCTCACGACCACCATCGACCGCGAGCTGCAGTGGTACGCCCAGCGGGTGCTGCGCCAGACGGTGCAGCAGGCCCGCGGCGACTCCGGCGTCGCGGTCGTGCTGGACTCGCGCACCGGTGAGGTGCTGGCGCTGGCCGACCACCCGACGTTCGACGCGAACGCGCCGCTGGAGTCCGACGAGGCCGACCTCGGCTCGCGCGCGGTGAGCGACGTCTACGAGCCGGGCTCGGTCTCCAAGGTGCTGACCCTCTCCGCCCTCATCGACGCCGGGAAGGTCACTCCGCGCACCCGGCTGACGGTCCCGGGCTCGCTGGCCCGCCAGGACCGGACCATCGGCGACTGGTTCCCCCACGACACGATCCGGCTGACCCTGGCCGGGGTGCTGGCCAAGTCCTCCAACATCGGCACGGTGCTCGCCTCCGACAAGTTCGACGACGGCCAGATGCGCCGCTACCTGGCGGCCTTCGGGCTCGGCTCGGCCACCGGCGCCGGCGTCCGCGGCGAGTCCGCCGGCATCCTGCCGGACCCCTCGCTGTGGACCAGCCAGACCCAGGACCGCATCGCCTTCGGCCAGTCGGTCTCGGTCAACGCGCTGCAGATGACGGCCGCGGTCAACGCGATCGCCAACGACGGCGTCCGGATCGACCCGAGCCTGGTGCTCGGCAGTGCGACCACCGACTCCGGCGAGCAGATCGGCACCGACCAGGCCACCACCAGCCAGGTCATCAGCTCCGACGCCGCGCGCAAGACGGCGCTGATGATGGAGCGGGTCGTCGACCCCGAGGCCGGCGTCGCCCCGGGCGCGCAGGTGCCCGGCTACCGCGTCGCCGGCAAGACCGGCACCGCGCAGCGCGCCAACTCCGAGTGCGGCTGCTACGACGGCACCTTCACGGTCTCCTTCGCCGGCTTCGCCCCCGCCGACGACCCGCGCTTCACCGTCTACGTCGTGGTCCAGAACCCCCGCAACGGTGGCGGCGGTGGGTCGGTCGCCGGCCCCGCGTTCGCCAAGATCACCGGGTACGCGCTGCGTCGCTACGCGGTGCCCCCCACCGGCACCCCCGCCTCGGACCTCCCTGTCGAGTGGTGACCCGGCCCAGATATCGCGCTGACCCGGCCCAGATATCGCGCTGACCCGGCCCACATGTCGCGCTGCTAGCCTCCCGGCATGCCTCGCCCCGACGTCCCGGCAACCCGTCCCGCTGACCCTCCCCGCACCCCGGTGGGCGAGCTGGTCGGATGGGCCCGCCAGGCGCTGGCCATGGTCGAGCACCGAGGCGCCGACCCCGTCCTGAGCGGGGTCAGCCTCAGCAGCCAGCGCATCCGCGCCGGCGACCTGTACGCCGCCCTGCCGGGCGCCCGGGCGCACGGCGCCGACTTCGCCACGGACGCGCTCGAGGCCGGTGCGGTCGCGGTGCTGACCGACCCCGCGGGCGCGGAGCGGGTGCCGGCCGGCGTACCGCTGCTGGTGACCGAGGACCCGCGACGGATCCTGGGCCGCCTCAGCGCCCGGGTCTACGGCAACCCGGCGGAGAAGCTGACGATGATCGGGGTGACCGGCACCCAGGGCAAGACGACCACCACCCGCCTGCTCGAGGGCGGTCTGGTCGAGGCGGGGCTGGTCGGGGCGGTCATCGGCACGGTCGGCACCCGGGTGGCCGGCCGCGACGTCGTGACCTCGCTGACGACACCGGAGGCGCCCGACCTGCACGGCTTGTTCGCGGTGATGGTCGAGCAGGGCGTCGACGTGTGTGCGATGGAGGTCTCCAGCCACGCGCTGGTGCTGGGACGGGTGGACGGGGTGGTCTTCGACCTCGCCGTGTTCTTGAACCTCGGGCGCGACCACCTCGACTTCCACGACACCGTCGAGGAGTACTACGCGGCCAAGGCATCGCTCTTCACCCCGGAGCGCGCCCGGCGCGCCCTGGTCAACCTCGACGACGAGCACGGGCGGCGCCTGGCGCAGGAGACCACGCTGCCGGTCGCGACCTTCTCCACCACCGGCGCCCCGGCCGACTGGGGCGTCACCGAGATCGCCGCCTCACCCAGCCGCACCGACTTCCGGGTCCTGGGCCCGGCCCACCGCGCCTTCGTCGCGGGGGTGCCGCTCGCGGGCTCCTTCAACGTCTCCAACGCACTCGCGGCGGTCGCCGCGGTGGGGGAGTCCGGGGCCGGTGACGCCGATCCGCTCGACGTCGCGGCCCAGGTCGCCGCCGGCATCAGCGGGCTCCCCGGCGTTCCCGGGCGCCTGGAGAGCGTCGAGGCCGGCCAGGACTTCGAGATCGTCGTCGACTACGCCCACAAGCCCGACGCGGTCGAGGCCGCGCTGGGGGCGCTGCGCCCGCTGACCGCGCAGCAGCTGGTCCTGGTCATCGGTGCCGGAGGTGACCGCGACACCGGCAAGCGAGCGGTGATGGGCGAGATCGGTGCCCGCCTGGCCGACGTCATCGTCGTCACCGACGACAACCCCCGCACCGAGGACCCCGCAGCCATCCGGGCGGCCGTGCTCGAGGGAGCCGGACAGGTGCCGGAGGCCGCGAGGGCCGAGGTGCTCGAGGTGGGCGACCGACGGGCCGCGATCGAGGCCGCGCTGCGCCGGGCCGGCACGGGCGACATCGTTCTCGTGGCCGGCAAGGGTCACGAGTCGGGCCAGGAGGTGGCCGGCGTGGTGCACCCCTTCGACGACCGCCTGGTCTGCGCCGAGCTCGTGCGCACCCTCGGCCTCGGCGCCGGGCTCGTCGGCGAGGCGTCCTCGGGGTGATCATCACCACCTGACCGGCGAGGCGTGGTCGTGGTGCCGCGCCAGGTGCGCCAAGATGTTCGGTGCCGGTGAGCCGGCGCGGGCGGCGTACGGCACCCGCGAGGACCAGACACAGACTGGGAACGAGGTGCGTGGGCCGTGAGGGCGATCCTGCTGGGCGGAGGCCTGGCTCTGTTGATCTCGCTGATCGGCACCCGTTTCGCGATCAAGCAGTTCACCCGGTGGGGCTACGGCCAGGAGGTCCGCGACGACGGACCCACCACCCACCACGTCAAGCGCGGCACCCCGACCATGGGCGGCGTCGCCATCATCGGCGCGACCGTGCTCGGCTACTTCGGGGCGAAGCTGATCACGCTGTCCCCGCCGACGGCCTCTGCGCTGCTCCTGCTGCTGCTCTTCGTCGGCATCGGTGCCGTCGGCTTCCTCGACGACTTCATCAAGATCTACAAGCAGCGCAGCCTCGGGTTGCGCAGCAAGGCCAAGATCGTCGGCCAGACCGTCGTCGGCCTCACCTTCGGCATCCTGGCCCTGAGCCCGTTGCTCGAGGACGACCGCGGCCAGCGGCCGGCGTCGTTCTCGCTGTCCTTCATCCGTGACCTCGACAGCTTCGTGCTGCCGGCGGTCGCGGTCGTCGTGCTGATCCTGGTCATGGTCATCGCCACCAGCAACGCCACCAACCTCACCGACGGTGCCGACGGTCTGCTGACCGGCTGCAGCATGATGGTCTTCGGCGCCTACACGATCGTGAACATCTGGCAGAACAACCAGTGGTGCGGCCAGTCCGACATCACCTACGGCAAGTGCTACGAGGTGCGTGACCCGCTCGACCTGGCGATCGTGGCGGCGGCCATCACCGGCGCCTGCTTCGGCTTCCTGTGGTGGAACGCCTCGCCGGCCCAGATCTTCATGGGCGACACCGGGTCGCTGGCGCTCGGCGCCGCGCTCGCCGGCCTGGCCGTGCTGACCCGTACCGAGCTGCTGCTGGTGATCGTCGGTGGCGTCTTCGTCATGGAGACCGTCTCGGTGATGCTGCAGGTGTCCTGGTTCAAGCTCAGCAGACGCCTCACCGGCACGCCCAAGCGGCTCTTCCGGATGGCTCCGATCCACCACACGTTCGACATGGCGTGGGGCGAGGTCACCATGGTGATCCGCTTCTGGATCCTCACCGGCCTGTGCGTCGCGGGCGGCCTCGGCATCTTCTACGCCGAGTGGGTGGCCGGCACGTGAGCGCGCCACGCGACCTGGACGGGCTCGACCAGACCAGCTCCTGGGACGGCGTGCGCGCCGTGGTGGCCGGCTTCGGCGTCTCCGGCTTCGCTGCCGCCGACAACCTCAACCACCTCGGCGCCGCCGTCACCGCGCTCGACGAGTCCGCGACCGGCAAGGAGGAGAAGGCCGAGCTGCTCGAGGTGCTCGGCGCCACGATCACGCTGGGCCCCGGCGCGACGGCTCGGCTGCCCGACGACGTCGACGTCGTGGTCACCTCGCCCGGCTGGCGCCCCGACAGCCCGCTGCTCGTCCAGGCGCGCGACCGCGGCGTCCCGGTGTGGGGCGAGGTCGAGCTGGCCTGGCGGCTGCGCCACCCCGAGCACGCCGCCCCGTGGCTCGCGGTCACCGGCACCAACGGCAAGACCACGACCGTGCAGATGCTCGACGCGATCCTGCGCGCGGCCGGGCTGCGCAGCGTCGCTGCCGGCAACGTGGGCCTGCCGATCGTCGAGGCGGTCATGGACCCGACGCCGTACGACGTGCTGGCCGTGGAGCTCTCCAGCTTCCAGCTGCACTACACGAGCTCGATGAGCGCCGAGTCCGCCGTCGTGCTCAACGTGGCCGAGGACCACCTCGACTGGTACCCCTCGATGAGCGAGTACGCCGCCGACAAGGGCCGCGTCTACGAGCGGGTCCAGCGCGCCTGCGTCTACAACGTCGCCGACCCGGTGACCGAGGAGCTGGTGCGTGCGGCCGACGTCGTCGAGGGCGCCCGTGCGGTCGGGTTCACCCTCGGCATGCCCGGCGTCGGGATGCTCGGCCTGGTCGAGGACATCCTCGTCGACCGCGCCTTCATCGAGCAGCGCACCGACAGCGCCGCCGAGCTGGTCACCGTAGGCGAGCTGGCCAGCAGCGCCCCGCACTACGTCGCCAACGCGCTCGCGGCCGCCGCCCTGGCCCGCGCCCACGGCGTCTCCCAGCAAGCGGTCCGCGACGGGCTGCGCGCCTTCCGGCCCGACGGTCACCGCATCGCCGAGGTGGCCCGCCACGACGACGTCACCTGGGTCGACGATTCCAAGGCCACCAACCCGCACGCCGCCCTGGCGTCGCTGCGGGCCTACGACAGCGTCGTGTGGGTGGCCGGGGGACTGGCCAAGGGCGCGCGCTTCGAGGAGCTCGTCGCCGCGGTGCGCGACCGGTTGCGTGGCGTGGTGCTCCTGGGCCGCGACCGCCACGTCGTCGCCGAGGCACTTGCGCGACACGCACCGGATGTACCCGTGATCGATGTTGGGGCGGATGAGACTGGTGTGACTGACGATGAGCACGCTCCGATGGGACGTGTCGTCGAGGCCGCAGCGGGTCTCGCCCAGCCGGGCGACACCGTGCTGCTGGCCCCGGGATGCGCCTCGCAGGACATGTTCACCGACTACGGCGCTCGCGGTGACGCGTTCGCCGCAGCAGTACGGGCCCGGACCGGCCCCTAGGAGCGAGCAGAACCAGGAGAGGGGCCTCAGGTGACGACAGCCGTCCCCGACGACGCGGGGTTCGCGGGTCGCCCGGGCTCCCTCCGCACCTCGCTGAGGACGCTGCGTGAGGCCTTCGACCGGCCGCTGACGTCGTACTACCTGCTGCTCGGTGCCTCCGCGCTGCTGCTGACCATCGGGCTGATCATGGTCCTCTCGGCCTCGAGCGTGTGGTCCTACAAGTACAGCGGCGGGGACTCCTACTCCGTGGTGCGCCGCCAGATGCTCTGGCTGGCGATCGGGCTGCCTGCGGCGTTCGTGGCGAGCCGGCTCCCGATGCGCTGGATCCGTGCCCTGGCCTACCCGGCGTACCTGTTCTCGCTGGTGCTGCTGCTCCTGACCGCGTTCCTGGGCACCGAGGTCAACGGCAACCAGAACTGGCTCGGCGTCGGGTCGTTGGCGATCCAGCCCTCCGAGGTCGCCAAGCTGGCGCTGGTGCTCTGGGCCGCGCACATCTACGCCAACAAGGAGCGCCGCCTCCACAGCCTGCACCAGCTCGTGGTGCCGGTCGTGCCGGGCCTGCTGCTCGCGACCCTGCTCGTCGTCGCCGGCCGGGACCTGGGCACCGCCCTGGTCTTCTTCGCGATCCTGCTCGGCATGCTCTGGGTCGTGGGTGCTCCGGGCCGGCTGTTCGGGCTAGCGCTCTCCGTGATCGCCGTGGCGGCCATCGGGCTCGCCTCGACCGACACCGAGCGGGTCGCGCGGATCACGACCTTCGTCGACCCCTTCCAGGACTACCACGACACCGGCTGGCAGCCCGCGCACGGCCTCTACGCGCTCTCCTCGGGCGGCTGGTTCGGCCAGGGCATCGGCGCCAGCCAGCAGAAGTGGGGCGACCTGCCCGAGGCACACACCGACTTCATCTTCGCCGTCCTGGGCGAGGAGCTCGGCCTCGTCGGCACCCTGCTGGTCGTGGGCCTGTTCCTCACCATCGCGCTCGCGGCGCTGCGGGTCGCACACCACACCCAGGAGCCGTTCGTCCGCTACGCCAGCTTCGGCATCGTGGTCTGGTTGATCGGCCAGATGATCATCAACGTCGGGATGGTCCTGGCGCTGCTGCCGGTCATCGGCATCCCGCTCCCGCTCGTCTCGTACGGCGGCTCCTCGCTGCTGCCGTCGCTGGTGGCCCTGGGCCTCCTGATCGGCTTCGCGCGCCGCGAGCCCGAGGCCGCGCAGGCCCTGGCCGCCCGTCGGCGCGGACGGGCCGCGGGCGTCGCGGCCGGCGCCCCGGGCGCGGACCACCCCAGCACGACCGCCCACTAGGTTGGTCCCGATGCGCATCCTCCTCGCCGGTGGCGGTACCGCCGGCCACACCTCGCCCCTGCTCGCGACCGCGGACGCCCTGCGCCGCCTCGACCCCACGGTCGAGATCACCTGCCTGGGCACCCCTCGCGGCCTCGAGAACACCGTCGTGCCCGCGGCCGGCTACCCGTTGGAGCTGGTGCCGCCGGTGCCGCTGCCCCGCAAGCCCGGCCTCGACCTGCTGCGGGTGCCGGGTCGCATCCGCCGCGCGGTCCGTGAGACCCACGCCGTGCTCGACCGCGTCGACCCCGACGTCGTGGTCGGCTACGGCGGCTACGTCTCGGTCCCGGCCTACCTCGCCGCCCGCAAGCGCCGTCTGCCCGTCGTCGTGCACGAGCAGAACGCGCTGCCCGGCCTCGGCAACAAGCTCGGCGCCCGCGTGGCCGCCCGCCGTGGCGGCCGGGTCGCGGTCAGCTTCCCCGACACCCCGCTGCCCGGTGCCGAGTACGTCGGCCTGCCGATCCGCCGGATGATCTCCACCCTCGACCGCGACGCGCTGCGGGCCGAGGCGCGCGCGTTCTTCGGTCTCGACCCCGACCGGCCCACCCTCGTGGTCACCGGCGGCTCCCAGGGCGCCCGCCGGCTCAACCAGGCCGTGTCCGGCGCCGTCCGGCAGCTCGGTGCGGCCGGGGTGCAGGTGCTGCACGTCATCGGCCCGAAGGGCGAGATCGACCCCGGCGCCGCCACCGCGACCGGCACGCCGTACGTCGTGGAGCACTTCGTGGACCGCATGGACTACGCGCTCGCCGCCGCCGACCTGATGGTGTGCCGCAGCGGCGCCAACAGCGTCGTGGAGGCGGCCGCCACCGGCGTCCCGGCGGTCTTCGTGCCGCTGCCGATCGGCAACGGCGAGCAGGAGCTCAACGCCCGTCCGGTGGTCGACGCCGGAGGAGCGCTGCTGGTGCGCGACGAGGAGCTGACCACCGGCTGGGTGGTCGAGCACGTCGTGCCGCTGGTCACCGACGCGGCGCGCCTCGCCACGATGAGCGCCGCCGCGCGCCACCTCGTCCCGCGCGACGCCGACGAGACGCTGGCCCGCATCGTGCTCGAGGCCGGGGGAGCGCGGCGATGAGGCTGCCGGTCCCTGACGCCATCCCCGGCGTGGCCGAGCTTGGGCGGGTGCACTTCATCGGCATCGGCGGTGCCGGGCTGTCCGCCATCGCCCGGATCATGGCGGCCCGCGGTGTCACCGTCACCGGCAGCGACGACCAGGACACCCCGTTCCTGCCCTCGTTGCGCGAGCTCGGCGTCACCTGCCACCTCGGCTACGACGCCTCCCACCTCGGCGACCTGGGCCCCGACGACGCCGTCGTGGTGACCACCGCCGCACGGGAGGACAACCCCGAGGTGCTCGAGGCCCGCCGCCGCGGCCTGCGGCTGCTGCCGCGCTCGGCCGGCCTGGCCTCGGTGATGGCCGACCGGCGGGTCCTGGCCGTCGCGGGCACGCACGGCAAGACCACCACCACCTCCCTGCTCACGGTCGCCCTGCTGGCCTGCGACACCGACCCGACGTACGCCGTCGGTGGCGTTCTCTCGGCCACCGGCCGCAACGCCGACGCGGGCTCGGGTGAGCTGTTCGTCGCCGAGGCCGACGAGAGCGACGGGGCCTTCCTGGTCTACCGCCCGCACGCCGCGATCGTGACCAACGTCGGGGCCGACCACCTCGACACCTGGGGCACCGAGGAGGCCTACCGGGCCGCCTTCACCGAGTTCGTGGCCACCATCGACGCCGACGGGTTCCTGGTCGCCTGCGTCGACGACCCGGGGGCCGAGGCGCTGCGCCCCGTCGCCGAGGCCCGCGGGCTCACCTTCGTGGGCGTGGGGGAGGGCGAGCACGCCGACCTGCGCGCGCTGGACGTGGTCCTCGAGGGGACCACCTCCACCTTCACCGTCGTCGACCGCGGCACCGAGCTGGGGCGGGTGCGCCTGGCGATCCCGGGCCGCCACTACGTGCTCGACGCGCTCGCCGCGCTGGGTGTCGGGCTGCGCCTGGGCCTGCCCTTCGAGGGCCTGAAGGCCGGGCTCGAGGCCTTCGGCGGCACCGGTCGTCGCATGGAGGCCAAGGGAGAGGCCGGCGGCGTGCGCGTCTACGACTCCTACGCCCACCAGCCCATCGAGATCGCCGGCGACCTCGAGGCCGCCCGCTCCGTCGCCGGGCAGGGCCGCGTGATCGTGGCCTTCCAGCCGCACCTGGTCTCGCGCACCCGGATCTTCGGTGCGCGTATGGGCGAGGCGCTCGGTGCCGCCGACGAGGTGGTCGTCCTCGGCGTCTACCTCGCCCGCGAGGACGCCGACCCCGCCGTCACCGGCGCCCTGGTCGCCGACCACGTGCCGCTGCCCGCCGAGCGGGTCGCCTTCGTGCCCGACCTCGACGACGTGCCCGCAGCGCTGGTGGCCCGGGCCCGGCCCGGCGACCTGGTGCTCACGCTGGGTGCCGGCAGCGTCACCGAGATCGGCCCCGGGTCCTCGCACTGCTGCGGGAGGGCAGCGGTGGCTGAGTCCTCACGGCGCCGGTTCGCCCGGCGCCAGTGGGCCCGGCGCTGGCTGCGGCTGCGGTACGTCGTCATCGGCGTGCTCACTCTCGCGCTGCTCGCTGTGGGCGCGTGGGCGCTGTGGTTCTCGTCGTTGCTGGCCGTCGAGAAGGTCGAGGTCGTGGGCGCCGACGTGCTCTCCGCCGAGGAGGTCGAGGCCGCGGCCGCGGTGCCGATGGGGGACCCCGTCGCGCGCGTCGACCTCGACGCGGTCCGGGCCCGGGTCGAGTCGTTGGCCGTGGTGCGCAGCGCCGACGTGACCCGGGCGTGGCCCGACGGCGTCCGGGTGGCCGTCGAGGAGCGGGTGGCCGTCGCCGTCGTGCGCATCGGCGCCGTGCTGCGCGGGATGGACTCCGACGGCGTGGTCTTCCGCGACTACCGCGAGCCGCCCGGCGACCTGCCCCGCGTCGACGCGCTCTCCGGGGTGACCAGCGAGGCGCTGCGCGAGGGCGCAGCCGTCGTCTCGGCGCTGCCCGAGGACCTCGCCGCCGGCGTCGACCACGTCCAGGTCGGCTCCGTCGACCAGATCCGCCTCGTCCTGCGCGACGGGCGGCAGGTGGTCTGGGGGAGCGCCTCGGACTCCGAGCAGAAGGCGGCGGTCCTCGAGGTCCTCCTGCAGCAGGACGGGAAGGTCTTCGACGTCTCCGTGCCCGCCACCCCCACCACCCGCTGACCCGGCCCGCATGTCGCGCCGACCCGGCGAGAAATGACGCGGGTCGCGGGCGTGTCGGCGCGATGCGGGGTCGGGCGGTCCTTACTGTCGTGATCACGACGAGGTTGACATAACTATAACCCTCTACCTGAGGGTCAGAGTTGAGACACAGATCCTCCCGTCGCCCCAGACTCCGCACCAGCCAGCACGACACCCAACCAGCACTCAGTGAGAGGCGAGCCACCGTGGCAGCAGCGCAGAACTACCTGGCCATCATCAAGGTCGTAGGCATCGGCGGCGGTGGTGTCAACGCCGTCAACCGGATGATCGAGGTCGGCCTCAAGGGCGTCGAGTTCATCGCGATCAACACCGACGCCCAGGCGCTGCTGATGAGCGACGCCGACGTGAAGCTCGACATCGGCCGCGAGCTCACCCGCGGTCTCGGCGCCGGCGCGAACCCCGAGGTGGGTGCCCGGGCGGCCGAGGACCACGCCGACGAGATCGAAGAGGTCATCAAGGGCGCCGACATGGTCTTCGTGACCGCCGGCGAGGGTGGCGGCACCGGCACCGGCGGCGCTCCCGTCGTGGCCCGGATCGCGCGCTCGCTCGGGGCGCTGACCATCGGAGTCGTCACCCGCCCGTTCTCCTTCGAGGGGCGCCGCAGGGCCAACTCCGCCGAGGAGGGCATCGCCGGGCTGCGCGACGAGGTCGACACCCTCATCGTGATCCCCAACGACCGGCTGCTCTCGATCAGCGACCGCAACGTCTCGGTCCTCGACGCCTTCAAGCAGGCCGACCAGGTCCTGCTGCAGGGTGTCTCGGGCATCACCGACCTGATCACGACGCCGGGCCTGATCAACCTCGACTTCGCCGACGTGAAGTCCGTGATGGCCAACGCCGGCTCGGCGCTGATGGGCATCGGCTCGGCCCGCGGCGAGGACCGCTCGGTCGCGGCCGCGGAGATGGCGGTCTCCTCGCCGCTGCTCGAGGCCAGCATCGACGGCGCGCACGGCGTGCTGCTCTCGATCGCCGGTGGCTCCGACCTCGGTCTCTTCGAGATCAACGAGGCCGCGGCGCTGGTCGCCCAGGCCGTGCACGCCGAGGCCAACATCATCTTCGGTGCCACCATCGACGACGCCCTGGGCGACGAGGTCCGGGTCACCGTCATCGCGGCCGGCTTCGACGGCGGCACGCCCAAGCGTCGCGACGAGGGCACCGTGCTTCGCCGCGAGCCGCGCGAGCAGCAGTCGCAGGAGCAGACCCGCGAGGCGGCGCGCACCGTGTCGACCCGTCGTGACGAGCCCGCTCGGGCCGAGGTCGGGGCCCGTCAGGGCTCCGCTTCCTCCGAGCGGCCCGCGCCCACCTTCGCCCCCTCGGTGCCCCAGAACCAGCAGAACCAGCAGAACCAGCAGGACCAGCCGCAGCGGACGCAGCAGACCCAGCAGGCCCCGCGGCCGGCTCCGCGTCAGGTGCACTTCGACGACGACGAGCTCGACGTGCCCGACTTCCTGAAGTAGGCACGAGGCGGCGTTGTACTCCTTCCGCACCACCCACGGCCCCGTCGACCTGGCGTTCACCGACAGGTACGGCGGGGTCAGTGCCGCTCCGTTCGCGGAGCTGAACCTGGCCATCGAGGGTCACGACGACCCCGCCGCGACCCGACGCAACGTGGAGGTGCTGATGGCCGACTTCGCTCCGGGCGACCGGCTCGCCGACCTCCACCAGGTGCACGGGTGCACGGTGGTCGGTGTCGACGACGACGGTCCGCGCCAGCCCGGTACGCCGCGCCCGCGCGCCGACGCGATCGTCACCGCTGAGGCGGGCGTGACGCTCATGGTGCGCGCCGCCGACTGCGTGCCGGTCCTGCTCGCCGACCCCGAGGCCGGCGTCCTGGGCGCCGCGCACGCCGGCCGACCGGGTCTGGCGGTCGGCGTCGTCACCGCGACCGTGGCCCGGATGCGCCGCCTCGGTGCCCACGACGTCACGGCCTGGATCGGCCCGCACGTGTGCGGGGGGTGCTACGAGGTGCCGGAGGCGCTGCAGGAGGAGGTCGCGGCCATCGAGCCCTCGAGCCGGGCGACGACCACGTGGGGCACCCCCGCCCTCGACATCGGTGCCGGCGTCCGGGCCCAGCTGGAGCGCGCCGGGGTCACCGTGCTCGACGGCGCGACCCGGTGCACCCGGGAGTCCCCGGACCTGTACAGCTTCCGCCGCGACGGCGTACGCGCCGGCCGGCTGGCCGGGGTCGTGCGGAGGTCGCCATGACCCGCCGTGAGGAGCTCGAGGCCAACCTGACCCGGGTGCGCGCGCGCATCGAGGCTGCCCGCGCCGCGGCGGGCCGTCAGGACCAGGTCGACCTCGTGGTCGTGACGAAGTTCTTCCCCGCCGCCGACGTGCGGCTCCTGGCCGAGCTGGGCGTGCGACGGGTGGGGGAGAACCGGCACCAGGAGGCGGAGGCGAAGGCCGCCGAGTGTGCCGACCTCGACCTCGTGTGGCACTACATCGGCGGGCTGCAGAGCAACAAGGCCGCCGCCGTCGCCGGCTACGCCGGGGTCGTGGAGTCCCTGGACCGCCTCAAGCTGGTGCGCGGGCTCGACCGCGGCGCCGCCGAGCGGGGGACCCCGCTCGAGGTGCTGGTCCAGGTCAGCCTCGACCCGCCCGGCGCCGGGCACCGCGCCGGCGCCGAGCCCGACGACGTACCCGCGCTGGCCGAGGCCGTCGAGGCCAGTGAGCACCTGCGCCTGCGCGGCCTGATGGCTGTCGCCCCGCTGGGCGAGGACCCGGCGGCGGCCTTCGCCCGGCTCGCCGAGGTGCGCGCGCGACTGGTCCAGGACCACCCCCATGCAGACCGGCTCTCAGCCGGGATGAGCGGCGACCTCGACGAGGCCGTCGCCGCCGGCGCGACACACGTGCGCGTCGGCTCCGCAATCCTCGGTTCGAGGCCTGCAGTCCGATAAGTTCAATCCACCAGGCGTCCGTCACCGGACGCTCGAGATCCGGAGGGCACCACCATGAGCGGCGCGATGCGCAGGATCGGCGAGTACCTCGGCCTCGTCGAGGACACCGGCCGGTACGACGGCGAGCACGGCGAGTACGACCCGAGCGACGACCACACCTCCGAGACCCGTCCCGTGGCCGCCGCCGGCCCTTCCCGACACGAGCGGGCGCGCGAGGTGCGCCCCGCCCCCGTGGCTGACCTCGCCGAGCGCCGTCGTCCGGCGCCCGGCCCGACCGGAGTGGTGGCTGAGCTGTCCCGCATCACGACCCTGCACCCCAGCACCTACAACGAGGCCCGCACCGTGGGGGAGAACTTCCGCGAGGGCGTGCCGGTCATCATGAACCTGTCCGAGATGAACGACGCGGACGCCAAGCGCCTCGTCGACTTCGCAGCCGGGCTGGTGTTTGCGACGCGTGGCACCATCGAGCGCGTCACCAACAAGGTCTTCCTTCTCTCGCCCGCGAACGTCACCGTGGCGGCCGAGGACAAGGAGCGCATCGCTGAGGGTGGCTTCTTCAACCAGAGCTGATGCTCGAACGGCCCGACCTGGGGTCGTGCCGAGCCCAGGTCGCTGACAGGAGACAAGACCGACGTGCAGGTCGCCGGTTCGATCATCTACATCATCCTGACGATCTTCTGGATCTTCTTGTGGGTCCGGTTCGTCGTCGACTGGGTGATGGTCTTCGCACGCTCCTGGTCCCCGCGCGGGCCGGTGTTGGTGCTGCTGGAGGCCGTCTACTCGGTCACCGACCCACCCATCAAGGCGCTGCGACGCGTCGTACCGCCGCTGCGGCTGGGCAGCATCGCCCTGGACCTCAGCTTCCTGATCGTCTTCATCAGCGTCTGGATCCTGCGCACCGTGGTGCTCCAGACGATGATGTGACCAGGCGGGGTGGAGCCCGGGACGAACCCGGTGGTCA
This sequence comes from Nocardioides dokdonensis FR1436, assembly GCF_001653335.1. Classification (NCBI taxonomy): domain Bacteria; kingdom Bacillati; phylum Actinomycetota; class Actinomycetes; order Propionibacteriales; family Nocardioidaceae; genus Nocardioides; species Nocardioides dokdonensis. The sequence continues at coordinate 2,857,092 of NZ_CP015079.1, forward strand.
CACCTGCCACAACGTTGACGCTATTGTTCGATCCGACAGGTCGAGGGCGCAGTCGGTCCTCGGGACAACCACGACTATGAATGGGTGAGGTCATGCCGTTGACACCCGAGGACGTGAGCAACAAGCGCTTCACTCCGGTCCGACTCCGTGAGGGGTACGACATGGGGGAGGTCGACCAGTTCCTGGACGAGGTCGAGGCCGAGCTTGCTCGTCTGACCAAGGAGAACCAGGACCTGCGTGCTCAGATCGCGTCGGCCCAGACCGGTGGCGACACCGGACAGCAGGCCGCTGTGCCGGCTGCTCCGGCCCCGGCGCCGGAGAAGGCCCCCGAGCGCGCTCCGGAGCCGGTTGCTGCTCCCGAGCCCACCCCGGTGCCCGTGGCTGCTGCCGCTCCGGCAGAGACGATCCGCGTCGAGACGGTCCCGCAGGCGTCCAACGCTGCGGCGCGTCTCCTCGAGATCGCCACGCGCAACGCCGACGAGCTCGTCGACGAGGCCAAGAACGACGCCGACAAGATCATCGGCGAGGCCCGCACCAAGGCCGAGCGGCTCGAGACCGAGTCGAAGTCGAAGGCGGACCGCCTCGAGGCCGACGCCCGCACCCGGGCCCAGATGCTCGACTCCGAGACCGCCGAGCGTCGCCAGCAGATGTTCGGTGACCTCGAGCGCGAGCGCGACAAGCTCAGCAGCGAGGTCGAGAACCTGCGCTCGTTCGAGCGCGAGTACCGCTCGCGCCTCAAGAGCTACTTCACCCAGCAGCTCGAGGCGCTCGCCGGCTCCGCCGATGCCACGGACGCGGAGGAGACCCCGCAGCCCAAGCGACTGCGTTCGATCCTCGGCGAGGACGAGGGCTGAGCACAGCTCACCCCAGCACGGCTCTGTGACGCGGCCGGTCCCTTCGGGGGCCGGCCGCGTCGCGCGTCATACCCGGTGTGGCGGTTTTGAGGGGACGGGGTCACCGGCTACTCTCCGTGCCACCGCTGCGGTCTGAGACGAGGATCACGGCCAGGGGTCGGCGCTCGTCTCGGGGCGTCGGAGAGAGGCGGGCTCGATGGCTCGTGGAACACGTACGTTGACAGGTCAGGCGGTCTCCGCCGCGCGCCGCGTGATCGGTCGCGGGGCACGGCCGGACGACGCCCCGGCGGAGGAGCCGGCCCCCGCCACGAAGCCGGCCCCCGCCAAGAAGGCGGCACCGGCCAAGAAGGCGGCACCGGCCAAGAAGGCGGCTGCCAAGAAGCCCGTCGCGGCCAAGAAGCCCGCCGCGGCCAAGAAGACCCCTGCCAAGAAGGCCAGCCCGGCCAAGAAGGCCGCCCCGGCCAAGAAGACCCCTGCCAAGAGCGCCCCCGCCTCGAAGGCCCCGGAGAGGAAGGCAGCGCCCGTGACCACCACCCCCGCCAAGAAGGCGACCCCGAAGGCCAAGACCGTGAAGCCCAGCGCCGGCTCGCTGGTCGTCAAGGACGACGAGCAGGACTGGACCCCGGCCGAGCTCGACGAGCTGCTCGGCGAGCTCAACCAGCAGCGCGAGCACAGTGCGGGCGTGGTGCAGGACATGGAGGCGCAGCTCGACGGCCTCATGCGCGACTCCGGCGACGGCGCCGGGCAGGACCAGGCCGACGTCGGCGCCACCAGCTTCGAGCGCGACCAGGAGATGAGCGTGCTCAACATCGAGCGCGACAAGGTGGCCCAGATCGACCGAGCGCTCGAGCGCATCGCGGACGGCACCTACGGGGAGTGCGAGTCGTGCGGGCAGCCGATCGGCAAGTTGCGGTTGATGGCCTTCCCCCGTGCGACACTGTGCATGACATGCAAGCAGCGCGAGGAGCGGCGGTAGACCCGGCCGCGACACCTGACGACCGGCCCTCCCGCCGTCGCACCTGGTCCCTCTTCACCCTGGTCGCGCTGGTCGTCTACGCGATCGACCTGGGCACGAAGGTGCTCGCCGTCGACCGCCTCTCGGGCGAGCCCGACGTCCCGCTCGTCGGTGACCTGCTGGTGCTGCGCCTGGTGAAGAACCCAGGCGCGGCCTTCAGCACCGGCACGGAGTACACCGTCGTGCTCAGCGTGCTCTCCATCGTCGCGGCCTGCGTCGTGGTGGTGCTCAGCCTTCGACTGCGCAGCCGCCTGTGGGCCCTCGGGCTGGGGCTGCTGATGGCCGGCGTGCTGGGCAACCTCACCGACCGCATCTTCCGGGCGCCGGGCCCCATGCGCGGTCATGTCATCGACTTCCTGATGCTGCCCAACTGGCCGGTCTTCAACGTCGCCGACATGGCGATCAACGGTGCTGCTGCGCTCATCCTGGTCCAGGCCTTCCGCGGGATCCGTCTCGACGGCACCCGCGAGGGCGAGCACGAACACAAGACGAAGAAGAACACGAAGGAGCACGAGTGAGCGAGGTCGTCGACCAGCGCGCCCTGAGCGTCCCGGACGGCATGGCGGGGGAGCGCGTCGATGCCGCGATGGCGCGACTGTTCGGTCTCTCCCGGACCCGCGCTGCCGACCTCGTCTCCCAGGGGTACGTGCTCCTGGACGGAACCGCGCCGGGCAAGAGCGACCGGGTGTTCCCCGGCTCGCTGATCGAGGTGAGCATCCCCAGCACCGTCGACCCGCTGGCGGTGCGACCGGAGATCGTCGAGGGCATCAAGATCATCCACGACGACGACTCCATCGTCGTGATCGACAAGCCGGTCGGCGTGGCCGTGCACCCCTCACCGGGGTGGCACGGTCCGACCGTGGTCGGCCACCTCGCGGGCGCCGGCTTCCGGATCGCCACCGGGGGAGCCTCCGAGCGCCAGGGCATCGTCCAGCGCCTCGACGTCGGCACCTCGGGCGTGATGGTGATCTGCAAGTCCGAGCACGCCTACTCGCTGCTGAAGAACGCCTTCCGCAACCGCACGGTCGACAAGACCTACCACGCGGTCGTCCAGGGCCACCCGGACCCGCTGGAGGGCACCATCGACGCCCCGATCGGTCGCCACCCCAAGGCCGACTACAAGTTCGCGGTGATGGCCGACGGGCGAGCCTCGGTCACCCACTACGAGACGCTCGAGGCGCACCGCTTCGCCAGCCTGCTCGAGGTCCACCTCGAGACCGGGCGCACCCACCAGATCCGCGTCCACATGAGTGCCCTGAAGCACCCGTGCGTCGGCGACCTGACCTACGGCGCCGACCCGGTGCTGGCCAAGCGGTTCGGCGTCGAGCGGCAGTGGCTGCACGCCATGCGCCTCGGCTTCGAGCACCCCGACACCGGCAAGCAGGTGGAGTACGAGTCGTCGTACCCCGACGACCTGGCCGCGTCGCTCGAGACGATCCGCGATGCCGACTGAGGCCACCAGCGACCTGCTCCTGCGCCCGGCCGATCGGGACGACCTCGCGGCCGTGGCCGACCTGCACCTGCAGGTCCGCACGGCAGCGGTCCCGGCGATGCCGCCGGTGGTCTACGACGCCGCGTTCGTCCGGGAGTACGTCGAGTCCTGGGACCTGAGCACCCACGAGCTGTGGCTGGGCGAGCGTGACGGGAGCCTGCTGGGCTACGCGATGGTCCACGACGACTGGTTGCACTCGCTGTACGTCGCTCCCGCGGAGCAGGGCAGCGGCATCGGATCGGCGCTGCTCGACCTGGCCAAGGGCCTGCGCCCCGGTGGCTTCTGCCTGTGGGTCTTCGAGTCCAACGAGCCGGCGCGTGCCTTCTACCGCCACCACGGCCTCGTCGACCTCGAGACCACCGACGGCTCGGGCAATCCCGAGCGGGCTCCCGAAGTCCGGATGGCCTGGCCGGGCGAGGATCCGCTGGCCTTCCTGCGTGGCCTGGTCGACGACGTCGACGCCCAGCTCGGCGACCTCCTGGCGCGCCGGGTGGCGCTGACCCGGGCCATCCAGCCGTACCGCACCACCTCCGGTCGCGACCGGGGCCGCGAGGCCGAGATCGCGCGCGAGATGGCGCGCCGGGCCCCGGTGCTGGGCCCCGAGCGGCTGGCCCGGATCGTCGACGTGATCGTCACCGAGAGCCTCGACGCCGGGCGGGGCTGAGTGTCGGTGCGCCCTGCCATCGTGGCGGAGTCGGTCGCGTAGGCTGACGTTCTTCCCCAGGATCGACGCCCGGCCCCGGTGCCCGCACCGGACGTGGTCGATGCTGCCTGCCCGCAACGATCCCGAAGGGATGCGCTCGACTCGATGGCGAACTCCTCGTCGGACTCCTTCGTGCACCTGCACGTGCACACCGAGTACTCCATGCTCGACGGGGCCGCCCGTCTCGGCGCCCTGACCGAACGCGCCGCCGAGCTCGGGATGCCTGCGGTGGCAATGACCGACCACGGCAACGTGTTCGGCGCCTACGAGTTCTACTCCAAGGCCAAGGCCGCGGGGGTGAAGCCGATCATCGGCATCGAGGCCTACTTCGCGCCCAACATCTCCCGCTTCGAGCGCAAGGGCGTCAACTTCTACGACGGCGGCCCCGACGACGTCTCCAACCGCGGCGCCTACACCCACATGACCCTGCTCTCGGAGTCCACCGAGGGCATGCACAACCTCTTCCGGCTCTCGAGCGGCGCCTGGCGCGAGGGCTTCTTCAAGCATCCTCGGATGGACCGCGAGCTGCTCTCGCAGCACGGCAAGGGGATCATCGGGACCACCGGCTGCCCGTCCGGGGAGATCCAGGTCCACCTGCGCTACGGCAACTACGCCGCGGCCCGCCAGACCGCCGCGGACTTCCAGGACATCCTGGGCAAGGAGAACTACTTCCTCGAGCTGATGGACCACGGGCTCGACATCGAGAACCGGGTGCGCGGCGGGCTCCTCGAGCTCGGCCGCGACCTGAAGATCCCGCTCCTGGCCACCAACGACTCGCACTACGTGATGCGCGAAGACGCCAAGAGCCAGGAGCACCTGCTGTGCATCAACTCCGGCTCCACGATGGACATCCCGGCCGGCGACGGACCCGGTCAGCGCTTCGCGTTCTCCGGTGACGGCTACTACCTGAAGTCCGCGGAGGAGATGCGGGCGCTGTGGGCGGACAAGTACCAGCTGCGCGAGGCCTGCGACAACACGCTGCTCATCGCCGAGCGCTGCGAGGTGGAGTTCTCCGAGGGCGTCGGCAAGTACATGCCGCAGTTCCCGTGCCCTCCGGGGGAGAACGAGGACTCCTGGTTGATCAAGGAGGTCGAGCGCGGCCTGCAGGTGCGCTACCCCCAGGGGATCCCCGACGCGGTGCGCAAGCAGGCCGACTTCGAGATCGGCGTCATCACCCAGATGGGCTTCCCCGGCTACTTCCTGGTGGTCGCCGACTTCATCAACTGGGCCAAGAACAACGGGATCCGGGTGGGCCCCGGCCGTGGTTCGGGTGCGGGCTCGATGGTCGCCTACGCGCTGCGCATCACCGACCTCGACCCGCTCGTGCACGGACTGATCTTCGAGCGCTTCCTCAACCCCGACCGCGTCTCGATGCCCGACTTCGACATCGACTTCGACGAGCGCCGGCGCGGCGAGGTGATCCGCTACGTCACCGACAAGTACGGCGACGACCGGGTCTCCTACATCGTCACCTACGGCACCATCAAGGCCAAGCAGGCCGTCAAGGACTCCTCGCGCATCCTGGGCTACCCCTTCGCGATGGGGGACCGGATCACCAAGGCGATGCCTGCCGCGGTGATGGGCAAGGACGTGCCGCTGCAGCAGATCTTCGACCCCGCGCACGCCCGGTACGGCGAGGGCGGCGAGTTCCGCCAGCTCTACGACGGTGACAACGACGTCCAGAAGGTCGTCGACACCGCCATCGGCATCGAGGGCCTCAAGCGCCAGTGGGGCGTGCACGCCGCCGGCGTGATCATGTCCAGCGAGCCGCTGGTCGACGTGATCCCGCTGCTGAAGCGTCCCGCCGACGGCGCGATGATCACCCAGTTCGACTACCCGACGTGCGAGAACCTCGGACTGATCAAGATGGACTTCCTGGGGTTGCGCAACCTCACGGTCCTCGACGACGCGATCAAGAACATCGAGGCCAACCGCGGCGAGACGGTGGTCCTGGAGGACCTCGAGCTCACCGACGAGGCCACCTACGCGCTGCTCCAGCGCGGCGACACCCTGGGCGTCTTCCAGCTCGACGGGGGTCCGATGCGCTCCCTGCTGCGCTCGATGCGTCCCGACACGTTCGAGGACATCTCCGCGGTCGGCGCGCTCTACCGGCCCGGCCCGATGGGTGCGGACTCGCACAACAAGTACGCCCGCCGCAAGACCGGCCGCGAACCGGTGGAGCCGATCCACCCCGAGCTCGCCGAGGCCCTCGAGGACGTGCTGGGCGAGACGTACGGCCTGATCGTCTACCAGGAGCAGGTGATGGCGATCGCGCAGAAGCTCGCCGGCTACACCCTGGGCCAGGCCGACCTGCTGCGCCGCGCGATGGGCAAGAAGAAGAAGTCGGAGCTGGACAAGCAGTTCGAGGCGTTCTCGGCGGGCATGACCGAGCGGGGCTACTCGCACGCCGCCATCAAGACGCTGTGGGACATCTTGCTCCCGTTCTCCGACTACGCCTTCAACAAGGCGCACTCCGCGGCGTACGGACTGGTGTCCTACTGGACCGCCTACCTCAAGGCGAACTTCCCCGCCGAGTACATGGCCGCGCTGCTCACCTCGGTGCGCGACGACAAGGACAAGTCGGCGATCTACCTCAACGAGTGCCGACGGATGAAGATCCAGGTGCTGCCCCCCGACGTCAACCAGTCGTCCGCGAACTTCACCCCCGTCGGGCAGGACGTCCGCTTCGGGCTCACCGCGGTGCGCAACGTCGGCGTCAACGTCGTCGACGGCATCGTCGCCGCGCGCGAGGAGAAGGGGCACTACACCGACTTCAACGACTTCATGGACAAGGTGCCGGCGCTGGTGTGCAACAAGCGCGTCATCGAGTCCCTGATCAAGGCGGGCGCCTTCGACGAGATGAAGCACCTGCGCCGCTCGCTCGTGGCGATCCACGAGACCGCGGTCGACCAGTACGTCGACATCAAGCGCAACGAGGCCATCGGCCAGGACTCGCTCTTCGGCGGCATGGACGACGACGGCGGCGGGTCCTTCGGGATCTCGGTGACCGTGCCGGACATCGACGAGTGGGACAAGACGACCCTGCTCGCCCACGAGCGCGACATGCTCGGTCTCTACGTCTCCGACCACCCGCTCCTGGGTCTCGAGCACGTGCTGGCCAACGGCAGCGACTGCACCATCGGGCAGCTGATGCTCGACGAGGAGCGCACCGACGGCTCGCCGATCACGATCAGCGGCCTGGTCACCTCCGTGCAGCGCAAGATCACCAAGCGCGGCGACGCGTGGGCGATGATCACGCTCGAGGACCTCGACGGCGGCATCGACGTGCTGCTGTTCCCGAGCTCCTACCAGCTCGCCTCGACGCTCCTGGTCGAGGACGCCATCCTGACCGTCAAGGGCCGGCTCTCGCGCAGCAAGGACCAGCCGGAGATCCATGGCCAGGAGGTCTCGGTCCCCGACATCTCCGACGGGCCCTCGGGTCCGGTGGTCATCTCCATGCCCTCCACCCGGTGCACCGGCCCGGTGGTCGACCAGCTCAAGGACGTGCTCGGCACCCACCCTGGGATGACCGAAGTACGGTTGCGGCTGATGACACGTGAGGCGACGAAGGTGATGAGGCTCGACGACCGGCTGCGGGTGACCCCGACGCCGGCGCTGTTCGCCGACCTCAAGGCGTTGCTGGGGCCGGGATGCCTGACCAGCTGACCCATCCGCACGCCTACCCCTTCGGCGGCGATGCGCAGGTCGTGGCAGCGTCCTCGCGACGCCGGTCCGGGTGGGGCGCCAGCCTGGTGCAGGCCCTGGTGATCCTGGTCCTCTTCGCCACGGTCGGCGCCGGGCTGGGGTGGCTGTGGGAGCGCTGGTGGGACCCGTCGATCGGGACGGTCTTCCGGCGCGAGTGGTTCGCCGTGGATGCCGAGGGACGCTACGACCTCGCGTCGCTGCGCAACGAGTTCGCCGGGACCGCGCAGTACGTCGCGCTGGCGCTCGGCGGCGGGGTCGTCCTCGGCGCGCTGTCGAGCCTCTTCCTGGTCGGTCGCGAGCTGCTCGCGCTCGCGGTCGTGCTGGTCGGCTCCGTCGTCGGCGCGGTCGTGATGTGGCAGGTCGGGGTCGCCCTCGGGCCGCCCGACCCGCAGGTGCTGGCCGCCGAGGCCGGACGCGGCGCCTCCCTGCCCAGCGACCTGACACTCGACAGCCTCGGCGCGCTGCTGGCGTGGCCGTTGGCGGCCACGCTCGGCCTCGGCAGCGTCTACCTCCTGCTGCCGGCACGCCAGGGCCGGCGCAGGTAGGTCCACCCGGGCGGTCTCGCGGCTAGGCTCCAGCCGTGACCCACCCTGAGGATCCCGCTGGCCCCGAGTACCTCGAGCCCGCGCGCGGAGGGCCGCTCCCGCACGGGGCGCGAGCCCGCCGTCGTACGCCGCTGCTGCTGGCAGGTCTCGGCGTGCTGGGCCTGGGCGTCGTCGGTGGCGCCGCCTTCGGCGCCTACTGGTACCTGTCCGAGGGGGCGCAGGCAGCCGAGGCGCTCCCGGCCGACTCGATCGGCTACGTCGGGCTGAACCTCGACCCGAGCGGTCGACAGAAGCTCGAGGCGCTCGAGACGCTCAAGAAGCTCCCGACCATCGCCGCCGAGCTCGACCTCGACGGCCCGGTCGAGGACATCGACGTCAAGCAGGTCGTCGCCGAGGCGGTCCTCGCGGACGCCCCGTGCGAGATCGACTACGCCGAGGACGTCCGGCCGTGGCTGGGCGACCGGTTCGGCGCCGCCGCCGTGCCCAGCGGGGACGAGCCGGCCTCGATGGTCCTCGTCGTCGAGGTCCTCGACGACGAGGCCGCTGAGGAGGGCGTCCGCGACCTGCTGACCTGCGACGGCAGCGACGCCGGCGAGTCGGCCGGATGGGTGGTCGAGGACGGCTGGCTGGTGCTGGCCGAGACCCCGGAGATCGCCCGGGGCGTGGTCGACGACACGGCCGAGGGCTCCCTGGCCGAGGACGAGGACTTCCGGCGCTGGACCGGTGAGGTCGGGGACGCCGGCGTGCTGACGCTGTACGCCGCCCCTGAGGCGCCGCGCGTGCTCGCCGACGCCCTGGGGGGCTTCTTCGGGCCCGGGGCGGTCGCCGGGATGCCGTCGGCGTACACCGACGAGACCTCGGGCTCCCAGGGGCCGGACGAGCTGGACGAGGCGTTCGAGGACTTCGAGGGCATGGCTGCGGTGCTGCGCTTCGAGGACGGCGCAGTGGAGATCGAGGCCGCCGGCGCTGCTCAGGACGCGACCGCGATGTTGGGCGACGGGGTGGGCGACCTGGTCACCGGCCTTCCCGACGAGACGACCGCGGTGCTCGCGGCCGGCCTGGCGGAGGGCTGGGTCGAGAAGACCTTCGGCGAGGACCCGTCGGTCCCGGTGGACCTGGAGTCCCTGCTCGGCCAGGCGGCCGCGCTGACCGTGGGCCCCGGCCTCGACCCCGACGCGCTGCTCGAGGCCGTCTTCACCGGCGCCCTCACCGACGTACCTGTGGCCGCGGTCACCCGCGGTGACCTCGCCAGCGCTGAGGAGGCCCTGGCCGAGGCCGGTCCGCTCGCCACCGGTCTCGAGGCCCGCCAGGTCGGGGACCGGGTGCTCGTGGGTCCGACCGGGACCTGGCTCGACGCGGTCGAGGCGGGCGGCTCGCTGGGTGGGACCGACCTGTTCACCTCGGTGGTGCCCGACGCGGACGACGCCGTGGTGGTGTTCTTCCTCGACCTCGGTGAGGTCGGCGACGTGGCCGCGGAGGCGGACACCGCCGGCGCCCTCGCCCAGCTGCGGGCCCTGGGGGTCAGTGCGCACGCCGACGGCGACGTCGCTCGCGCGCTGCTGCGCCTGACCACCGACTGACCACCGACGTACCATCTCGCGACCCGGCGCAAATATCTCGTCGAGTCGGCCCAAATGGACGAGCTGGGAAGGCCTATCTGGGCCGACTGAGCGTGATATCTGGGCCGGGTGGGCGTGATATCTGGGCCGGGTCAGCGAGCCAGGGGGGCGGTGCGCGCTGCGGTGAGGGCGACGAGGTCGGCGGGTGAGAGCTCGACGTCGAAGCCGCGCCGTCCGCCCGAGACGAGAACGGTGTCGTGCTGGAGGGCGCTCTCGTCGAGGACGGTGGGGTGCGGACGCTTCTGGCCGATCGGGGAGATGCCGCCGACGACGTACCCGGTCGCTCGTTCGGCGGCGGCCGGGTCGGCCATCGTGGCCCGCGCGGCGTCCAGGGACCGCGCCAGCGCCTTCAGGTCGAGCTGGCCGGCGACCGGCACGATCGCCACGGCGAGCCGGCCGTCGACGCTGGCCATCAGGGTCTTGAACACCCGGGCCGGGTCGAGTCCGAGCGCCGCCGCCGCCTCGAGCCCGTACGACGTGGCGCGGGGGTCGTGCTCGTAGGCGTGCGGCGTGAAGACCACACCGGCGCGGGTCAGCGCGAGCGTGGCGGGCGTGCCGGGGGAGCGGGACCCGGAGCCGGGAGCGGTGCGACGTGCCACGAGCGCCTCAGTTCGGCGACCAGCGGTCGCGCGCCACGTCGGTCGCGGGCAGGGAGGGGATCACGTTCATCGCCTGCAGCTCGCCCTGCAGGAGGTCGCTGACCAGCAGCAGCCGCTCGGAGGCGTTGTCGGCCTCGAGCAGCGACTGCCGCTGCGGCATCGGCAGCGGGGCGCAGGCGGCCAGCGTCCAGGACAGGTACGACGGGTCGCGGGGCAGCGCGCCGGAGTAGGGGTCGGCCCGCAGCTCGGCCAGCGCCGCGCGGTAGGCGGTGAACGTGGAGCGGGCGCGCTCGAGCAGCACCGGGTCGACGTCGTCCTCCGGCTCGGGCCGGGACTCGATGTGGCCGACGGGGAAGAGGCCCGAGGTGTCGAGCTCGCCGAGCTCGATGCGCTCCAGCCCCACGGCCACCACGGAGAAGGTGCCGTCGGCGTGCGGCTCGACCTCGGTGAGCAGCACCTTGACCCCGGTCCGGTAGAGCGACTGGGCGCCGTGGTCGCCGAGCTCGTAGCCGTCGCGGATGCCGACGGTGCCGAAGACCCGCTGGATGGGGTCCTCGATGCGCAGGAGGTGGTGGACCAGGGCCCGGTAGCGGTCCTCGAAGACCGTCAGCGGCACGCTGACGCCAGGGAACAGCACCGTGCCCAGCGGGAACATCGGCAGGGTGTCGCTCACCCCCCCAACCTAGCGGGGACCCGGGCCTGTCCACCGCCCGCCGCTGAATCGGTGCAGGTGGGGCGACGCTCGTAGACTCAGGGCCATGATCCGCCGCATCGACCTGCGCAGTGCCAACACGGGGCGCGCGGCAGGAGAGCCGTTCGACTACCGCACGGCCCTGCCCCGCGCCGACTTCGACATCGAGGCCGCCGTGCCCGCGGTCCATGCCATCACCGAGGCGGTGCGCACCCGGGGGATCGAGGCGATCCGGGAGATGTCGGCGCAGTTCGACGGCGTCGAGCGCGAGGACGTCAGGGTCGCCCCGGAGGCGATGAGCCGCGCCCTGGCCGAGCTCGACCCGGCCATCAGGGCGGGCCTCGAGGAGTCCATCACCCGTCTGCGCGCGACCTGCGAGAACGAGCTCGAGCGCGACGTCGTGACCGACCTCGGTCCCGGGGCCCGGGTCACCCACCGCAAGGTGCCGATCGACCGCGTCGGGCTCTACGTGCCCGGTGGCCTGGCGCCGCTGGTGTCCAGCGTGCTGATGAACGTGGTGCCCGCCCAGACCGCGGGCGTGCGGTCCATCGCGCTGGCCTCGCCGCCGCAGAAGGACTTCGGCGGTGAGGTGCACCCCACGATCCTGGCGGCCTGCGCGATGCTCGGCGTCGAGGAGGTCTACGCCGTCGGCGGCGCCCAGGCGATCGCGATGTTCGCCTACGGCACCGGTCCCTGCGAGCGCGTCGACATGGTCACCGGTCCCGGCAACATCTACGTCGTGACCGCCAAGCGGCTGCTCAAGGGCGTCGTGGGCATCGACTCCGAGGCCGGCCCCACCGAGATCGCCGTGCTGGCCGACGACACCGCCGAGGCGGCGTACGTCGCGGCCGACCTGATCAGCCAGGCCGAGCACGACCCGCTCGCCGCCAGCGTGCTGGTCACGACCTCCGAGGCGCTCGCCGACGAGGTCGACGCCGAGCTGGACAAGCAGGTCTCGGTGACCAAGCACGTCGAGCGCATCCGCACCAGCCTCACCGGGCGCCAGTCCGGCACCGTGCTGGTCGACGACCTCGACCAGGGCCTCGAGGTGGTCAACGCCTACGCGGCCGAGCACCTCGAGATCCACACCGCCGACGCCGCGGCGGTCGCCGCCCGGGTGCGCAACGCGGGCGCGATCTTCGTGGGCCCGCACGCCCCGGTGAGCCTGGGCGACTACTGCGCCGGCTCCAACCACGTGCTGCCCAGCGGCGGCTGCGCCTGCCACTCCTCGGGGCTGTCGGTGCGCGCGTTCACCAAGTCGGTGCACGTCGTCGACTACTCCCGCGAGGGCCTGGCCGACGTGGCCGACCACGTCGTCACGCTCGCCGAGGCCGAGGACCTGCCCGGTCACGGCGCCGCCGTGCGCGTGCGCTTCGAGCGGTAGGGCGACGACGTGGTCTTCCCCCCGCTGCGCGAGGAGCTGCGCGGTCTGGCGCCGTACGGCGCGCCCCAGGTCTCCCTGGAGCGCGCCCCGGTCCAGCTCAACACCAACGAGAACCCCTACGGCCCGTCCGCGGCCTGCGCCGCGGACATCGCCGAGGCGGTCCGGCGCGCCGCGACGACGCTGAACCGCTACCCCGACCGGGAGCACGTCGAGCTGCGGGAGGCGCTGGCGGCGTACCTGTCGCGCGACACCGAGCCGACCCGCGGCTTCCGCGTCGACCCGGCGCAGGTGTGGGCGGCCAACGGCTCGAACGAGATCATGCTGCAGCTGCTGCAGGCCTTCGGCGGCCCGGGGCGGCGGGCGCTGAGCTTCGCGCCGACCTACTCGATGTACCCCGAGTACGCGCGCGACACCGTCACCGACTGGGTGCAGGGCCACCGAGAGGACGACTTCACCCTCGACCTCGACCGGGCCCGCGCGCTGGTGCTGGAGCAGCAGCCGAGCGTGGTGCTGCTGCCGAGCCCGAACAACCCCACCGGCACCGCGCTGCCGCCCGAGGCGGTCGGGATGCTGTGCGAGGCGGCCGCGTCCTACGAGCCGGGCGGGCTGGTGGTCATCGACGAGGCGTACGGCGAGTTCCGCCGCGCCGGCACGCCGAGCGCGCTCGAGCTGCTGCCCGAGCACCGCAACCTCGTGGTGACCCGCACCATGAGCAAGGCCTTCGCGCTGGCCGGTGCCCGGCTGGGCTACCTGGCCGCCGATCCGGCCATCTGCGACGCGATCCGGATCGTGCGCCTGCCCTACCACCTCTCGGCGGTCACGCAGGCCGCCGCGCTGGCCGCCCTGCGCCACGCCCCCGAGCTGCTCGGCAAGGTCGACGACCTGCGCGCCGAGCGGGACCGCACGGTGGAGTCGTTGCGGGCCCGGGGGCTCACCGTCGCCGACAGCGACGCGAACTTCGTGCTCTTCGGCACCTTCGCCGACCGGCACGCCACCTGGGAGCAGCTCCTCGAGCGCGGCGTGCTGGTGCGCGAGACCGGCCCCGAGGGGTGGCTGCGCGTCTCCATCGGCACCCCGGAGGAGATGATGGCCTTCGAGGCCGCCCTGACCGAGGTCCTGACGCAGGACCCCCTGACCGAGGAAGCGAGCACCCCATGAGCCGCCCCACGAGCCGCACCGCACGCATCGAGCGCCAGACCAGCGAGTCCAAGGTGCTGGTGGAGGTCGACCTCGACGGGACCGGGCGCCACGACATCTCCACCGGTGTCGGCTTCTACGACCACATGCTCACCGCCTTCGCCCGCCACTCCCTGGTCGACCTGACCGTGCAGGTGGAGGGCGACGTGCACATCGACGCCCACCACACCGTCGAGGACGCCGCGATCGCGCTGGGCCAGGCGCTGCGCCAGGCACTGGGCGACAAGGTCGGCATCCGCCGCTTCGGCGACGCGACCGTGCCGCTCGACGAGGCCCTGGTTCACGCCGTCGTGGACGTCTCCGGGCGGCCGTACTGCGTGCACACCGGCGAGCCCGAGGGTCAGCAGTACGTCTCCCTCGGTGGCAGCGGCGTGGGCTACCTCGGCTCGCTGACCCGCCACGTCTTCGAGACGATCGCCTTCCACGCCCACGTCGCGCTGCACGTGCGGGTGCTGGCCGGTCGCGAGCCCCACCACATCGTGGAGACCCAGTTCAAGGCCTTCGCGCGGGCGTTCCGCGACGCGATCGCCCTCGACCCGCGCGAGACCGGCATCCCCTCGACCAAGGGCGCCCTGTGACCGGTCGCCCCCAGGTGGCGGTCCTCGACTACGGCTCGGGCAACCTCCGCTCGGTGGTGCGTGCCGTCGAGCGCGCCGGCGCCGACGTGGTGCTCACCTCCGACTTCGAGACCTGCCTGGGCGCCGACGGACTGCTGGTGCCCGGCGTCGGGGCGTACGCCGCGTGCATGGCCGGCCTGCGCGCCGTCAAGGGCGAGCGCATCATCGGGCGCCGCCTCGCCGGTGGTCGCCCGGTGCTCGGCATCTGCGTGGGCATGCAGGTGCTCTTCGGGCACGGCATCGAGCACGGGGTCGAGACCGAGGGCTGCGACGAGTGGCCCGGCCTGGTCGAGCGGCTCCAGGCCCCGGTGGTGCCGCACATGGGCTGGAACACCGTCGAGGTGCCCGAAGCATCGGTGATGTTCGCGGGCGTCGAGGGCGAGCGGTTCTACTTCGTGCACTCCTACGGGGTGCGCGAGTGGGAGCTCGTCACCAACGACCGCACCCGCGCACCGCTGGTCACCTGGGCCGAGACCGGCCCCGCCGAGCGCGGCGGGGACCGCTTCGTGGCGGCCGTGGAGAACGGTCCGCTGTGGGCCACCCAGTTCCACCCCGAGAAGTCCGGTGACGCCGGCGCGGCCCTGCTGCGCAACTGGGTCGCCACCCTCTGAGGGCCGGCCAGAGGAGCATGCAGCCATGAGCAAGGAGCGAGCCCGCCGGCGCGAGGCACGGATGCGCGAGCAGGCGTTGCTGACCGCGGCCCGCGCGAGCGAGGCGGAGCGTCGCGAGCGGCGTACGGCGCGGCGCAGGGCGCTCGCCTCGTGGCTGCCGCAACGCCGTCGTCGTCCCACCGGCATCCTCGCCGAGCGCGACCGCCGCCAGCGCGGCACCACGGTCGCGCTGCTCGTGCTGGTCAACGTGCTGGTCGCCCTGCTCACCGACGGCTGGGCGTGGCCGGCCCTGTCCCTCGTGGTCACCCTCCTGGCCGCCCCCGTCCTGCACACCCTGCTGTTCCGCCGCTCCTGAGCGGCCCCCACCCCGGAAGGCTCCATGACCGACTACCTGCAGCTCCTCCCCGCCGTCGACATCACCGAGGGCCGTGCCGTCCAGCTCGCCCAGGGCGTGGCCGGCTCCGAGCGCGCGTACGGCGACCCGGTCGCCGCGGCGCGCCGCTGGCAGGACGCCGGCGCCGAGTGGCTGCACCTGGTCGACCTCGACGCGGCCTTCGGCCGAGGGCAGAACAGGGAGCTGCAGGCGGAGATCGTCGGCGCCCTCGACATCGACGTCGAGATGTCGGGTGGCATCCGCGACGACGAGTCGCTCGCCGCCGCGCTGGCCACGGGATGCCGTCGGGTGAACATCGGCACCGCCGCGCTGGAGCAGCCCGAGTGGTGCGCGAAGATCATCGCCGAGCACGGGGACCGGATCGCGATCGGGCTCGACGTGCGCGGGCGCACCCTGGCCGCGCGCGGCTGGACCCGCGACGGCGGCGACCTCTACGAGGTCCTGACCCGCCTGGACGCCGAGGGCTGTGAGCGCTACGTGGTGACCGACGTCAACAAGGACGGGATGCTCCAGGGCCCGAACCTGCAGCTGCTGCGTGACGTGTGCGCGGTCACCGACCGACCGGTGATCGCCTCGGGCGGTGTCTCGACGCTGGCCGACATCGAGGCCCTGATGACCCTGGTGCCCGAGGGCGTCGAGGGCGCGATCGCCGGCACCGCGCTCTACGAGGGCCGCTTCACCCTCGAGGACGCGCTGGCGCTGACCCGGGGCACCGCGTGAGCCTGTCCGTCCGCGTCATCCCCTGCCTCGACGTCGCCGACGGGCGGGTCGTCAAGGGCGTGAACTTCCAGGGCCTGCGCGACGCCGGCGACCCGGTGGAGCTCGCCCGGCTCTACGACGCCGAGGGCGCCGACGAGCTGACGTTCCTCGACATCTCGGCCTCGCACGAGGGTCGTGCGACTACGATGGAGATCGTCTCGGCCACGGCCGAGCAGGTGTTCATCCCGCTCACGGTCGGCGGCGGCGTCTCCTCGGTCGCCGACGTCGACCGGCTGCTGCGCGCCGGGGCCGACAAGATCGCCGTCAACACCGCGGCCATCCGTCGCCCCGAGCTGGTGGCCGAGATCGCCGACCGCTTCGGCAGCCAGGTGCTGGTCCTCTCGGTCGACGCGCGGCGGGCGCCCGGCACGGACTCCGGGTTCGAGGTCACCACGCACGGCGGGCGCCGCTCGGCCGGCGTGGACGCCGTCGAGTGGGCGCACCGGGCGGCCGGGCTGGGGGCGGGGGAGATCCTGCTCAACGCGATGGACGCCGACGGCACCCGGGACGGCTTCGACCTCGACCTGATCCGGGCGGTGCGCCGCGAGGTCACCATCCCCGTGATCGCCTCCGGCGGCGCCGGCGCTGCCGAGCACTTCGCGCCGGCCGTCGAGGTCGGTGCCGACGCGGTGCTCGCGGCCTCGGTCTTCCACTTCGGCACCCTCACCGTCGGGCAGGTCAAGGACGCGCTGGCCCGGGGCGGTCACCCCGTCCGCTGAGTCGCGTCCGCCACAAGCCGCCACGGACGGGACGTCGATGCGCCATGATGGGCGTCGACGTGCAGGCCAGAGATCCGGGGGGACCAGGTGGCACAAGAGCCAGCCGGTGACGATGCCTCCTCCGGCGACCACCTGACCTGGTCAGCGGTCCGGGCGCGCCCCACGGGGGAGCGCACGGAGCGGGCCCTGCCCTCCGACCTGATGCCGGGCTTCTCGGCCGCCCTCCACGCGCCCGAGGTGCCCGAGCCCGAGCCGGTCGCCGAACGTGCCGCGGTGCGTCGCGAGCGGCGTACGACGTGGGGGATGCGGGTCGCCGCCGGGGTCTTCGCCGCCGTCGCGCTCGGAGGGCTGGTGAGCACCGACATCGGGGCCGGGCTCCGCGACGACGTGCTGGCCCGGCTGCCCGACCTGCTGGTCCCCGGCTCCTCGGATCCCGACGAGCCCGCCGCCACGCCCGACGAGCCGGGCGGCCGCACCGACGGCGGGGTGGTCGGCCGCGGCGCGCCGGTGCGCGCCGGCACGCTCCTGGAGCCGCAGGTCGCCCCGCCGACGACTCCCGGTGGGACAGCGGGGACCGGTACGCCGCCGCAGCCACCGGTGGTCGGACCCCCGCAGCCGCCCTCGCCCCCGACACCTCCGACCCAGGGGCCCCCGCCGGTCCCGCCGCGCGGAGGGACCCTCTCGGGGGTGCTCGATCCGGCCGTGGCCGGGGTCGGCGGACTGCTCGACTCCGCGACCGGCGGCGCCACCGGACCGGTGACCGGTGTCCTGGTGCCGGCGACCGACGGGCTCACCGACCTGCTCGACGGGATCGTGGAACCCGTCCTGGGGCTGCTCGGCGGCTCCGCGACCGGGCAGGGCCGCTAGAGCTGGCGCACCACGACGTCGAGCTGGGTGCCCTTGGGTCCCGGCTCGCCGACCTCGACGTGCCACCCGAGGTCGCGCAGCGCCTCGGCCAGTCGGGCGGGGGTGCGCGGGTTGGCACCGTCCTCCAGCAGGGCGCGCACCATCCGGCCCTTGGTGGCCTTGTTGAAGTGGCTGACGATCTTGCGGGTGCCGTCGACCTCGTGGAGGACCCGCACCGTCGCGACGCGGGCGGCGACGTCGGGGCCGGGACGCCAGAACGCGGCGTACGTGCTGGAGCGCAGGTCGACGAGCAGGCCGCTGCCGACCGCCTCGGTGACCGCGGGGCCCAGGGACTCGCGCCAGGTGCCCGCGACCGGGCCGACGCCGGGCAGGGTGGTGCCGCCCGAGAGCCGGTAGGCGGGGATGCGGTCGCCGGGGCGCACCATCCCGAAGACGCTGGAGACGACGGCGAGCCGGCCGGTCGCGCGGCGCCGGGCCACGGGGGAGAGGGTGCTGACGTCGAGGGCGTCGTAGACGACGCCGGCGTAGACCGCGTCGGCGCGGGCGGTGGGAGCGGCGCGCAGCCCGCGGTTGAGCTCGACGAGGTCGAGCTGGGTGCTGCCGACGTCGAGGACGCGGGCCGCCTCCTGCGGGTCGCCGGAGCACAGGTCGACCAGGGCGTCGAGGATGCGCTCGCGGGCCGGGGTGAGCGAGGGGTACGACAAGGAGCCCAGGTCGAGCGGCTTGCCACGACGCGGCGCGGTCTTCCCCTCGCTGGGGGGCAGCAGGATCAGCATGGTGGTCGTTATGGTGCCTCCATGCCCAGCAACCGCGTGCTCCGGGTCCGGTCCGACGACGGCAGCGTCTCAGCTGACCGTCTGAACGAGGCGGTGCAGCGCCTGCGTGACGAGCTGGGGGTCACCCCGGACTTCCCGCCGGAGGTGGAGCAGGCGGCTGTCGAGGCGGCCCGGGCCCCCCGGCTGCCCGAGCTGGACCGGACCGACCTGCCGATGCTGACGATCGATCCGGAGGGCTCGCGCGACCTCGACCAGGCCATGCACCTGGAGCGCGACGGCGACGGGTTCGTCGTGCACTACGCGATCGCGGACGTGGCGGCGTTCGTGAGCCCCGGGGACCCGGTCGACATCGAGGCGAACCTCCGCGGCGAGACGCTCTACGCGCCCGGCTCGCGGGTCCCGCTGCACCCGCCGGCGCTCAGCGAGGATGCGGCGTCGCTGCTGCCCGACCAGGTCCGGCCGTCGCTGCTGTGGACGATCCGGCTCGACGCCGAGGGCGAGGGCGTCGACGTCACGGTCGAGCGGGCCCTGGTGCGCTCGACGGCCCAGCTGACCTACGAGCAGGCCCAGGCGATGCTCGCGGACGGCTCTGCCCCCGAGACGCTGCGCCTGCTCGCCGAGGTCGGGCCGTTGCGGGTGCAGCGCGAGGCGGCCCGGGGCGGGGTGTCGCTGCCGCTGCCCGAGCAGGAGGTCGACGTCCGGGGGGAGCACTGGCACCTGACCTTCCGTGACCGGTTGCCCATCGAGGAGTGGAACGCCCAGATCTCCCTCCTGAGCGGATTCGGTGCTGCGGACCTGATGGTCTACGCCCGGGTCGGGCTGCTGCGCACCCTGCCGCCGCCGGACCCGCGCGACGTCCAGCGCCTGCACCGCACGGCCCGGGCCCTGGGCATCGCCTGGCCGGCCGAGATGCTCTACCCCGACTTCATCCGGTCGCTGGACCCCACGCTGCCCGCCCACGCGGCCATGGTCGACGCCAGCACCCGCCTGCTGCGCGGCAGCGGGTACGTCGGCTTCGACGGCGAGCTGCCCGAGCAGCCGCTGCACGCGGCGCTGGCCGCCGAGTACGCCCACGTGACGGCGCCGCTGCGTCGGCTCGGGGACCGCTACGCGGGGGAGATATGCGTGGCGCTGTGCGCGGGGACCGCCGTGCCCGACTGGGTGCTGCAGGCCCTGCCGGGGCTGCCGGCGACCCTGAAGAGCTCGGCGCAGAAGGCCAGCTCCTACGAGCGCGGCGTGCTGGACCTCGTCGAGGCCGGAGTGCTCGAGGAACGGATCGGCGAGGTGTTCCCGGGCGTCGTCGTGGACGTCGACGAGAAGGACCCGACCAGGGGCTCGGTCGTCGTGCAGGAACCTGCCGTGGACGCGCGGGTGAGCAGCAACGGGGTCGACCTGCCGCTGGGCACCGATGTGCAGGTCCGTCTGGTGACGGCGGACGTGCAGGAGCGCCGGGTGGCCTTCGAGCTCGTCGCGCAGTCCGACTAGGTCCGCGCCTGCAGGTCTGCGGGCGGCGGCAGGCCGGGGGACCGGGATCGGTGCCGGTGACCGGTCGGGGTGATCGTCTCGACGACGTGCAGCCCCGGTGGCGCTCCGGGTTCGTGCACGGTGCGGGAGCGCCAGTCGGGGGCCTCCTTGGCCAGGTTGCAGGCCGCGCAGAGCCCCTGGCCGTTGTCGGCCTGGGTCAGGCCGTCGGAGGCCACCGCCGCGACGTGGTCGCGGTGGCGGACCGGCGCGTCGCACCAGGGGGTGCGACAGGTCTGGTCGCGCAGGTCGATGTAGAGCCGCAGGCTGCCGTCGAAGGTGCGGGAGCGGGAGTCCATGGCCACCAGCTGGCCCGCGCTGGTGGTGTAGAGGCGGCGCAGGGTGGCGTGGGCCCGGTCGACGGCGTCGGCGGCGAGGTCACGGCACAGCCCGGCGGGGATCGGGCCGTAGTCGTGCAGCCACCCGGGCTCGCTGCCGGCGCCGAGGAGGGTCTCGTCGGAGACGGTGAGGTGGACCGCCACCGGGACGGCCGGCACCTCGGGCGCTGTCTGGTCCCCGTCCTGCGACCGAGAGCCGAGGATCGCCGCGACGAGCGTGTCGGCCATGACCTGGCCGCGCGAGCGCGGATCGCCCTGCGCCCGGGCGTGGTCGGCGGCGTTCTTCAGCACCGCCCAGCAGGAGACGCCCAGCGCCACGGGCAGCAGGGCGCCGAGGTAGCTCATGGTGTCGGGGGCCGGGCGCAGCGAGACGAAGCGGTTCTCGACCGCCTTGCGGGCGCGCTCCACGGCGGCGTGCGGGTCGAGGCGGTAGGCGATCGCCTTCGCGGCCGCGACCAGGCGGGCGTCACCCCAGCCCTCGGTGGCGCCGGGGTCGGCCATCATCTCGGTGTCGACGACGCGACGGTGCTCGGCGGAGAGGCAGGCGGTCTCGCGAGCCAGCAGGGTGGCGCGCCACTCGTGGCAGCGCCCGGCCTCCATCGCGGCCAGGGTGTGCGGCATCTCGGTGACGAGCACCTTGGCCAGTCCGAGGTGTTGGGCGCCCCGGTGGGGTGACTCCCGGCGGGCGAGCGCGACCTGGGCGCCCACGCCGGCGCCCTGCCGCTCCGGGCGTACGCCGCTGCGGGCATGACGCTCACGGACCCGCCGGTCGAGCGCGGCGCTGAGTCGGGCCTGGCGTGCGGCGCACCGGGCCTTGAGCTCCTCGAGCTCGCGGATCTCGTCCACGATCCCGGCCTCGGACAGCTCTTCGACCTGCGCCTCCTGGATCGCCCTCGCGACGTCCGGCGCCGGGCCGGAGATCGCGAAGGGGAGGAGGGCCAGGACAGACGTGGAGCTAGGTTCCAGGTCGTGGACGTCAGCGTGCTCGACAGTGACCAGGTGGACGCTGCCGCCCGAGCGGCACTGCGCCAGCTCTGGCACCGAGCGTTCGGTGGAGGGTTCACGCAGGACGACGCCGACCACGCCTTCGGTGGTGTGCACGTCCTCGTACGAGTGGGCGACCGTCTCGTCGGTCATGCCAGCGCTGTCCCGCGGTTGATCAGGTTCGGCGACCAGCCGTGGCGCAGCGCCGGCTACGTCGAAGCGGTGGCCACCGACCCCGAGCACCAGGGCGCGGGCGTCGGTACGTCGGCCATGGAGAGGCTGCACGACGAGATCGCCGCTCGATGGGGCGTCGCGCTCCTGTCGACCGGACGCGCGACCGGCTTCTACGAGCTGCTCGGGTGGAAGCGATGGCTCGGGCTCTCGTACACCGAGACCCAGGCCGGCGTCGTCCTCGACGGTGAGCATGGTGGCCTCATGGTCTTCAGCCGCGACCCGTCGGCTCTGCCGGATCGCACGATGACCGTCACCTGCCAGGATCGACCCGGGGACGCGTGGTAGGCGACGAGCGCACGCTCACCGCACTGCTGGTGCGGCTCGGGTCTCCGCGACCTGCCTCCTGGGCCTCAGGAGGCAGCGGTGGTCCGGAACTCGTCGAAGGACGCCTCGACCCAGGTCGGGTCGCCCGCGCCGGCAGAGAGCCCGAACAAGGCGGGCGCCTCGGGGGCCGCGTCGCGGACCGCAGGCAGGCACCGGTCCTGCTTCTTCAACGCCGGGTGCTCGTCGGCAGCGAACCCGATGGTGAGCCGGTAGTCACCCATGATGGCGTGGTCGGCACCGCACGCCTGGACGGTGTCGGCGACGGCTTGCATCGACTTGAACCGCTCGGCCGTGTCGGGCTGCTCGTCCCAGCAGTCCGGGAGCGGCCACTCGATGCGGCGCGCGGTGTCTCGGATGGTGTACCGGATGGTGGCGTCGTCGGCCCCGAAGGCGCAGTAGTGCTCTCGGATGGCGGCGACGTCGGCCTCGGTGGCATCACTGGCGTACAGGGTCACGTCGAGCATGCCCGAGTACGGGAGCAGGTTCTGCGCCGAGGTGACGACGGGGGTGACACCGTCGTACGGCTGCTCGGCCGACCACTCGGTGAAGGACACCTCCGCGGCGTCGCCCGCGTCGATGTCGCCGCACGACGAGACGGACAGCGCGAGGGCGACGAGCAGAACGGTGCGCAACATGGCACCAGTCTTGCCGAGGGGTTCACCCATCAGCAGCAATGGCCTCGCGAGCCGCCGCATGTCCGCCATGCATCCGGTTGCAGGCTCACCGCGGACCTGGCGGGACCGAGCTCGGCGTCAGGACCTTCGCGGCGCCCTGACGAAGTCGCGCAGCTGCGTGCCCGGGTCGTCCCAGGCGGCCCGGAAGCCGTGGTGCAGGGGCAGCAGGTCGACGTCGTCGGCCGGCACCCAGCGGTGGCCGTCGGACTCGGCGAGGTCGCGGACGCGCAGGGTGCGGTCGGCGTGCCCCAGCAGCGTCTCGTAGGTCCAGCCGCCGCACGTGGCGACGTACGAGCCGGAGAGGCGGACGCGGCGGGGGTCGATGCCGAGCTCCTCCTCGGCCTCGCGCAGGGCTGCGGTCTCGGCGCTCTCGCCCCGCTCCTTGGCGCCGCCGGGGATCGACCAGGTGCCGCCCTGGTGGGCCCAGTGCGCGCGCAGCTGCAGGAGGACGGCGCCCTCGGAGGCCACCAGCAGCCCGGCGGCGCCGCGGGGTCCCCAGTGGCGGTGACCCCTCGTGCAGGACGCCCAGCTCATGCCCTCATCTGCCGGATGGGCGGTGAGCTCGGCGGCCAGTGCGTCGGGGTCGGCGACGGTCAGGGTGACCCCGGGGTGCACGATCCGGCCGGTGGGGTCGATGCCCTTGACCGGCGTGGCCAGCTCGAAGCAGACGGCCGCGTCACCGTTGGTGGCGAAGGTGACGCCCTTGTCGGTGAAGGACAGGTGCGGCGGCCCGGCCGTCTTGAGGTAGGCGAACCCGCCGCTGCGGTGCACGGCGGTGATGTTGCGGACCGGGGTGCGCAGCCGCCACGCCCCGAACCGGACCCGCACCTCGGGCGTCGGGGTGCCCGGTTCGTCGACCTCGACCCACGCGGTCCAGGGCGTGATCCCCAGCGCCAGGGCGGGCAGCCGGTAGGAGGTCGCGAACGCGAAGTCGTAGCGAGTGGCCATGGCGCCATCCCAGCAGTGCAGGTCCCGCACGGGCACGCCCGTGCGGGGGAGATCAGCGGCCGGCGGGTGGCACGAGCGCCGAGGTCCGTGGCTACCGGTCCTGCAGCGCCTCGAGCATGTCGGCGGAGGAGAGCACCGACCCGGTCTGCAGGTACTCCATGCTCGCCAGCGCAGCGTCGTGCGCGGCCTGCTGCGACCCGCTGACGCAGTCCTCGAGCACGCGGCAGTGGTAGTCGCCCTGGTGGCCGTCGACGAAGGTGAAGTGGATGCAGACGTCGGTCAGCCCGCCGACCAGGATGAGCGTGCTCGCCCCCAGACCCTTGAGGAGGATCTCGAGGTCGGTGGCGTAGAAGGCCGAGTAGCGGCGCTTGTAGACGACGTAGTCGTCGTCGGTCATGCCGATGCCGACCCGCGGCAGGTGCGGCGACCCGGGTTCCTCGACGCAGTGCACGTCCTCCGACCCGTCCAGCTCGCGCCCGAAGTCGATCCCGCCCGGGCGGTGGACCTCGTGGACGACCACGATCGGGACGCCCAGGTCGCGGCCCTTCCTGACGAAGGCGGCGGCCTTCTCCATCCGGGCGCGGTTGTCGGGCATCGCGGGGATGCCGTGGCTGAACTCGCGGTCGCCGAAGTCGCTCTCGAAGATGTCGACCACGAGGATCACCGGTCTCCCGACGATCGTGGGTCTCGTGCCGGCGGTCAGGGGATGGGACATGGTGCAGCCTCTCCTCGATGGGCCCCCGCGCACAAGTGCCTCCTGCCGGAGCCAGGTGCTTCAATGAGCGGCATGAGCGAACCGCAGGACTGGGTGGCGCCGACGTGCGACGGGCTCGCGGACCTCCTCGAGGCCGCCGAGCTCGACGCGTGGGACTCGCCGTCGCTGTGCGAGGGGTGGCTGGTGCGCCACGTGGTCGCCCACATGACGATGCCGGCACGATTGACCCCGCAGCAGTTCGGGGCCGGGATGGCGGCTGCCGGCGGCGACTTCACCACCTTCTCCGACACCGTGGCCGCGCGCGACGCCGCACTGCCCGCCGGCGACCTCCTCGCCCAGCTCCGGTCGGCTGAGCTGCACGCCTGGCAGCCACCGGGCGGCGGTGGTGCCGGAGCGCTGAACCACGCCGTCATCCACTCCCTGGACGTCACGGTCGCGCTCGACCGTCCCGCGGTCGCACCTCCCGAGGCGGTGAGGTCCGTCCTCGACCAGCTCACCGCCGCGCGTGGGGCCGTCTTCGGTCTCGACCTGGGCGACACCCGGCTGGAGGCCACCGACCTCGACTGGGGTTGGGGGAGCGGGCAGCTCGTGCAGTCCGACGGCGGGCGCCTGGTCGCGCTGCTGGGCGGACGGACGCTGCCCGACGGCCGGGTGCTCGCGCGCGGCTGACGCGTTCGAGTCGCGCCGCGGGCGTCGAGACGCCGGGCCGTCAGCGCAGCAGCACGTCTGCCAGTGGACGCCGCGGGCTGGGCGGCAGCCGGTCCCGCGAGGTCTCCTGCCACCCGACCCGCACGAGGAGCTGCGGGCTCAGCACCGTGCCCAGCACGTCCTGCTGCAGCGACCGCCGGATCTCAGGAGCCTCCACCACCTGGCTGAGAGGCACCAGGGACAGCAGCCCGCTGGTGGCCGTGAGCCAGATCCGACTCAGGGTCTCGCCGGTGCGGAGGTGGTCGAGCACGTGGTCGGTCGTGGTGGCCAGCACCAGCACCCCGTCGGCCCGCTCGATGCCGCCGGGGTCGATGACCGGTCGGTCGTCGAACCGTGTGGCGGGTCCCTCGAGGGCAGGCTCGGGCACCCCGTCGTCGCCGCCCCGGCCGGCCCAGCGCAGCTGCTCGTCCCTGAGCCCGGGGTCGCTCGCCTGCAACGCTCGGGCCCGCTCGACCAGCTCCTCCAGCCGGTGTCGCTGCTGGGGGTCGACGACCGGCACGACGAGGCATCCTTCGTGCGACCCGATGGAAGCCAGGAGGTCGAGGCGCTGCTCGGGCACCGGCCACGACGTGAACCGGCGGCGGTCGGTGCCGCGGGCTGCGATGGCCGCCAGGTCGCGCGCGCTCTCCTCCAGGTCCTTGCGGTGCCTCTCGTCGACCTGGGCGTCCGGGTCGTCCACCCGCAGGCCGGGCGCCACGGTGACCCGTGCCAGCAGCGTCGAACGAGGGCCCTCCGGCAACCGCTCCACGGTGCAGCGGTGGCCGAGCCCCCGTGCGGCCACCTGCAGGTGGTGCAGGGCCGCCCCGCAGCTGATCAGCATGGTGCGCCCGTCCGGGTCCGACGCGGGCAGCCGGCGCGAGGTGTCGGCGTACAGCTCGATGGTCGGCCCGGCCACCCGCCAGAGCCAGGGTTGGGTGTTGTGGACGCTGGGGGCACGGCAGGTCAGCTCGAGCAGTCGCCGGACCGGTGGATCGAGCTCGGCGCGTCCCGGCTCCTGCCGGCTCGCCAGGGTGCGCAGCACGTCGCTGCGACTCACCGTCCCGACCAGGTGCCCGTCCGTGTCCACGACCAGCAGGGCCGGCACGCCGATCGACGTCAGCAGGTCCGCGGCCGTGGCCAGGTCGGTCTCCGGACCGACGCTGACCGACCCGGCGTCGCCGCGGGTGGTGACGGGTGGGGTGGTCATGAGCTCAGCGACGTGCATGGTCGGCTCCTCGTCGGCGTGGGTCCTCGGTCGGTCCGGGACTGCCCAGAAGCACGGGGCAGGCCGCTCGGGACAGCACCGCCAGCGCCACCGGTCCCAGGTACGTCGGGTGGTCGTCGCCGCGCCGCCGCCGCCCGAGCACGAGGAGGTCGGTGCTGGCAGCCACCTCCAGCAGCTGCGAGGCCGGGTGGCCCGCCCCCATCGTGATCTCGACGTCGCACGCGTCGCCGCCACAGTCGGCAAGCACCGCTCGCGCCCGGCGACGAAGGTCGTCGGTCCCCTCGCCCCGGTCGGGCGCCAGCGAGCCGGGTCGGTAGACCAGCACCCGCAGCACGGCGCGCTCGAGGCGAGCCCGACGCACGGCCTCGGTCAGGGAGCGACGGTCCGGCCGTTCCTGGTCCAGGCCCACGCCCACCACTCCATGCTCCGCCGCTCGCCACGACGGAGGTACGACGCAGACGGGGGCGGGGGTGCGGGCGGCCAGCTCCGCCGAGATCGAGGCCGTGGAGTGCCACGAGGTGCTCCCGCGCCGTCCCGTCACCACCAGGCGCGCGTCGTGGGCGGCGTCCAGCAGGACCTGGGCAGGGTCGCCCACCACCAGGTCCGCCTCCACCGTCACCCGGTCACCGGACTCGTGCCGGCAGACGTCCGCCGCGGTGCGCAGGGCCGCCCGCCCCGGCTCCAGGGCCAGGTCGTGGGGTGCGACGTGCAGCAGGCGCACGGTGGTGCCGCTGCGACGTGCCTCGTGGGCCGCCCAGCGCGCCGCGGGGCCCGGGTCCGAGCCCCCGACGGCGACGAGGACGTGCGCGCGGGCCGAGGTGGGGGGCTGGACCGGGGTGGTCGAGGGCGGGAACGTCGCCATCCCGCAACTGTGGCGCGACGAGCCCGAGGTGGGCAGGGCCTTTGGTCTCCGGCCGGGGGCCGGAGGTCACCCGCCGGCCCCGGGGCCGAGGGGCTCCGGCACGGCCGGCTCCTCGGTGCGCTCGTAGCACCCGCGCCGGGCGGCGCCGGTGAGCCGCGCGCGCTCCGCGAGCACGGCCTGCGCCGGTGCCACGTTCTCGGGCTCGCCCCGCCAGGCGTCGAGCACCGGGGCCTGGAGGGCACGCCCGAAGGAGAAGCTCAGCTGCCACGGCTGGTGCACGCCGAGTCGGTTGAGGGCGTCGAGGCGGGCCGTCGCCTGCTGCGGGCTCTGGCCGCCGGAGAGGAAGACGACGCCCGGGACCGAGGCGGGGACGGTGTCCCGCAGCACCGCGATCGTGCGGGCCGCCACCTCGTCGTCACTGACCTGCTCGGCCTCCGGCGAGGTCGTGCCGGGCAGGACCATGCTGGGCTTGAGCAGGGTCGACGCCAGGTCCACGTGCTGCCGGGCCAGCTCGGCGTAGACCTGCCGCAGCACCTGTCTCGTGACCTCGGCGCAGCGCTCCGTGCCGTGCGAACCGTCCATCAGGACCTCGGGCTCGACGATCGGGACCAGCCCGGCGTCCTGGGCCAGGGCCGCGTAGCGGGCGAGGGCGTGGGCGTTCGCCTCGACGCACGCGCTCGAGGGCAGCAGAGGACCGACACGCAGCACCGCCCGCCACTTGGCGAAGCGGGCGCCGAGAGCGGCGTACTCCGCGAAGCGCTCCCGCAGCCCGTCGAGGCCCTGGGTCACCAGCTCGCCCGGCGCCCCGGCGAGCGGGACGGTGCCCGCGTCGACCTTGATGCCCGGCAGGATGCCGGCCCCGGCCAGGATCTCGGGCAGGAAGGCCCCGGTGCTCGAGCGCTGCCGCATCGTCTCGTCGAACAGGATGACGCCGCTGACCGTGTCGGCGAGGCCCGGCGTGGTGAACAGCAGCTCGCGGTAGCTCCGCCGGGTGTCCTCCGTGGACTCCACGCCGATCCGTGCGAGGCGCTTGACCATGGTGGGCAGGCTCTCGTCCGCGGCCAGGATCCCCTTGCCCGGGGCGACCAGCGCCTGGGCCGTGCCGGACAAGGTGCTGGCCGGGGTGGTGGACGGGGTGGAGGTGGCCATGGGTGCTCCCGGCGCGGTCGTCGGACGTGGGTCCGTCCAGCCTGCGGCGCACGGCACGCGGCGTACATGGCCCTTCGTCCCGGTCGGCCGGATCGTTCGACCCTGCCCGCACGACCCCGGACGGGTTCTGGTGGCACGTCCTGGCCGCCCAGCCGGGTGCGAACGGGCTGGCCTGTAGGCCGGGGCCGGTTTTCGCATGATTTGTCGTCGATGGGAAGCGACGGAAAATGCCGTCTGACCTGCGGAAACGCTGATCTGGAGTGACTGTCCGGAACGGACGTTTATGAGCTTCTTGCGGACTCTGTGCGGACTGAATCAGGGCGTATCGGCCTCGGCCACGTACGCATAGTGGTCCGATAGGCGACCCTCCGCGAGGAGCGCCGAGTGGTGCTCGACGCGTGCGCTCCACCCCGTCGGAACTGCGATGTGGTCGATCGAGAGTAGCCCGTCGATCTGATGCCGCGCGTCGGTCGTCGCGGCGCTCAGGCCGAGCTCGGCGAGCGACTTCAGAAGGTGGTCGCGCCCAGCCTTCGAGCTGGCGTACTCGCGACCTTCCAGGGCGTGGTTCCAGTCGCCGCCCCAGACGGTGGGCGCGGCTGCCGCGATCACGTCGACCGCGTTGATGGTCCGCTCGACGGTGTTCGTCCCCACCCACGGCTCGCGCGAGCCGCAGGATTTCCAGGGCAGGATCGAGGAGCAAACGCGCTGCCCCAGGACCTCAGCCATCGCGGACGCTCCGTACGGATCGGCGAGGGGTGTCAGCGGGTGTCTCGACCAGATGCCCGCCCAGTAGCGCCTCCGGGCCATCTGCGCTCTGGTCACATGCCCGACCATGCCGGGCAGCTCGACGCGGTCCGAGACCTCGGTCAGCAGGAGAACGTCACACTGCAGCTCCTCGAGGAAGCCGCGATGGTCGTTGCTCCACCGGCCAGCGAGGTTCCAGGTTCCGATCCGCACGGGAGCAGCCTGCCGGCTTTGGATGCGACGTACACCCCGAACGCGTTGATGCCTCGGCTAACGGTTGAACGTGTTCGCGCCCGACGAAGGACAGCGGACGGCATCGATGATTCGAGCTACGACCGCTTCGGGGTCTTCGTGCTCCCAGGCCCTCAACGGAAGCCAGCCAGCGTCCGCTAGTCGCTTGTTCGTCTCGTCGTCGCGCTCACGGTTTCTCGCGATCTTCGTCCTCCAGTAAGTCGCGTTGGTCTGGGCAACCGTTCCATGCTCAGGACAGCCGTGCCAGTAGCAGCCGTC
Source organism: Nocardioides dokdonensis FR1436 (assembly GCF_001653335.1). Taxonomy (NCBI): domain Bacteria; kingdom Bacillati; phylum Actinomycetota; class Actinomycetes; order Propionibacteriales; family Nocardioidaceae; genus Nocardioides; species Nocardioides dokdonensis. The sequence goes on from NZ_CP015079.1 coordinate 2,886,554, forward strand.
GACCAAGACGGCGACCTTGGCCGTGGCGAATACCAGGTCGGCGCGCCGGTTCAACGCGGGAAGCGGCTTGGTGTCGACCTGGTAGCGGAGGCCTTGAGCATGTACGAGGCGACGGACGGTCATCTCGGGAGATGTGTCGCGACGGCGGTTGGCCTGCATGACGGCCCGCGAAGCTGCGCTTGATGCCCGTGACTCGTATGCCGCCGCCATGAGTCGACTCTGCCACGAAGGCGCAGCCGGCGCCGCGACACCGCCACGTCGACCGAACGCACGTTCGACGGCGTGCCGTCGAGATGCAGGGGGAGGCGACACCTAGGCTGTGCCCATGACCGCGCCCGCGTTTCGATTCATCGACCTTTTTGCTGGCGTGGGGGGCTTCCATGCGGCGTTGTCGGCACTGGGCGGCGAGTGCGTCTACGCCGTCGAGGTCGACAAGAAGGCCGCCGCCGTTTATGAGCGCAACTGGGGACGCGACCCACTCGGGGACGTCACGAAGGACGCCAACGACGAGGTCATGAACGTTCCGGCCCACGAGGTGCTAGCGGCCGGGTTCCCGTGCCAGCCTTTCTCGAAGTCAGGGGCGCAGCGGGGAATGGACGAAACCCGCGGAACTCTTTACTGGAACATCCTCCGAATCATCCAGGAGCGCCGTCCGAAGGTCGTCCTCCTCGAGAACGTGCGCAACCTCGCGGGGCCGCGTCACGTGCACGAGTGGCAGGTCATCATTGAGACGCTGCGGGACGAGGGCTACCGAGTTTCTGAGGTTCCGGCCGTGTTCTCGCCGCACCTGCTGCCACCGGAGCGGGGCGGTCGTCCACAGGTACGCGAGCGCGTGTTCATCACGGCTACCTACGACCCCGACGGCCTCACAGATGGCCTCGACGTCGAACCCCCGATCATCACCGGACAGCCGGTCGACGGCTGGGAGCCAGGCACCTGGCATCTTGAGGACCTGCTCGACGACAGCCACAACATCCCGGGCTGCGACCTGACCGACTCTGAGCGTCATTGGATCGACGCGTGGGATGAGTTCGTCCAGACGTGGTTCGAGCGAACTGCTGGGCGACGCCCGCCCGGGATGCCGATATGGGCAGACGCGTGGAGCGACGTGTGGACTACGGAGTCGGCCATGCGTCGCGCGTTCGGGCCGAATCCTGACTACCGGCACCTGATGGAAGCAGATCCCTCGCTCCCGCAGTGGAAGGCCAGTCACCTCGCGAAGAACTACGCGCTCTTCATCGAACACGAGGACTGGATCAAGCCGTGGACTCGCAAGTGGGGGATCTACACGGACAAGTTCCCGGCGTCGCGGCGCAAGCTCGAATGGCAGGCGCAAGACACTCCTCGTTTGTGGGAGACCGTGATGCAGTTACGTCCGTCAGGCATTCGAGCCAAGCGCTCTACCTACTTGCCGGCCCTCGTCGCGATCACCCAGACCTCCATCGTCGGTCCTCGTGAGCGACGAATCTCGCCGAGAGAAACTGCGCGCATGCAGGGCCTCCCTGGCTGGTTCGATTTCGGAGCCCAGTCACCTGCTGCCAGTTACAAGCAGATGGGCAACGGCGTGAACGTGGGTGCCGTTTGGCACGTCCTTCGCGAGCACGTCCTTCGCGATGAAGATCTGCTCAAGCGATCCGCGCCTGGTCGTCGGATCCTCGACGCGGTCGTCACAGCACCGTTGTCGCCTGACGCGGTCCTGTCTGCTCGTCACTGAGCGAGCACAGCCGTCAGGTAGCCGACTTGCCCTTCGGCCACATGTAGGACGCGACTCGGATTCCGTGACTCGCCTTGGCCGTGTTCATCTCGAACTTCGGCGGGCGAGGCGCACCGACGCCACCCTTGACCCTTGGTGCCTGCCGACCCTGGGGTCTAGGCGTCAGCTGTCCCGACAGGATGGCGGCTCCGAGCGCGTGGTGATCGGGTACCCAGTATGCATCCACGTGTAGTGGATTGAACGCGGACTTCCGAACCCTGCTGGTGCCGGAGTTGGACGGGGCCGAGGCCTTCCCGGAGAGCTTCAACTTCCACGCGTCGTGCCAGGCCTTGAAGTCGCCAGTGTCGTCCATGACGGCTTCGCCGCTCACGACGAGGAACCCGAGGCCCTGTTCGTCAACGCAGTCTCGGACGGCGCGCTCGTCATTGAGCAGCATGACGTCGCTCGCGCCCCGGGTGACCGGCCCGATGGTCTGAATCGACGTGTGAACCTTGATGTCCCACACCCACGAGAGCCCATAGTCGAAGACCGTCGAGCCGTAGGACCGCCTAGGGCCGGGCACCTTGGGCGTAAAGGAGGCGTTGAGGATCGCCCTGGCTCGCTCCTCACCGTAGAAGCCCTGCCATTCCAGATCGTTCGAGCCGCGAAGATCGTTTTCGGCCAGCCAGCGCACAGCCTGCTTGGCATCCCAGTGAACGGGGAGTGAAGCCAACAGGGCGGCCGCCAGCGCGTCGCCCTCAGCCTCAGGCGTGGTCAAGGCGTCAGTAATGACCTCACCCAGACGGCCAAGGTGCCGCTCGGCTCCAGCGATGATCGCGTTCAGCCCGGTGAGCTTGATCGTCTGGCCGGTGGCAGTGAAGTCTCTAGACCAAGGCGCGTTCAGGACCTCGGCGAGCGTCGACCCGAGCCGGTGCTTACTGCTGGTGTCGATGCGCTCATCGTTTGGGAACAGATTCGTGGCGAGGTTGAGCAGGGCGCTCTTGTGCTCCTTGGAGCCGGGGCCAAGCCATTCGCGCGGCGCCCCCGTCAGGGCGGCGAGGCGCGTCACGGCCTCAATCTTCGAGCGAGCCGGGTTGAACGTTGCCCACTCGGCACCGCTGAGACCAAGCGCAGAACGAGCAGCGACGCGCGTGAGCGAGCCTGCTGCGTAGGCACATGAGGCCGCGTCGAGGAGCGCGTTCAAGCCGTCGAGATTGACGCTCGTCTTGACGACATAGTTCGACTCCCAGACAACGTCCAGGCGCTGTGCCGCACGCTCCGCTGTCATCGCGCTCGTCCACGACGGGTCCTCTTCCACGCCGAGTGCTTCGGCGAGCACGGCGAGCGCGCCACGCACACCTCTAGATCCGCCTGGTGAGCCGTTAGCTGGAGCACCGCCCGTGAGTGCGTACACGCGGGCTGTTGCCTCCTCGTACGAATCGGCGGGCAAGAAGAACGGTTGATCGGGTCCATGCACGCACTGGACCGTATCGGCTTGCACTTCGGTCCGCAGTCCTCCGGGAACTGCCGGGGCGTGGTCTGCAAATGGTGCGGCGTACGACAGGGGGTCTTGAGGTGTGCCCATGCGAGATCGACTGGGGATCGCCGATCTGTCCCGCCGTTGACCGAGTCGAATCAACCCCGGATGAGGCCGTCTCGTTCCATCAGTCCGACTAGAGATGCCGGTCATCTACACGAAACCCATACGAGTGTCGGGGGTCACAGATACGGTCACCGCTTGTCACTGCTTATCAAGCTGGGGGAGTCGCACGTTGAACGCTTGGGCCGAGTACGAGACGTGGGACCGGGCCTTGGCACGTCATCTCTTCACCGACGATTCCGCGGGCCTGCCGGTGTACCTCGAGGTCACTCCCGAGATCTTTTCGGCCATCGCAGATGAGCTGGGAGTCGAGGGCGACCCCGCCGATCATCTGGCGAAGGTCGTCCGAAAAACCCTTTACCTGGATGATCGTCACGGGTTCGACGCACACCGCGAGCGATTCCAAATGTGGCGGCGACACAAACTCGGATCCGCAAATACTCTCACCAAACGGACTTCGACTGTCCTCGAGCCACCTCCTGTGGTTGCGTTGCTCGCTGTGCTGGTCATGGCAGCGGAGCGGATGGGCAAGGACACCAGCCAGGCCGCGCACGCCTACTACCCGCGGCTTGCCGAGGTACTGGGGCTGAACGAGGCCGAAGGCACCCGTCTCCACCAGGCGTTTCCGATCACCGAGGTGTTTTGGCGCGGTCTCAATGACTATCTGGTCGCCCACGAGGGCCGGCTCGGTCTCCCCACCGCCGACGCGCTGTCCTTCCGCTATGTAGGAATCCCGCAATCGCAAGCCCTGGTGCGTGCCTCCGACCGGGTCAGGCTGCCCGCGTTCTTCACTCGGTTCGGCCTCGCCCCGGGATCGGAGGTCATCCCGGCCGACCTTGAGCGGCTCATGGACGCCTGGATCTCCGGCAACCCGTGCCCAGTCAGCAACAACCTGAAGAACCTATGGGGGCGTGGCGCCGCCCGCGAGCGGGTCGCCGGCGTCGCGGCGGTGGAGCTCAGTCTCTGGGACGGGGCTTTCCGAGATTCGTCCGAGCAGGTCGTTGGCGCCTCCGGGCAGGTGAGTCTGTGCGCGAACCTGCGGCAGACGTTCGGTGGCCGCAGTATCGAGCTGTCCTTCGTGGCTCGACTCCCGAGGCCGACCGAGGCAAGTGAGCTCATGGTGAACTCCGCCGCGGAGAAGCCGGTAGTGGGGGTCATTCCCGCCGCCGGCGGGCGCGTCCGCCCCATCCCGGGCAGCCGATTCGACGCCGAGTCGCTGGTCGGCGCGCTCTTGGGACTGCAGGAACCTGTCTCGGGGGAGACAGTCACCCGACGGCCTCGGCGGGTGGTGCCGCTGCGCCGGGACGAGTTGGTCGGCGCCCTGGTGGAGACGGACCGGCTGCAGCTCGCGGACGACGTCGCGATCCTGGTCAAGGACGACGAGAGACTGCTCAAGGACGTCCTGCGGATCATCGATCAGTGCGGGAAGCGCGGCGGCGTGTTCAGAAGCACCGAGTCCAGTGGCGCCGAGGTGCTCACGGGTCTTCCTGCTGGCTGGGTGCTGATCGAGAACGTTCAGCTCTACGCCGTCCCCCAGGACGTCAAGCACGTTGACCTGCACGCGCTGGTCCCGCTCACCACGGCCCAGCTGAACCTCGCCGGGGGCATGAAGATGCCGGGCCGAATCAGGAAGTTCTCGAGCCTGCAGCCGCCGGAGATCCGAGCCGCGGTAGCGGAGGCGGAGAACATTACGGTGACCATCACCTCCCTCGGAGACGAGGTTGAAGAGCTGCACCGATGGACCGAGTCCGCGAACGCGATAGTGATCCCGCTGGACGGACTTGGCCTCGGCGACGGTGACTACGAGGTCACCCTGCAGGTCGATGACGAGGTCCTCTCGCGCCCGATGCTGCGGCTCCGCTCGGCGGACACGCCGGACGCGGTCACCTGGGAGACCGCCACCCCGCTCAACTACGAACTCGACTCTGGTGCGACTGCGGTGGTTTCTGCGGTCGCCTCGGCGGGCACCTCGACGCTCTTCATAGACGGGGTAAACACCGTAGGACAGCGCGACCAGCCCGTTCCCGACCGCCCGATCATTGACGGCATCGGATGGGAAGCGAAGAAGGTTTCCTCGAAGGTTGTTCAGCCCGTCGTCGTCCTCGGCACCGCCGACCCGAACTCGTGCATGGTGACCGGCAAGCACTACATCCAGCTGCCGACCTGGCACGGCGGCAAGGCGACGTCGAAGACCATCCAGGGCGTCTGCCGCGACTGCGGCGTCGTGAAGACCTCGCCGGCGCGACCGCGCTGGAAGAAGCTCGAAGCGCAGACCGAAGCAACGGTCGAGCTGCACCTGGCTCAGTACTCGGCGCCCAGGGAGCTGCAGGCGCAGTGGGACACGTGCCTCGACACGGTCGTGCACGTCGGCGGCGGCCTGATCAGCGCTTTGGACCGGATCGCGTCCCACGCCGACGGCACCAGCTTGTTCGCGGACGAGTTTGTGCGCGCCCTCGAGCTCGCCGGACACATCGACGTCCGGAGGGACGACGCGATGGCGCCGCAAGAATGGGAGGCCAACCCTGCCTATCTCGCCGAGACCGTCAACAACGGGTTCCTGCTCGCCGGCGTGTGGTCCCGCTCTCTGCGCGATCTGCTCGCCGAGAAGGTCGAGGGGCACGGCGGGCAGCTTGTTCGCGAGGGGAGTGAGGGGGGCGGTCTGTCCGCTTGGTTCGCCCGCGGCCTCTCGGGAGACGACCTGGAGGACGCCATGGACGCCATCGGACATCGGCACGCCGTCGTTCGCGACGCGCCGCGCAGGATGTTGGCGGCTCTGCCGCCGCTAAGCGAGCTCGAGGCGGCCATGGCGGTGGTCCCGATTCCGCATCACAGCAAGGCCACCCTTTTTAGTCTCCGCGACGCCTCCTGGCAGACCGTTCCTGGAGTCGGCATCTCAGGCGCATACCGGGTCGAGCAGTCCTTCCGCCGGCTAAGCATCTGGGTCGACCAGCAGGGTGCTGTCGACCGGACCGCGCGCATCGGCAGCGTTCAGCTCGTAAAGCACCTTGCCGGCCGGGCAGGAGGTCGTCCGCTTGTCGGGTACGCCCCGTCTAGCCAGGCCTTGGTGGTGCCCATCGGCGCCGACCTGCCCGGCCTCTACGGCCGGGTAGCGGCGTTGTGCTCTGGTCGCTTGCCTAGCGTGTCGACCCGCTCCAGGTCGATCGCATACCTCGAAGTGCCCCGTGATATCGCGAACGGCCTCAACTCTCTCCTGGCTGGGTGACGACACCGATGAAGACGACGCCCCTGATGCTGCGCGACGACCTGGCCGCGGCCTACCTTCGCTACATCGACACCCAGTACTGGTTGCGGAACTCCGGGCTGTCTGACGAACGGCGTGCCCTATTGCGGGCGGACGGGAACCTGCGAAGCGAGTGCCTGCTGGAGCCGGTGCTGCCCTACGACGCGACCGTTGACCTGCTGGCGACGACCGCCGCTGCCGGGATCTCGGCCGAGTCGGCCGAGATCGTCGGCCGCGCACTCTTCGGTGACTTCACCGACCCGGGCCAGCCAGTCAAGCTGCGTGCCCACCAGGCCGAGGCTGTGACCAGCCACTTCCGCAGTGGCAGCCAAGCGGGACGCAACGTCGTCGTCACCTCTGGGACCGGATCTGGCAAGACCGAGAGCTTCTTGCTTCCGATGCTCCTCCGGCTTGTAGAAGAAGCCAGGACCTGGTCCCTACAGCCCCCGCCCGACCTGTGGTGGAGAGACAAGCCGCACCCGCGTCGATGGCGTCCGATCCGCAAGGCGGAGACCCGGATCCCGGCGGTCCGCTCGATGATCTTGTATCCGACCAACGCGCTCGTCGAGGACCAGGTAACCAGGCTCCGCCGGGCGGCCCGCCGGATCGGCACGGCGATACCGGGTCAGCCGATCTGGTTTGGCCGCTACACCGGCGTCACCCTCGGAACCTCCCGGCGCCCTGCAGATGGACGCGGCCACGGCTTCGCTGAACTGGTGGCGAACCTCGAGGAGCAGACATCCGAATTCGGGCGCTTGGTCGAGGCGAACGTAGGCGAGGGTGACCTCGCGCAGTTCCCGGACCCGAGGGCGCACGAGCTGCTGGTCCGCTGGGACATGGTGGAGACGCCGCCGGACATCCTGGTCACCAACTACTCGATGCTGAACGCGATGCTGATGCGGGCGTTCGAGAACCCGCTGTTCAGCCAGACCCGGGCGTGGCTGGATGCATCGCCCGACCACGTCTTCACTCTCGTCGTCGACGAGCTCCACCTCTACCGCGGGACCCAGGGTAGCGAGGTGGCGATGGTTGTACGCAACCTGCTCAGCCGGCTGGGGCTGTCCCCGGATTCACCGCAGCTGCGGTGCATTGCCACCAGCGCCTCGCTGTCCGCTGGAAGTGGGGGACTGAACTACCTCGAGCAGTTCTTCGGCCTGGACAGCTCGTCCTTCCATGTCACGGCTGGGGTTCCGCGGGCGCTTCCGCAGCTCTCGGGACTCGATCGGGACGCTCTACTCGCCGGGGCCACCCCCTCTGCGGGCGTCGTCTCGCAGCAGATCGCCGCGGCCTGCGTGGACCCCGAATCGGGCCGCGCCAGAGCCACCGAGTCCTCGCTGATTGCGGAGCGTCTGTTCGGGGCACCCGACGACGAACTGAAGGGGCTGGCCGCCGCGCTCACCACGCTAGCGGACGCCTCGGACCTCGCCGGCACCATCCCTTTGAGGGCGCACCAGTTCGTCCGCACTATGCGCGGGATGTGGGCATGCTGCAACCCGCAGTGCTCGGGGGTCCCGGAAGCGGCCCGGGAGGGCCGCGGGGTCGGCATGCTCTACGGGATCCCGACCCTGAGCTGTACGGACTGCGGCTCCCGGGTCCTCGAGCTGCTCTACTGCTTCTCCTGCGGGGACGCCAGTCTCGGCGGCCACGTCGTGGATCGCACGTCGGTGGACAATGGCGAGCCGGACGGCGCAGCCATCGCCTCGGCGAACGTTGGCGAGGTCGCCTCGGACGTCGCCCCTCTATTCAAGCGCTCCCACGAAGACTTTGTCTGGTTCTGGCCGGGACAGAAGCCCGTCCAGGCCGACCTCAAGTGGGACAAGGTGATACCAGGCAGCAAGAAGGTAGCGTCGTTTGCCTTCGCACCCGCGAGCTTGGACCATGGCACCGGGCTAGTCACAGACGCTGGGAACACCCTCGACGGCTGGATCATGAAGGTCGTCGCCGACCTCGGTGAGCGGCAGCGGATCCCGGCGGTCCCGGACCGGTGCCCGCGGTGCGACTCGCGCGGGTTCAACCCGGGGGAGAAGTTCTTCGCTGGGACGGTGCGCAGCCCGATCCGCGCGCACACCTCAGGCGCTGCCCAGTCCACGCAGCTGTACTTATCGCAGCTTGTACGGAGCCTCGGCGACAACGCCAAGGACTCGCGAACGATCGTCTTCACCGACAGCCGGGACGACGCCGCCCGCACAGCCGCGGGGATCGGACTGAACCACTACCGCGACGTGATTCGGCAGATGACCCAGCAAGTGCTCACGGCCGAACGTCCCTCCCTGCGCGGGATCGTCGACCGCGGGGTCGCGCTAGAGACGCTGACACCCGCCGAGCAGGGGGTGTTCACCTCGTTCAAGGAGGCCCACCCGGAGGCCCTTGAACTGCTCAAGAAGCAGGCCTACGTTCCGCTCAACGACACCGAGAAGCTCACGGTCGAAGCATCGTTCGTCGCCGACGACGAGGTCCGGGTCGGCTGGCCAGAACTGCGGTACGGGATCTGTGACCGGCTGGTCCGACTTGGGATCCCGCCCGGTGGCACCGGACCTTCGGCGGCTGTCAACCAGGACGGGAGCCCGTGGTGGAAGGCGTTCGCGCCGCCCGAGCCTGACCTGTGGGTGCCGCTGCCGCTGAACGGCCCACGGGAGACGCAGGCTGCGATGCAGACTGAGAAGTTGGTGCAAGCGCTTGCCGGCGGACTCTTCGGGCGGGCAGGGCGGGACCTGGAGTCGGTGGGCATCGCCTACTTCGCGGCGCCAGCGGCATCGTCTGGAGTCGTCCACGATCCCATCGTTAGGGGTCAGGTCCTGGCGGTCGTGATCCGGATCCTCGGGATCCGCAACCGGTGGGCGGGCACCGATGCCAAGCCGTCCACCAACGTGCCGCGCAGCGTGGCCGGCTACCTCAAGAGGGTTGCCGAGGTACACGGCCGGGACTACGACGTCCTCGCCGACGACGTCAAAGGGCTGCTGAAGTCGGCCGGAGTCGCCACCGACTGGCTCCTCGACCTCGCCTCGCTGTCGTCGCCTCTGGCACTGGTCCCGCTCGGGGGCCAGCGCTGGCAGTGCGACTTCTGTGGGTTCCTGCACGGACACGCGGCGGCCGGTGTCTGCGCCAATGTCGGCTGCAACCGGCCGGCGCTCGTCGAGCTGGATGCCGGCGCCGTTGACGATGAAGGCGATTACTACGGCTGGCTCTCCCGGCAGCTTCCGCGTCGCCTCGCCGCGGCAGAGCTGACCGGCCAGACCAAGCCCTTGAGCGAACAGCGCCGGCGAGCTCGGGTGTTCAAGGAAGTGCTGCTGCCAGCGCCCGCCGAGAACGCGCTAACTGTGCCCTTGGACGTGCTCAGTGTGACCACGACGATGGAAGTCGGGGTCGACATCGGCTCGCTCCGGTCCACGGTCATGGCCAACATGCCTCCGCAACGGTTCAACTACCAACAGCGGGTCGGTCGGGCCGGCCGGTCGGGCCAGATCTTCTCGTATGCGGTCACGGTGTGCCGGGACCGATCGCACGACGACGACTACTTCCGCTCGCCTCGTAGAATGACGGGTGACGACCCCCCGCAGCCCTTCCTCGACCTCAAACGGGTCCGGATCGTCCGCCGGGTGGTAGCTGCCGAGGTGCTGCGACTGGCATTCCGAGCAGTCAGCGATCCTCCTGAGTGGACCGTCGACAGCATCCACGGAGTCTTCGGGTCGACCTCAAGCTGGCCTGAGCGACGTGCGGAGATCGCCGCCGCGCTTTCCTCGCCCCCTCTGGGGGATGTGGTCGACCGGTTCTGCGCGTTCACCGGACTCGATCCGATTGCAGTCACAGCGATCCGGGAATGGTTGGCCACCGGCGGCCTGGTAGCCGACGTCGATTCTGCGGTGGCCCGTGACTCCGGCCTGACAGACGAGCTCAGCGAGTTGCTGGCGACGTACGGCGTGTTGCCGATGTTCGGCTTCCCAACCCGAGTGCGCCAGCTGGTCCGGAAGCGGCCGTCCAAACTGGAGGACCTCGACCGCGTGACGGTCTCGGATCGGCCACTGAGCCAAGCAGTGTCGATGTTTGCGCCGGGTGCGAAGATCGTTCGGGACGGCGCTGTGCACACTGTCGCGGGCTTCGCGGACTGGGCGCCGGACTTCAAGGGCATGAAACCGGTCGACCCACTCGGCCCGGAGATCCTGGTCGGGCTGTGCGACCAGTGTGGGGCCTGCATCGTGGACGCCGTCGAGCCGGTGTGCGGGATATGCCTTGCCGGGCTGCGGATCGTCCCAATGCATCAGCCACGGGGTTTCCGGACCACGTACCAAGAAGTTGACTACGACGGCGACGAGGACGAGTCTGCGAACGCGGGCTCGCCGACGATCTCGGTGGACGGCGACCCGGACCTGGACGTGATCGTTCGCGGGGCCCGACTCAGCACCTACGTCCAAGCACGGCTGGTACAGGTCAACGACAACAACGGGCGGCTGTTCGATATCGGCCAGGACTTCGGGTCCTGGCTGGCGACCGATCCGGAGCTTTTCGCGGACATCAAGACCTGGCCTCCGAAGAACGTGGTCGGCTCCAAGCAGATCGCGATCGGGGAGCTGCGCACTACGGACGTGCTGACCATCGGACTCGACAGTGCGCACGCGCCGGGAGGGCTGCTCCCCTACTCGCCGACGATGATGCCGTCCGGGCTGGCCGCCTACCGGTCGCTCGCCGAGGTGCTCCGTCGGGCGGCAAAGCGGCAGCTCGACATCGACCCGCAGGAGTTGGTCTTCGGGCTGCACCCACAGGGCGACGGCTCGATGCAGGTATTCCTTGCCGATGCTCTCGACAACGGTGCCGGGTACGCCGCCGAGATCGGGGCGGACCACAACTTCGAGCGGTTGCTAGCAGAGACCCGGTTGTCGCTGCGCGACCTGTGGGCCGAGAAGGCGCACGCGGACTGCAACTCCTCATGTCTGGACTGCCTCCGGTCCTACGACAACAGCCGGCTGCACGGACTCCTGGACTGGCGCCTTGCCCTCGACATGCTGGACCTGCTGGCCGACGAGCCGCTCGCTCTGGCTCGATGGATGGAGCTTGGCCGGCGCGCGGCCGAAGGGATCGCTGTGACCGGCCTGATCAGCCTGCAAGCCGGCACCACCTCAGACGGCATCTCCTACTTGCACAACACCAGTACCGGCCGATCGGTACTGGTGGGCCACCCGCTGTGGTGGCGTTCAGAGGACCGCGCCGTCGAGGAACAAATCGTCGCGCTAGATGAGTTGGCCGGAATGTCATCTTCGGTCGCTCAAAGCGATGTGTTCGAGGCACTGCGGCGCCCGATCGCCCTGATCCGGCGGCTGGCATGACCCACCTGACCTGGGCCTCACCCGTGGCGGAACCTCTCAAAGTGGTTTCGCCGAGTGCACTGAACGCGTACGAAAGCTGCCCCCGTAGGCTCGCCTATCAGCGCGATCCGTCAACCCGAGGCAGGAGCAAGCCAGGCCCGCGGACCGCCTTGGGCATCGTCGCCCACAAGCTTCACAAGATCGCAGCGACGGCTCACCCGCCGGCCGGTCAGGAGCGGCGAGCCTGGCTCGAAGCGGAGTGGGAGCGACTTGTCGCTGAGCAGGTGCAGAAGGTGGCGAACGCGTGGCCCGGTCGGGCGGTACCGCCCGTCGCCCAATGGGAAGGACTAGTTGCCACCCGGGTCCGTACGCTCCGCAAGCTGTCCGCGACTCAGGACGAGGAACCGGCTCCGGCGGCCTCGGCGGCTCCGGCGGCAAGCCCCGGGTTCCCGTGGATCGAACGTAAGTTGACGGATCCGGACACCGGGATCTTCGGCACCCCTGACCGGGTGGAGGTGCTGAACGGCCAACTGCGCGTCGTCGACCTCAAGTCTGGCGTCCACCAGGCGGGGATCCAATACAGCCAGCGCCGGCAGTTGCTGCTGTACGCACACCTGGTTGACGTCGCCTGTGGCCAGCTGCCCACCCTCGGCGTCCTTGAGTCCGCCGCCGGCCACGAGACGTCTTTCCCGATCGAAAGCGTGGCCGTTAGCACCGTGGTGGAGGAGGCTCAGCAGGCAATCACTAGCTTCAACGACGCTGTCGCTGCTGGCGATGTCCCGGCACATCCGGACGAGGCCGTGTGCCGGTTCTGCGCATTCAGGACGGTGTGCTGGCCGTACTGGGCCTCGGACGCGAAGTCTGGCCGCGATGTGCGAGGAACCGTGGTCGGGACGCCGGACGCCCGGTCGTTCAAAGTCGATGTCGGTGAGCCGGAGCCGGTTCGGATCGTGATAGTTCCGGGATGCTCTCCGCCGGCACGGGGGGACGAAGTGGCGGTCGTCGACCTCATCCCGGCCGGCCCGGACACGATGAAGATGCGGTGGAATTCTGAGATCCGTACCCCGGCGAGCCGAGAGGCGCAGGACTCCGCATGAATGTCCTGTCGGAGGCCGAAACCATGCCGGATTCTGGATCATGCGCGACGGTTGCCACGTTACCCAGAGCGCATCTGAGCGCAGCACCGGCGGAATCGTAGTCAACGATCGCGATCGTTCGACCCACGGAGCTCCGTGGACCGTGGCAGGGTGCCCGACATGGTTCGACTGATCCCCGAGCAGCCGCGTTTCACGACCACCTCCGAGCAAGAGGTGTGGCGACTGCTGAAGGACGGACTTGGTCCCGACGACGTGCTGCTCGCGAACGTCCGACTCACTGATCGAGACAAGGACTACGAAGCCGATCTGATCGTGCTGATGCCAGACATTGGCATCGTGGTGCTCGAGGTCAAGGGCGGGAGCGTCTGGCACGACGAAAGCGGTTGGTGGCAAACCCGTCGTGGCAAGGACGATCGGATTGATCCAGTCGAGCAGGTCCGAACGTGCAAGTACGCCGTGCGCGACTACGTTGCTCGAGACCCGCGCTGGCAGCGACGGAACCACGTGGCCTGGGGCCACGCGGTGGTGACGCCATACTCAGAGTTCGCGGCCGACGCGGAGGCTCCGGATTGCCCCCGGTGGTCGCTCCACGACCGGGGCGACCAACCCGATCTGATCGACCGGCTGGTGACCAATGCGAAACTGTCGTGGCAAGGGAAGCTCCCCCCGACGTACGACGAGGTCGACCTGATCGTCGAGACCCTGGCAGGACGCCTGCAGACGTCGTACGACGTGAACGCCGACTCCGAGGACCGGGCGGCTGAGGCGGAACGCCTGACGCAAGAGCAGGCGACCCTGCTCAAGGTGACGCGTCTGCTGCACCGCGTCGAGGTGCGCGGCGGAGCCGGCAGCGGCAAGACGGTGCTCGCACTGCAGCAGGCCAGGGAGTTGACACGTGGCCACTCGGGTGAGCGCAAGGCCCAGCGCGTGGCGTTGATCTGCTACTCCATCGGTCTCGCGGAGTACCTCAAGCGGCAGGTGGCGGGCTGGCCACGAAACCACCGGCCGGCGTTCGTCGGCACCTTCCACGAGTACGGCAAGCAGTGGGGCGCGCCGGAGGGTGATCGCCAGGACAGTGCCTTCTGGGAGGAGACGCTGCCGGATCTGATGGGGGATCTTGCGGGGGCGCTCACTGACAACCTGAAGTACGATGCGGTGATCGTCGACGAGGCGCAGGACTTTGCCGACTCCTGGTGGCGCCCGGTGCTCAAGTCGCTTCGCGATGAGGACGAGAGCGGGCTCTACGTCTACTCCGATGAGAACCAACGCATCTTTGCTCGGTTCGGGCGTCCGCCGGTGCAGCTCATCCCGTTGGTCCTCGACCACAATCTCCGCAACACTCGACAGATCCACGATTGTTTCGGCCCTCTGGCGCCGAGCCGGATGTACGCCAGCGGGGGTGACGGTCCCGACGTGCGTTTCGTGCCTTCAGTCGCCGATGACGCTCTGAGCATCGCCGACGACGAGGTTGACTCGCTCATCGAGGCGGGATGGAAGCCGCAGAACATATGTCTGCTTACGACCGGTCACCGCCATCCGGAGCAAGGAGCCCAGACCGAGCGGCACGGTCACGTCGGGTACTGGCGCAGTTTCTGGGACGGTGACGACGTGTTCTACGGACACGTCCTCGGCAGCAAGGGGCTGGAGCGTCGCGCGGTCGTGCTCTGCCTCAACGAGACCGGCCAGCGCGATCGTGCCCGAGAACGGCTGTACGTCGGTATGTCCCGCGCAACCGACATGCTGGTCGTTGTCGGCGACCCGGACGTTATCCGTCGAGTCGGGGGAGACCAGGTGGCGAAGAGCCTCGGGATCGTGTGAACTGATGAACCAACTGCAGAACGAGCTGTGGAGTCGCTCAAAGCCGCCCTGGCGCCAACTCACCCCGACCTTCTGCGCGCGGTCGACTTGCGGCAGCGGCTTGCCGGACGATGAGGCTCAGGACCGTCCTGTCATTCTCCGAGTGACAGTCGATTGTCTAGGATCAGCACGAGCCCCTGGTGTGGCTAGGGGGCGGCCGTATTGAGTGCGCGTTGCCGCAGTGCTTGATGAAACTGGGATCGCACCAGTTGCGACAAACCCGCGCGCCCGAACCGCTCCGCTCTCGACGCTTCCATCCGGAACTCTGGCAACGCCGTCACCATCATCAATTGCGGCCCGGCCTCCCGTCGCGACTTGACTCTTGTCGATAGCCGCGATCGGACAGAAGCGACTGGCTGTGCTGGTTTCTTCGAGGCCGCGGGCGAGTCTCGAAGCGACTTGCCCGCACACCGCTGAACTGACTTGCACCGACGAGGTCGTGTAGCGCCTGCGGCCACGATTCGAACAGATCGTCTCGATGGTTGAAGACGCAAGAGTATTCTTGATGCGGACTATCTGCGGACTACAGCGGTGTCGTGATCACGTTTCCGCAGGTCAGGCCCGGTATTGCGAACGGGCTGGCCTGTAGGCCGGGTTCTGTCCCCGGACCTCTCGGACCGGGGGGCGACCATCCATCTACGCCCACCGTTGCCGATGGGCTCCAGCGGCCTACCCGTGTACTCGGGCGAGCAGCCCTCGAACGCACACGCGCCACCACGAGTGGTGGCTTCTTGACCTTGCTCCAGGTGGGGTTTGCCTAGCCGTCCGGGTCACCCCGGACGCTGGTGGGCTCTTACTCCACCGTTTCACCCTTGCCCCGTCCGGCCGGAGCCGGTCGTGGCGGTCTGTTCTCTGTGGCACTGTCCCGCAGGTTGCCCCGGGTGGGTGTTACCCACCACCTTGCCCTGTGGAGCCCGGACCTTCCTCGGCGCACCTCGAGAGGTACGACGCGGTCGCCCGGCCAGCCCGTCCGCGGTCCCAGGGTAGCGGAACAACCGGCCCACCCGTGCGCGTTGACCCGGCATGAGTGAGGAGACCCCGATCAAGGCCCCGCCGCTGCTCTTCCCCGGTCAGTGGGCCCCCGAGTCCGCCTACCGCGACGCCTACGACCTGCTGGCTCGCAACGCGCCCTCGCAGGCGCTGCACGTGCTGGAGCCGGCGCTGGAGCGCGAGCCCGACAACCGGGGACTCCGCTCGCTGCGCGCCTGGGCGTTCCTGGCCCGGGCGCAGCTCCAGCGCGCCGAGGAGGACCTGCGCGCGCTCGTCGAGGAGCAGCCCGACGACGTGTGGGCCCGCCACGCCCTCGGTCGCAGCCTCGAGCGCCAGAGCAAGTACGCCGAGGCGCTGGGCCACCTGCGCCTGGCCGCGGTGATGAGCGGCGACTACGACCACCAGGCCGACGTGCTGCGCGTCGAGCGCCGACTGGCCGGCGACGCGCAGTAGCGGGCGCCCCCTCAGGGGTTCGTCAGCACCTCGGCGCCGGTCGGCGTCACGAGCAGGGTGTGCTCGAACTGCGCCGAGCGGCGCAGGTCGGCGGTGACGACGGTCCAGCCGTCCTCCCACATCTCCCACTCGTGGGTGCCGAGGTTGAGCATCGGCTCGATCGTGAAGGTCATCCCGACCTCGATCAGGTCGTCGTGCTGCGGGTCGTCGTAGTGCGGCACGATCAGCCCGGAGTGGAAGTGCGTGCCGATGCCGTGACCGGTGAACTCGCGCACCACGCCGTACCCGTGACGTCGCGCGAAGGACTCGATGACGCGCCCGATCACGTTGATGCGCCGACCGGGCTTGACCGCCTTGATGCCGCGCTCCAGGGCCTCACGGGTGCGCTCGACCAGCAGCCGCGACTCCTCGTCGACCTCGCCGGCGAGGAAGGTGGCGTTGGTGTCGCCGTGCACCCCGTCGAGATAGGCGGTGATGTCGATGTTGACGATGTCGCCGTCCTCGACGACGCGGCTGTCGGGGATGCCGTGGCAGACCACCTCGTTGACGCTGGAGCACAGCGACTTGGGGAAGCCGCGGTAGCCCAGCGTCGAGGGGTAGGCGCCGTGGTCGCAGAGGAACTCGTGGCCGATGCGGTCGAGCTCGTCGGTGGTGATGCCGGGCGCGACGTGACGACCGACCTCCTCGCGGGCCTGGGCCGCGAGCCTGCCGGCGACGCGCATCTTCTCGATGGTCTCGGCGTCCTTGACCTCCGGCCCGGTGTACGGCGCCGGCGCGTCCTTGCCGACGTACTCGGGGCGCACGACGTGCGCGGGCACGGGTCGACGGGGGGAGAGGGTTGCGGGCGCCACAGGAGTCACGTCCACGGAGTCTAGGCGGGCCGCGGGCGGGCTAGGGTCTGGGTCATGAGCGAAGGTGGCAAGCCCGACGAGTACTGGTTCTGCGTCAAGCACCACCGGGTCGAGACGGCGGACGGAGGCCTGTGCCGCATCAAGCACCGCCTCGGGCCCTACTCGACCCGGGCCGAGGCCGAGCAGGCGCTCGAGAACGCCGAGGCACGCAACGAGGAGTGGGAGGAAGAGGACGAGCGCTGGAACGACGCCGACCTCGAGGACTGAGCCCTCCGATGGCCCGGACCCGTCGTACCCGTGCTCGACCGCGCCCCGACGCCGCCTCCCCGTGGCCGTTCGTCGGCATGGTGGGGATGGCCACGACCTTCTTCCTGTACGCCGCCAGCGCACCCTTCACGCCCTGGTGGGTGCAGGTCCTGATGCTGGTGTGGTGGGCGTTCTGCCTGCTCGTCGCCTCCGCCTGGTTCACCCTGCACCCACGCTGGGTGCCGTGGGTGGCAGTCGTCTCGGCCGTGTCGTGGTTCCTCGTCGTGATCCCGGGCGGGATCTGGCTCGGCTGGGAGTGAGCCGGTCGACCCGTCGGTCGGCTCCTACCGGGGTCGCACCCGCAGGACCCGGTCGGTGCCGCTCCCGTTGTCGGTGAGCAGGAGCAGGCTGCCGTCGGTGTCCTGCACCACGGTGCGGATGCGGCCGTGCTGCTGCAGCGCCTGCGGGGTGCGGCGCCCGTCGAGACGGCCGCGGGAGTCGAAGTCGAGGAACAGCACCTGCTGGTCCTTCAGCACCGCCACGGCCAGGTCGCCGCGCAGCGCGCCCCACTGCTTGCCGCTCACGAACGTGGCGCCCCCGGGGGCGACGGTGGGGTTGCCCGAGCGCCAGCGCGCCCGGTGCTGGCGCCCGGGCAGCGAGCGGTCGGTCATCGGCACCTGCTCGTCGTAGCCGGGCACCGGGTGCCAGCCGTAGTCGCCGCCCCGGACCAGCCGGTTCACCTCGTCGTCGCGGAAGCTGCCGTGCTCGACCGACCACAGCGAGCCGTCGCGGCGCTGGGCGAGGCCCTGGACGTTGCGGTGGCCGTAGGTGAACACGTACCGCTTCCGCGCGTTCGTGGCTCCCGAGAAGCGGTTGCCCGGCCACGGCTCGCCGGTGCGGCGGTCCAGGCGCAGCGTCTTGCCGCCCAGGGAGGTCAGGTCGCGGGGGTTGGTGCCGGTCGCGGCGTCACCGGTGCCGACCAGCAGGGCGCCGTTGTCGGCCACCAGCAGCCGGCAGCCGCCGTGCCGCCCCGTCGTCGCCGGCAGCCCGGTCAGCAACGGGCCACGGCGCTTGGCGCGGGTGGCGCGCTGGTTGAGCTTCCACGCCATCACCCGCACGTCGTGCCCACCGCTGGACCTGGTCGCGCCCTGGCAGGTGTAGAAGCGACGGTTGCGCTCGAACCCGGGGTCGGCGACCAGGCCGAGCAGCCCGGTCTCGCCGGAGACCCAGACCCGGCGGCTCGGGAAGGCCAGCCGGCGCAGTGTGCCGTCGGCGTCCAGCAGCGAGACCGTGGCCCGGTCGCGCTGGGTCAGCAGGTACTCCCCGCCGCCGATGGGGGCGATGTCCCACGGGTGGTCGAGGCCCTCGACGACCGTGGTGACCCGCAGCGACGGGACCGCGCGCTGCGGCACCGATCCGGCGGGTCCGGCCAGCAGCGCGCCGGAGACGGCGATGACGAGACCCAGCAGCAGTGGACGGCGCATCGCCCCACGGTACGGCGCTCCAACCCTCCCGGCGAGGCTCAGAACGTGTGCTCGGGCCCCGGGAACGTGCCGGCCCTGACGTCGGCCGCGTAGGCGCGCGCGCCCTCGAGGAGCACGCTGTGCACGTCGGCGTACTGCTTGACGAAGCGCGCCATCCGGCCGGTGCGCAGACCGAAGGCGTCCTGCCAGACCAGCACCTGGCCGTCGCAGCCGTTGCCGGCGCCGATGCCGATGGTCGGGATGCTCAGCTCGCGGCTCACCTCGGCGGCGACGTCGCCGGGCACCATCTCCATGACGACCGCGAACGCGCCGGCCTCCTGGACGGCGAGCGCGTCGCGACGCAGCCGCTCGGCGGTCTCGCCGCGGCCCTGGACCCGGTAGCCGCCCAGGGCGTGCTCGGACTGGGGGGTGAAGCCGATGTGGGCGATGACCGGGATGCCGCCCTGGGTGAGCTTCTCGATGACCGGCACCATCTCGACACCGCCCTCGAGCTTCACGCAGTGCGCGCCCGCCTCCTTCATGAACCGCACCGCGGTCAGGTAGCCCTGCTCGGGCGAGGCCTGGTAGCTGCCGAACGGCAGGTCGCCCACCACCATCGCGCGCCGCGCCGCGCCGGCGACCGCGCGGGTCAGGGGGAGGAGCTCGTCGACGGTGATGGGGAGCGACGTCTCGTTGCCGAGCACGTTGTTGGAGGCGGAGTCGCCGACCAGGAGCAGGTCGATGCCGGCCTCGTCGAAGGTCGCGGCCGTGTACATGTCGTACGCCGTCAGCATCGTGATCTTCTCGCCGCGCTCCTTCATCTCGCGCAGGTGGTGCGTGCGGAGCCGCTTGACGGGAGCCGGCTGCGCCGGGGCACCGGTGCCGTAGGGGGCGGTCTCTTCGCTCATCGTCGCGCTCCTCGGTGCATCTCGCGGCTCCCTGCTGGAGTCCACGGACTGGTGCCAGGCT
Organism: Nocardioides dokdonensis FR1436; assembly: GCF_001653335.1. Classification (NCBI taxonomy): domain Bacteria; kingdom Bacillati; phylum Actinomycetota; class Actinomycetes; order Propionibacteriales; family Nocardioidaceae; genus Nocardioides; species Nocardioides dokdonensis. The sequence continues at coordinate 2,906,311 of NZ_CP015079.1, forward strand.
AGGCCCGCGAGGCGGTCGGGGCCGACGTGGCGCTGCTCACGTGTCGTACGCCGCACCAGGGCGGGTCAGCGCGAAGCGCAGGGCCGTGAGGGCCTCGACGTCGTCGCGGTCCCCGGTGTGGGCGGGCGCGAACCGGGCGGCCAGCTGGTCGATCTCGTCGAGGCGCCACTCGAGGTCGAACAGCTCCAGCATCAGCGGGTCGGCGTCCACCAGGTCGGCGTGCCCGGCGTCGACCAGGATGCGCAGGTCGCGCTCGGGCGGGGCGACCCGCAGCGACTCCCAGTCGACGAGCAGCAGCCGGCCGGTGAGGGAGCGCAGCTGGTTGCGGCTGTGCGGCTCCCCGTGGGTGGCCACCCAGGCCCGGTCCCGCGCCGTCGCCGCGAGCGTGTGGTAGCGCTCGGTCCAGGCCTCGACGTCGGTGACGTGCGCGCGCAGGAGGTCCTGTGCCGGGGCCGCCATGGGCCCGGTCGACCAGGTCGGTGCCAGTTGCTCGGCGAGGTCGGAGGCGAAGGACGCCGGCACGAGCTGAGCCCAGGCGGGCACCCCGGCTGCAGGACGCGCCGCGTGCAGCCGACGCAGGGTGCGGGCGGTCGCCTCGGCATCGGCCCGGGTCGCCGGGGGACCGTCACCGGCCCGCTCGCCCCACACCCACGGCGTCACGCTGAGCGCCCCGTCGGCCAACGGGACCGTGTAGCGACCGGCGAGGGTCGGCAACCCCGCCACGACCGCGTCGACGGCGAAGGCCAGCGCCGCGGCGCCGGCGTACGCGCCCTCGAGGGAGGTGGCGTCGTGCCGCGCGCCGAGCCGGTCGAGGGTGACGAAGAGCCGCGGGGCGCCGCGCGAGGTGGCCTGCCAGTGGTGTCCACCGGACCCCATGGGGAGGTGGGTGACCGCGTCGACCTCGGCCGACCAGTGCGCGCGCACCGTCGCCAGGACCTCGGTGTCCGAGACGTGCTCGGGCTGCTCGTGCACGTGGTTCCTCGCTGGTGGTGGCTCAGGTGCTGGGGTCGTGCGCCGCGTCGGCGGCGGCCTCGAGGTCGGTGACCACGATCCGGCGCATGCCCAGCATGGCGCGCGTGGCCGCCTGGGCGCGAGCAGGGTCGGGGTCGGCGACCAGCTCGTAGAGGCGCGCCGGCACGACCTGCCACGACAGCCCGAACCGGTCCTTGACCCAGCCGCACATCGATTCCTCCCCGCCGTCGACCAGGGCGTCCCAGTAGTGGTCGACCTCGGCCTGGTCGGCGCAGGAGATCGCGAAGGAGACCGCCTCGGTGAACGGGAAGGCCGGGCCCCCGTTGATGCCGCGGAAGACCACCCCGTCCAGGGTGAACTCGCCGGCCATCACCGAGCCGGGCTCGCCGGGACCGGCGTCGCCGTACCGGGTCAGGTGGCCGATGGAGGACCGCGGGAAGAGCGAGGTGTAGAACGCGGCCGCCTCCTCGAGCTGGTCGTCGAACCACAGGCACGGGCTGATGCGGGACGAGGTGCGGGTCGATGGGGTCATGCCAGGACGACCGGTGGCGCGAGGAGGACTCATCGCCCGCGGCGGGTTAAGTTGCGCCCATGCGCGTTCTCGTCTCCGGCGGTGCCGGCTACATCGGTTCACACACTGTCCTCGCCCTCATCGAGGCCGGTCACGACGTCGTCGTCGTCGACGACTTCTCCAACGCGAAGCCGACGGTGGTCGCGCGGCTCGAGTCGTTGTCGGGACGGCACATCCCCGTGCACGCCTTCGACCTGACTGACGCCGACAAGACCTCGCACCTCTTCGCGACCGAGCAGATCGACGCGGTCATCCACTTCGCCGGCTTCAAGGCCGTGGGCGAGAGCGTCGCGAAGCCGCTGGACTACTACGAGAACAACCTCGGCTCCACGTTCTCCCTGGTGCGCGCCATGCAGCGCCACGGCGTGCACAAGCTGGTGTTCTCCTCCAGCGCCACCGTCTACGGCACCGACCAGGCCGGCGCCACCGAGGACCGGCCCACCTTCGCCACCAACCCCTATGGCTGGACCAAGGTGATGCAGGAGCAGATCCTCAGCGACATCGCGGCCGCCGACCCCGACTCGCGCTTCGCGCTGCTGCGCTACTTCAACCCCGTCGGCGCGCACCCCTCCGGGACGATCGGGGAGGACCCCAGCGACGTCCCCAACAACCTGATGCCCTACATCGCCCAGGTCGCGGTGGGTCGCCGGGAGAAGTTGCAGGTCTTCGGCGACGACTACGACACCGTCGACGGCACCGGTGTGCGCGACTACATCCACGTCGAGGACCTCGCCGCCGGACACGTCGCCGCCCTCGAGGCGCTCGGCACGACCACGGAGCCGGTCAACACCTGGAACCTGGGCTCGGGGCGCGGCACCAGCGTGCTGGAGCTGCTGCACGCCTTCGAGCGCGCGGTCGGGCGCGAGCTGCCCTACGAGGTCGTGGCGCGGCGCGCCGGCGACGTGGCAGCGTCGTACGCCGACCCCACGAAGGCGAACACCGAGCTCGGGTGGCGCACCGTCAAGACCGTCGACGAGATGTGCGCCGACACGTGGCGCTGGCAGTCGCAGAACCCCGACGGCTACCCCGACTGACGCCCGATCGACCCGTCCGGGCTGACACACTGGCCTCGTGGACTTCTACAACGCCTACGAGCACGGCTTCGCCCGCGTCGCGGCGTGCACCCTGACGGTGGCGATCGCCGATCCGGCGACCAACGCCGCACGGGTGCTCGAGCAGGCCCGCCTGTGCCACGACGACGGTGTCGCGGTCGCGGTCTTCCCCGAGCTGTGCCTGTCGGGCTACGCCATCGACGACCTGCTGCTGCAGGACGTGCTCCTGGACGCTGTCGAGGACGCCGTCGCGGCAGTGGTCGAGGGCTCGCGCGACCTCACCCCGGTGCTGGTCGTCGGTGCGCCGCTGGTGGTCGACGGTCGGGTGCTGAACTGTGCGGTCGTCGTGCACCGCGGCGAGGTGCTCGGGGTGTCGCCGAAGTCCTACCTGCCGACCTACCGCGAGTTCTACGAGCGCCGCCACTTCGCCCCGGGTGACGACCGCCGCGGCGGCTCCGTGAGCGTGGCCGGCCGCTCGGTGCCCTTCGGTCCCGACCTGCTGTTCTCGGCCGCCGACGTGCCCGGTCTGGTGCTGCACGTCGAGGTCTGCGAGGACATGTGGGTGCCCGTCCCGCCCTCGGCGGAGGCCGCTCTGGCCGGTGCCACGGTGCTGGCCAACCTCTCCGGCAGCCCGATCACGGTGGCCCGCGCCGAGGACCGGCGCCTGCTCGCGCGCAGCGCCAGCCAGCGCTGCCTGGCGGCGTACGTCTATGCGGCGGCGGGGGCGGGGGAGTCCTCCACCGACCTGGCCTGGGACGGCCAGACGATCATCTACGAGATGGGCGAGCTGCTGGCCGAGGGGGAGCGCTTCCTCGACGAGCCGTGCCGCACCCTCGCCGACGTCGACCTCGACCACCTGCGCCAGGAACGGCTGCGCACCGGCACCTTCGACGACAACCGGCGCACCCATGCCGCTCGTACGGCGGACTTCCGCACGGTGCGCTTCGAGCTCGCCCCGCCCGCGGGGGACCTGGGGCTGCGGCGCAAGGTCGACCGCTTCCCGTTCGTGCCCGACGAGCCCGAGCGGCTCGCGCTCGACTGCTACGAGGCCTACAACATCCAGGTCTACGGCCTCGAGCAGCGGATGCTGGCGATGAGCAGCGAGCGGTGGGCGCCCAAGGCCGTGATCGGGGTCAGCGGTGGTCTGGACTCCACCCACGCGCTGATCGTCGCGGCCCGGGCGATGGACCGGCAGGGCCGCCCGCGCAGCGACGTGCTGGCCTTCACGATGCCCGGCTTCGCGACCACCAGCACGACGAAGGACTACGCGACCCGGCTGTGCCGCTCGCTGGGGGTCAGCTTCGAGGAGATCGACATCCGGCCGGCCGCCGAGCAGATGCTCGACGACCTCGACCACCCCTACTCCGAGGGCGAGCAGGTCTACGACGTCACCTTCGAGAACGTGCAGGCGGGGCTGCGCTACGACTACCTCTTCCGCCTCGCCAACCACCGCGGCGGGCTCGTCGTCGGCACCGGTGACCTCTCCGAGCTGGCGCTGGGCTGGTGCACGTACGGCGTCGGCGACCAGATGTCGCACTACAACGTCAACGCCGGCGTGCCGAAGACCCTGATCCAGCACCTGATCCGCTGGGTGGCCGACAGCGGGCAGTTCGAGGACGAGACCAACGAGGTGCTGCGCGAGATCCTCGCGCTGGAGATCACCCCGGAGCTGATCCCGGCCACCGAGGACGCCCCCGAGCAGCGCACCGAGGACTCGGTGGGCCCCTACTCGCTGCAGGACTTCACGCTCTTCCACGTCCTGCGCCGCGGCTACCGCCCCAGCAAGATCGCCTTCCTGGCCTGGCACGCCTGGCGCGACGCCGCCGTCGGCGAGTGGCCGCCCGGCTTCCCCGAGGACAAGCGGGGCGACTACGACCTGGCCACCATCCGGCACTGGCTCGTGGTGTTCGTGCGCCGCTTCTTCGCCAGCCAGTTCAAGCGCTCGGCGCTGCCCAACGGGCCCAAGGTCAGCGCCGGCGGGACCATGTCGCCGCGCGGTGACTGGCGGATGCCCTCGGACGCCTCGCCCGCTGCGTGGCTCGCCGAGATCGACGCCCGCGTCCCCCCGGCCTGACCCGGCGCGCCACCTTCGTCGGGTCGCGGTGCGCGGGGCTCAGGTGAGCAGGGCGCCGGGGAGCCGGACGTGGAAGCTGCTGCCGCGGCCCGGCTCGCTGTCGACGGTGATGGTGCCGCCGTGCGCGTCGACGATGGAGCGCACGATGGTCAGCCCCAGACCGGTGCCCGGGGTGTGGCGGTCCAGCGCACCGCTGCCGCGGAAGAACCGGGTGAAGACCTGGGCGGCCTCCGCGGCACTCATCCCGATGCCTGAGTCGTGCACGCCCAGCTCGAGGGTGTCGTCGACGGAGCCCAGGCGGAGGGTGGTCTCGCCCCCGGGCTCGGTGTACTTGATGGCGTTCGAGACCAGGTTGTCGACCACCTGGCGCAGGCGCTGGGCGTCGACCAGCGCTTCGAGCGCGTCGGGGAGGTCGGCCACGACCGTGACTCCTCCGGCGTCGGCGGCCGGGCCCGCAGCCTCCAACGCCTCCTCGACCAGGCACACGACGTCCACCGAGTCACGTTCGATCTCCAGCGACCCGGCGTGCGCCTGCGCCACGTGCAGCAGGTCGGAGACCAGCGAGCGCAGCCGCAACGCGTTGCGTCGTACGACGTCGAGCTGGCGGCGCACCTGGGGCGTCAGGTCCTCGGACTCGGTGAGCATCTCGAGGTGACCCAGCACCGCGGTCAGGGGGGTGCGCAGCTCGTGCGAGACCGAGGCGACGAACTCGTCCTTCACCGCCAGTGCCCGCATCAGGTCCGTGACCTCCTGGTAGGCGAGCGTGGCGCCGCGGCGCTCCCCGGTGGGGGTGCGGACCTGGCGGACCGAGGTCGAGAACGCCGAGCGGGTGAGCGGGTCGTCGCCGACCCAGTAGAGGAAGTCGTCGAACTCCTCCCCGTCGGCGGCGCGCCACGAGGGCATCTCCTCCTGGGTCAGCAGGGTCTTGCCGTCGGGGTGGTAGACGTGCCCGAGCTGGCCGGCCCGTCCGTCGTGGCCGTCGGGGAACGGGAGCCGCAGGGTCTCCCGGTGGCGCCGGTTGGACCGCTCGTAGCGGCCGTCGGCGTCGATGAGCAGCAGACCGACGTTGACGGTGTCGAAGATCGCGCTCAGTGTGCTGCGCTCGCGCTCGAGCTCGGCGACGGTCTCCTCGAGGTGGGCTCGTCGCTCGTGCTCCTCGCTGACGTCGAGGATCTGCGAGATGAAGTGCAGTGGCCGGCCAGCATCGTCGCGCATCAGCGCCACCGAGAGGTCGCTCCAGAGCACGCTGCCGTCGGGGCGCAGGTAGCGCTTGTGCAGGCGGTAGCTGTCGATCTCCCCGGCCAGGGTGCGCTCGAACTGCTCCAGGTCGGTCTCGAGGTCGTCCGGGTGCGTGATGTCCTGGAAGGTCATCGCATGCAACGTGTCGGCGTCGCGGCCCAGCATCGTGCAGGCGGCGCGGTTGACCATCATGAGCAGCCCGTCGAGCCCGACGAGCGCCATCCCGATCGGGGAGTGCTGGAGGGTGAGTCGCCACAGGGCGGCATCGCCCTTGCCTGACTCCACCGCGTCCACCCCTCGCTCCGGCCCCGCTCACACCGTAGGGCGAGGACCGTCCTTCTGGGCCGGCTCAGCGAAACATTTGCGCCGGGTCGACGAGATATCTGGGCCGGATCGACGAGATATCTGGGCCGGGTCAGCGGGAGCGGCGTACGGCGGCCTTGGCCTTCTCGGCCACGCTCATGGCCGTCGCCTTCGTCCGGTCGACCGCGGGGCGGGTGCCGGGGGCGGCGGGGGAGAGCCCGGCGCGGCGCAGGTGGGTGTTGGCGCGCAGCACCTTGACCTCGTCGGCCAGGGCACGGCTGCGCCAGGTGACCGACAGCGAGATCGACAGCGCCGGGCCGTTGACGACCTTGTGCTGGGTGTAGGGCGGCACGTAGATCCCGTCGCCCGGCTCGAGGTGGTGCTCGACCGGGTCCTCGATGTCGTGCTGGAGGTTGCGGTGCCCGCCCCCGACGAGGCGCTCGGCCTCGGCGGCACGCGCGTCGGGGGTGGCCCAGCTGCCGGTCACCATCGTCTTGGTGCCCTGCACCTGCAGCAGCACGTTGTGCTCGGGGTCGATGTGCGAGGGAGTCATCGAGCCGGGGGCGGAGAGGAACACGAAGCCCTCCCGCTTGTACGCCTGACCGGGCCCCGAGACGAGGTCCTCGATCTCGTCGAGGCAGGAGTCGAGCAGCGCGCTGTAGGCCGGGTCCTGCTCGACGTTCTTGACGACGCACCACGCGCCGTTGGTCTCGAGGCCGAGGATCATCTCGCGCAGGCCCTCGGGACCGACCTCCAGGCGCGGGGCCCGGCCGTCGGCGACGACGTCGGGCAGCGCGCCGACGTTGTGCTCGATGCTGTCGGCCGGCAGCGAGACGGCGAGGTCGGCGAGCGCCTCGAGCGTGAGCAGGGCGTGGGAGCGCAGCGCGTGGGTCACCTCCTGCGGCTGTCCGGTCTCGCCGGCGGTGCGCAGGGAGCGGACGGACTGCTCGTCGAGGTGCAGCAGGCTGGTCATGGGTGGTCCTCTCGTTGACGGGTCGGGGCCCGGTGGCGGCGCACGGCGCCGGCGAGGCGGGTCACGGTGTGCGCCCACCGCACGGCGAGCGCGCCGCGGTGCGGTCCCAGCGAGACCGCCAGGGTCACCAGACAGCGGTCGTCGCCGTGCAGGCGCCGGGCCATGGGGTGGTCGGGCTCCGCGCAGGTGTCGACCAGCGCGGCGCCGGAGGTGTGGAAGCGGGAGAGCTGCTCGAGGTAGAGCAGCAGGCCGGGGGAGTACGCCGCGTGCTGCTCGTCGTAGGCGATCTTGAAGGTGAACAGCGCGTCACCGGAGCGCAGGTTGACCACCATCGCCACCGGGCCGCCCTCGTGGCCCTGCAGCGCGAGCACCTCGAGGCGCCCGTCGGCGGCGAGTGCTCTGCAGGACTCGAGGAAGAAGGCCCGCTCCGCGGGGTTCGCGGCGAACGCGCCCCCGTCGGTGCCCTTCCAACCGGCGGCCTCGAGCCCCAGGAACTGCTCCAGCGCCGCCTCGACGGCCGGCGCGGTCGCACCGTCGACCAGGTCGACCAGGTCGAGTCCACCGCCGACGGCCTCGTCGAGTCGACGACGCACCCGGCGCAGCTCCTTGCGACGACGCCCGGAGAGCCGCTGCGCGGCGTAGTCGTCGTGCTCGTGGCGGTGCGTCACCGGACGCACCCGCTCCTCCAGGCGGCGCGAGGTGAGCCCGAGCCCGCGGGCCGCGGCCTCCACGTCCTGGACCACGTCCAGGTCGGTGAGGGGCAGCACGAACCACGCGTCCCCGCCGGCGGCCAGGTCACGCAGCGCCGAGCGCCAGCCCCGCTGGTGCAGCCCGGGCGCGACGAGCGGCGTACCGAGGAAGTGGTGGGTGTGCTGCCACGCGACCGTGGCGCGCACCGGGTTGCGGGGCACCCGGTGCCCGGTCGTCACCGGCAGCAGCAGCTCGAGCCGGTCCTCGGTGCCCCCGGTCAGCAGCCGCGCGCCGCCCGGTGGCGGCAGGTGGCGCAGTGCAGGCAGCAGCACGTCGGGGTCCAGGAACGGGTTGGCGTGGCGGGCGGAGCGGACCAGGTCGCGCCAGGCGCGCTCGCCGCCCGGAGCGTCGACCAGGGCGGCGGCGTCGACCAGGGCCGGCAGCCGTCCCGCACCAGCGGGTACGGCAGGGCGGTCGACGGTGGTGCTCACCTCGGGCTGGTGCCCGGACCACGCGACGAGCAAACGGATCGGCTCCTCGCCGGACCGGTGGTCCAGACCAGTGTCGGTGCGACCTCCGCACCCCTCACCACGCAACCAGATGCCGAGGCGGTGCGTAGACCAGGGGACACCGCACCCACCCACAGCCCGCAGGAGGCTCCCCGTGCGCCACTCGATCCACACCGTCCTCGCCGTCTCGGCCGCCGTCGCGGCGACCCTCGTCACCGGCGGCGCCACGGGCGCCCGGGCCGGCACCCCCGGCACCCCAGGCACCCCCGGCACCGGCGACGGCACCACCCGGGTGGTGCTGCCGATCGAGGACTGCCACGGCTGCCGCGTGCAGGTCTACTCGGGTCTCGCGACCGACGACCCCGCCGAGCCGCGGCTCTGGGCCTCGTTGGAGAAGCGGGTCCGCGACGGCAAGGTCGCCTTCGCGGTGCCCAGCTCGCGCACCCCCGGCATGTCGGTGGTGGTCCGCGCGCCCTGGGAGGGCCACACCGGCTACGACACGACCGTCGTGTTCCGGTACGCCGGCCTCACGGCGGGCGAGCACGTCGACACCGAGGTCGCCCGTACCAAGCACCGCGCCAGCGGCTGCTTCGAGGGCACCTCGCGCGACAAGGTCACCCTGCCCGTCGTCGTGAGCCGGGTACAGGTGCCCGGCGTGCACGGCCCCGTCGCCGGCACCCTGGCCCACCTGGCCACCACCACCCCGTGGCTCGCACCGATGCGCCGGGTCCACGAGGGGGTGCTGGGCTCCCAGGACGTCACCGTCTGCCGGTGAGGCCCTCGGGGGCGCCGGGAGCGGCCACGACTAGGCTCCCCCCATGGGCAAGCAGGAAGACTTCGTTCTCCGCGCACTCGAGGAGCGGGACGTCCGGTTCGTGCGGTTGTGGTTCACCGACGTGCTGGGCTCGCTGAAGTCGGTGGCGGTGGCCCCGGCTGAGCTCGAGAACGCCTTCGACGAGGGCATCGGGTTCGACGGCTCCGCCATCGAGGGCTTCGCGCGCGTCTTCGAGTCGGACATGCTCGCCAAGCCCGACCCCTCGACGTTCCAGATCCTCCCGTGGCGTGAGGAGGGCCCGGCGACGGCGCGGATGTTCTGCGACATCGAGATGCCCGACGGCACCCCGTCGTACGCCGACCCGCGCCACGTCCTGAAGCGCACGCTGAGCAAGGCGGCCGAGAAGGGCTTCACCTTCTACACCCACCCCGAGATCGAGTTCTACCTCTTCAAGGGCCTCCCCGAGGCCGGGGCGGAGCCGGTGCCGGTCGACCGCACCGGCTACTTCGACCACACCGCCCAGTCCGAGGGCGCCGACTTCCGCCGCCAGGCGATCACGATGCTCGAGCAGATGGGCATCTCGGTGGAGTTCAGCCACCACGAGGCCGGCCCCGGGCAGCAGGAGATCGACCTGCGCTACGCCGACGCCCTGTCCACGGCCGACAACATCATGACCTTCCGCACCGTGATCCGGGAGGTGGCGATGAGCCAGGGCATCTGGGCCAGCTTCATGCCCAAGCCGTTCACGACGCACCCCGGCTCCGGCATGCACACCCACCTCAGCCTCTTCGAGGGTGACGAGAACGCCTTCTACGAGGCGGGCGCGCAGTACCAGCTCTCCACCACCGGGCGCCGCTTCATCGCCGGCATCCTCGAGCACGCCCCCGAGATCTCGGTCGTGACCAACCAGTGGGTCAACTCCTACAAGCGGATGATGTTCGGCGGCGAGGCCCCGTCCTACATCTGCTGGGGCCACAACAACCGCTCGGCGATGATCCGGGTGCCGATGTACAAGCCGCTCAAGGGCCAGTCGACCCGGGTCGAGCTGCGCACCATCGACGCCGCCTGCAACCCCTACCTCGCCTACGCCGTGGTGCTCGCCGCCGGCATGAAGGGCATCGAGGAGGGCTACGAGCTGCCGCGCGAGGCCGAGGACGACGTGTGGTCTCTGACCGAGCGCGAGCGCACCAGCCTGGGCATCAAGCCGCTGCCGAAGAACCTCAACGACGCGATCACGATCGCCGAGGACTCCGAGCTGCTGGCCGAGACCCTGGGCGAGCAGGTCTTCGACTTCTTCCTGCGCAACAAGCGCGCCGAGTGGGACGAGTACCGCGGCCAGGTCTCCGCCTTCGAGCGCGACCGCATGCTCCCGGTCATCTGAGCGTGGACGCGCGCGTGCCGGGCCCGCCCCGGGTGCTGGTCGTCCAGCACGAGGACGACTGCCCACCGGCCCTCGTCGGCACCTGGCTCACCGAGGCCGGGTGCGAGCTCGACGTGCACCGGCCCTACACCGCGACCGGCGAGCCCGGCGCGCTGCTGCCCGACCCGACGGCGTACGACGCCGTGCTGGTGCTGGGCGGCTCGATGGGCGCCGACGACGACGCCGACCACGCCTGGCTGGGGCCCACCAAGCAGCTGCTCCGCGACGCCGTGGGTGCGGAGGTGCCCACGCTCGGGATCTGCCTGGGCCACCAGCTGCTGGCCTCCGCGCTCGGCGGCCGGGTGCAGGTCAACCCGCGCGGCCGGACCGTGGGGCTGGTGCCGGTGGAGTGGACCGGCGAGGCGAGCAGCGACCCGCTCACGGGCGCGCTGGCCACGCCGCGACGAGGCGTGCACTGGAACAACGACGTGGTCACCGACCTGCCGCCGGGAGCCCTGGCGCTGGCCCGCACCCCGCAGGGCGACGCGGAGGTGGTCCGCTACGGACCGGCCGCCTGGGGCGTGCAGCTGCACCCCGAGGTCGACGCCGGGGTCGTGGCCCGCTGGGCGGCCTCCGACGACAAGTCCGCGCCCGGCGTCGACACCGCCGCCGAGGTGGCGCGCATCGACGCCGCCAGGAGCGAGCTCGACGACGCCTGGCGCCCGCTCGTGTCGTCCTTCGTCGCGATCGCCGGGGGGCGAGCGGAACGGTGACCCGGGCGGCGACCACCAAGGGGCAGCTGCTGCGGCTCGGCTTCGGCGACCCGGAGCGGTCGCTGGGCCGGCTGGCGGAGATCGGCCCCGCAGGCCCCGAGCTGCTGCCGCTGCTGGCCCGCACCGCCGACCCCGACCAGGCCGTGGTGGGTCTGGCCCGGCTCGTCGAGGCCCTGGGAGACGGCGCGGTCGACCTGCTCTCGATGCTGCGCGAGGGGGAGGGATCGGCCACCAGGCTGCTCGCGGTCCTCGGCGCCAGCGAGGCGCTCAGCGACCACCTCGCCCGGCACCCCGAGCAGTGGCGCGAGCTCACCGACGCGACGCTCGAGTGCACCCGCCCGGCGGCGTACGCCGTGCGCGAGGCGATGCTGCGCGCGGTGGGTGCCGACCCGGACCGGCCCGCGCCGGTTGCCGTCGGCGACGACGCCGCGCTGGTCGACGTGCTGCGGGTGGAGTACCGACGGGTGCTGCTGCGCCTGGCCGCTCGCGACCTGGCCCACGACGTCGGGGTCGACGACGTGGCCGCCGAGCTGTCCGACCTGGCCGCGGCGACGCTGGAGGCCGGGCTGGCGATCGCGCGGCAGCGGCTGGGCGACAAGGCGCACCTGGCGCGGCTGGCCGTGGTCGCGATGGGCAAGTGCGGCGCGCACGAGCTCAACTACGTCTCCGACGTCGACGTCGTGTTCGTCTACGAGCCGACCGCGGGCGAGGGCGAGGAGCACCCCGACGCCGCCAACCGGGCCGCCTCGCAGCTGGCCGCGCACCTGATGCGGATCTGCGGGGAGCCCACCGCCGAGGGCGAGATCTGGCCGGTCGACGCCAACCTGCGCCCCGAGGGCACCTCGGGCCCGCTGGTGCGGACCCTGGCCAGCCACGAGAGCTACTACGAGAAGTGGGCCAAGACCTGGGAGTTCCAGGCGCTGCTCAAGGCCCGCCCGGTCGCCGGCGACCTCGAGCTGGGACGGGCCTACGTGGAGATGGTCGCGCCGATGATCTGGAGCGCCGCCGAGCGCGACGGCTTCGTCGAGGACACCCAGGCCATGCGGCGCCGGGTCGTCGACCACATCCCCACCAAGGAGGCCGAGCGGCAGCTCAAGCTCGGCGCCGGCGGGCTGCGCGACGTCGAGTTCGCCGTCCAGCTGCTCCAGCTGGTGCACGGGCGCGCCGACGAGTCCATCCGGACGCCCACGACGCTCAGCGCGCTCGCGGACCTGACCCGCGGCGGCTACATCGGCCGCGAGGACGGCGAGCAGCTGCACGACGCCTACGCCTTCCTGCGCACCCTCGAGCACCGGATGCAGCTGCACCGGCTGCGCCGCACCCACGTCATCCCGGACGACCTCGACGCGCTGCGTCGCCTGGGGCGCAGCATGGGTCACCTCAGGAACCCGGTCGAGGGGCTCAACAAGGCCCTCGAGCACCACCGCCGCGAGGTCCGCCGGCTGCACCAGAAGCTCTTCTACCGCCCGCTGCTCGCCGCGGTGGCCCAGCTGCCCGGCGACCAGGCACGGCTCTCGGCCGACGCCGCTCGCGACCGCCTGGCCGCGCTCGGGTACGCCGACGCCCGCGCCGCGCTGCGCCACCTCGAGGCGCTGACCAGCGGAGTGACCCGCTCGGCCAACATCCAGCGCACCCTGCTGCCGGTGCTGCTGGAATGGTTCGCCGACGGGCCCGACCCGGACGCCGGGCTCTTCGGCTTCCGCCGGATCTCCGAGGCGCTCGGCTCGACCCCGTGGTACCTCACCACGCTGCGCGACGAGGGCCAGGTGGCCCAGCGGCTCGCGCAGCTGCTCTCGACCTCGCGCTACGCCACCAGCCTGCTCGAGCGCGAGCCCCAGGGCGTGCGGATGCTGGGACAGTCCCTGGCGCCGCTCGACGCCGAGTCGCTGACCGCCGAGATGCGCTCGGCGGCGGCGCGGCGCGACGACGCGGAGAAGGCGGTGCGCGCTGTGCGCGCCGTACGCCGCCGCGAGCTGCTGCGCATCGCCTCCGGCGACCTGCTCGGCCTCACCGACGTCGAGGAGATCGGCGCCGGTCTGTCGCGGCTGACCGACGCCACGCTCGAGGTGACCCTCGAGGTGGTGGGGGAGTCGGTGCGCCGCGCCAAGGGCCTCGACGAGGCGCCGACCCGGATCGCGGTGGTCGCCATGGGGCGCTACGGCGGCTTCGAGCTGTCCTACGGCTCCGACGCCGACGTGCTGTTCGTGCACGAACCGGTCGCGGGCGCGGACGGCCACGAGGCGGCGACGTACGCCCAGGCGGTGGCCAACGAGCTGCGCCGGCTGCTGTCGCTGCCCGGCACCGACCCGGCGCTCGAGGTCGACGCCGACCTGCGCCCCGAGGGCAAGCAGGGCGCGCTGGTGCGCACGCTCGACTCGTACGCCGCCTACTACGCCAAGTGGTCGATGGTCTGGGAGGCGCAGGCGCTGCTGCGTGCCGACGCGGTCGTGGGCGACCTCGACCTGCGCCGGCGCTTCGAGGAGCTCATCGATCCGCTGCGCTACCCCGAGGACGGCATCAGCGACGACGACATCATCGAGGTGCGCCGTATCAAGGCCCGCGTCGACGAGGAGCGGCTGCCGCGCGGCGCCGACCGCAAGACCCACCTCAAGCTCGGGCGCGGCGGCCTGGCCGACATCGAGTGGACCGTGCAGCTGCTGCAGATGCGCTACGCCGGACAGGTGCCGGGGCTGCGCACCTCACGCACCCTGCCGGCCCTGGCCGCCGCCGAGGAGGCCGGTCTGCTCGAGAGCGCCGACGCGTCCCTGCTGGCCCAGGCCTGGCGCCGGGTCAGCCGCACCCGCAACGCCGTGACGCTGGCGCGCGGCACCCCGAGCGACTCCCTGCCCTCCGACCCGCGGCAGCGGGCGGCCGTGGCCGCGATCCTGGGCTACACCGACGGGGCCTCGGAGCAGATGGTCGACGACCACCTGCGGATGACCCGCCTGGCGCACGGTGTGGTCGAGCGGGTCTTCTGGGAGTAGCGGCGCCATCGACCTGGACGACCGGGTCTCCTAGGGTGGCGTGATGAGCGCCCTCCAGGACAAGGCCACGCACCTCTTGGGTCAGCACCGTGACCCCACCCTGCTCACCGTCGTGAACGTCTGGGACGTCATCAGCGCCCAGGTGGTGGCCGACGGCATCGGCACCACCGCGCTGGCGACCGCCAGCCACTCGATCGCGGCGTCCTACGGCTACCCGGACGGGGAGCACATCCCCGTCGACCTGATGATCGAGGTCTGCGGACGGATCGCGGCAGCCACCGACCTCCCGGTCAGCGCCGACCTCGAGGCCGGCTACGGCCACCCCGTCGAGACGGTCCGCAAGGCGATCGGGGTCGGCATCGTCGGCGCCAACCTCGAGGACCAGATGCGTCCCCTGGCCGAGGCCGCGGCGATGATGGAGGACGTGATGGCGGCCGCCGACGACGAGGGCATCGACTTCGTGCTCAACGCCCGCACCGACGCGTTCGTCAAGGCGGGCGACCGCGACCGGGGCGCGGTCCTGGCCGACGCCATCGAGCGCGGCAAGGCCTTCCTGCAGGTTGGAGCCCCCGCGGTGTTCGTGCCCGGCAAGCTCACCGAGGAGGAGGTCGTCGCCCTGGTCGACGCCTTCGGCCCGCAGCGCCTCACCATGATCGGCGTCCCCGGCACCCCGTCGCTGGACCGCCTCGAGGAGCTGGGCGTCGCCCGCGTCTCCTACGGCCCGATGCCGCAGCGCGTCGCACTGACCGCGCTGCAGGAGCTGGTCGAGGAGGTGCACCGCGGTGGCGGTGTACCGGCCTCGATGCGTCCCCTGAACTGACCCCGGGCTGACGCTCCGCCAAGCCCCGATCCGGCCGCCCCCGTGGCGCTGGGTCGGGGCTTCGGCGTTCCCTCTCGCCGGACCACGATCCAGACCACAACCACTGGGCCCCGGGCACCCCTAGTACGGCGCAGGGAGACGCTCGGTGGGTTCCTTGCGGGTGGCTGTGGGGTCTTGCGTGTTCCTTGAGGGAATGTGGGGTCTTTGCCTGGTGGTGGCTTGCGTTGGGAGGAGCAGAGTTCTACTCATCAGCCCGACCGGCCCACCGAGGCCGGCTCCAGACAAGGACCCTCCCTCATGTCGAACACCTCCGCTCGCAAGTCCTCTGTTCGTATCGCTGCTTCGGTGGCCCTGGTTGCCGGTGCCACTGCGGTGGCCGGTCTGGGTACGTTCGGTTCGTTCACCTCCACCACCGACGCCGCTGAGGCTGTCGACTCGGGTCAGACGAAGATCACGATGAGCAACCAGGGCACGCAGGGCCTGGACGTCCCGGCGGTGAAGCTGGTCCCCGGTGACACCGTGCAGCGTGCGGTGCAGCTGGTGCGGGCCGAGCAGACCGAGGGCTTCGGTTCGGTGAAGCTGACCACGACGTCGTCGGCGGGGGTGCCCTCGATCCTGACCACCAACGTCACCAACGGGCTGCAGCTGAGCATCGACCAGTGCTCGGTGGCGTGGGTCAAGTCCGCGACCACCAAGGAGATGACCTGCTCGGGCGCCACCACCTCGATCCTGGCCTCGCGTGCGGTGATCGGTGCGAACACCGACCTGACCGAGGTCACCAAGACCCTCAACGGTTCCACCGGGGTCTCGAACCTGCGTCTGACCCTGGCGCTGCCGCAGGCGGCTGACAACGAGTTCCAGCTGAAGTCCGACACCGTGAACTTCAAGTTCGACGCCACGCAGCGCGTCGGCGAGGCTCGCTGATCCAGTCCGGGTCCGGGGGGACACCCGGACCCGGGCATCGTGTGGCCGCCGTGGAGGGAGCGGCGGCCGCACGGCACCACCTCATCCCTCACCCCAGCACCGCCCCCGCACCTCACCCGCAGCAGCCACCAGCCGAAGGAGCCCGATCATGAGCAGCCCCGCCGTTCCCCTGGTCGTCGGTCGCCACCGCGCCACCGCTGCTGCTCCGCGGGTCTTCGTGCCCGCTCCTGCTCCCGTGACCGCCCCGGCCCCGGCACCCGAAGGTCGGCGTCCGCGCCGCCGGGTGCTGCGGGTGCTGCGTGGCCTGGTCCGGGTCGTCACCTCGCTGCTGGTCATCGCGGCGCTGGCGTTCTTCTTGTTCTTCGCGGTCGGCCCGCACGTGCTGGGCTACCGCACCGCGACCATGCTGACCGGCTCGATGGAGCCCGGGATCATGGTCGGCGACGTCGTGGTGACAGCCCCGCGCCCCGCCGAGGACGTGGTCGTCGGTGACGTGATCACCTACCACATCCCGATCGAGGACCAGCGCGTCGAGACCCACCGCGTGGTCGAGGTCGAGCGTGGCAAGGACGGCTCCATCGCGGTGCGCACCAAGGGCGACAACAACGACGGTGTCGACCCCTGGACCGCGACCCTGGACGGCGACACCGTGTGGGAGGTCCAGGCCGTGATCCCCAAGGTCGGCACCGCCATCCGCGCCCTGCGCACCCCGGTCGTCAACGACCTCGTCCTGTACGGCGCCCTGGGCACCGTCCTCCTCCTCGGCCTGTCCCGCATCTGGGCCCGCGACGAGGACGACGCGGAGACCGACGAGGCCTGATCCGCCCAGCACCACCCGAGCCCGGCACCGTCCGAGGTCCACCAGAGACCTCGGGCGGTGCCGTTCGTCGACGAGCGGTCACTTTCGCACCGTCGACCGGTCACTTCTGCACCCTCGAGCAGTCACTCTGTGTATGCTCGAAAAAGTTTTCGATCTGCCTGTGGAAAACGCCGTTTGAACTGGCGTTTTACCTAGCGCCTTGGGAGAATGGTCCCATGGCCACGACGGCACTGCACCCCATCGGCGACGCTGTCGCGCGGGTGCACGCCGCGCTCGACGAGGTGGCGGAGACCCCGGCCTGGTCGATGGGCCAGGCCGACGCCGCTGAGGTGCTGGTGCAGATCGCGCGGGCCGAGGCGAGGTTGGTCGAGCTCCGCTCGCGGGCGCTGGTCCAGGCGGAGGCCGTGGCGGTCCAGGAGCGCAACGCCTCGCCGTCGTTGGCGGTGTGGCACGCGTACGCGACCCGGTCGACGAAGCGGGAGTCGTTCCGCGAGGTCCGCCTGGCCACCGGTCTGATCCGGTACGGCGTGGTGCGGGAGGCGCTGGGTCGTGGCGACCTGGTCGCGGAGCAGGCGTCGGTGATCGTCAACGCGCTGGATGCGTTGCCCGACGACCTCGAGCCGGGCGTGTTGGAGCAGGCCGCGAAGGCGCTGGTCGCCTACGCGGAGGTCCACGACGCCAAGGCGTTGAGGATCCTGGGCCGGCGGATCCTCGAGGTCGTCGCATCCGAGGTGGCTGAGGCGTGGGAGGCCGAGCAGCTGGCCCGCCAGGACCGTGAGGCGGAGAGGGCGGTGGCGTTCCGGATCCGTGAGGACGACCAGGGCCGCTGCAAGGGCTCCTTCACCGTGCCGGCGCTGGTGGGGCAGATGCTGGAGCGGGCGCTGCTGGCGTTCGCCGCACCCAAGCACCAGATCGCGAACCGCACCGGCCAGGACGGTCAGGACGAGACGGCAATGCCCGTCCGTCGCCCTACCGCGCAGCGCCTCGGTGCGGCGTTCGTGGAGCTGATCGAGCGGCTCGACCCCACGACCCTGCCCCGAGCCGGTGGTGTGAACGCCACCGTGGTGGTTACCATGACCGCCGCCTCGCTAGCAGGTGGCCTCGCGGCCGCGACCCTGGACACCGGCGCCCGGGTCTCCGCCGCCACCGCACGCCGGCTGGCGTGCGAGGCCGGCATCCTCCCGGTGGTGCTGGGCGGGACGAGCCGGCCCCTCGACGTCGGCCGGGCCAGACGGCTCTTCACCACCGCCCAACGCATTGCGCTGGCGGTGCGTGACCGGGGCTGCACCGCGCAGGGCTGCGACGCGCCGCCGGCGAGGTGCCACGCCCACCACGACGACCCCTGGTCCCGCGGCGGGCGCACCGACCTGGCCCGCGGGCGGTTGCTGTGCCCCTTCCACCACCGCCGCATCCACGACCCGGAGTACGAGGCCGACATCGGCGCCGACAACCAGGTCCGGTTCCACAGACGAACGTAGAACAGGGCTGCCGGTTTCTCCCGGGTCTCGACGCCGCTCGGGCTTCCTTGCGGGTGGCTGTGGGGTCTTGCGTGTTCCTTGAGGGAATGTGGGGTCTTTGCCTGGTGGTGGCTTGCGTTGGGGGGAGCAGAGTTCTACTCATCAGCCCGACCGGCCCACCGAGGCCGGCTCCAGACAAGGACCCTCCCTCATGTCGAACACCTCCGCTCGCAAGTCCTCTGTTCGTATCGCTGCTTCGGTGGCCCTGGTTGCCGGTGCCACTGCGGTGGCCGGTCTGGGTACGTTCGGTTCGTTCACCTCCACCACCGACGCCGCTGAGGCTGTCGACTCGGGTCAGACGAAGATCACGATGAGCAACCAGGGCACGCAGGGCCTGGACGTCCCGGCGGTGAAGCTGGTCCCCGGTGACACCGTGCAGCGTGCGGTGCAGCTGGTGCGGGCCGAGCAGACCGAGGGCTTCGGTTCGGTGAAGCTGACCACGACGTCGTCGGCGGGGGTGCCCTCGATCCTGACCACCAACGTCACCAACGGGCTGCAGCTGAGCATCGACCAGTGCTCGGTGGCGTGGGTCAAGTCCGCGACCACCAAGGAGATGACCTGCTCGGGCGCCACCACCTCGATCCTGGCCTCGCGTGCGGTGATCGGTGCGAACACCGACCTGACCGAGGTCACCAAGACCCTCAACGGTTCCACCGGGGTCTCGAACCTGCGTCTGACCCTGGCGCTGCCGCAGGCGGCTGACAACGAGTTCCAGCTGAAGTCCGACACCGTGAACTTCAAGTTCGACGCCACGCAGCGCGTCGGCGAGGCTCGCTGATCCAGTCCGGGTCCGGGGGGACACCCGGACCCGGGCATCGTGTGGCCGCCGTGGAGGGAGCGGCGGCCGCACGGCACCACCTCATCCCTCACCCCAGCACCGCCCCCGCACCTCACCCGCAGCAGCCACCAGCCGAAGGAGCCAGGCGTGACCGTCCTCGACACCGCCGTCATCGCTCGGCTCGGCACCGACCTGGGCGACCCGTGCTTCGTGCGCCGCTTCGTCGCGACCTACCGCGACATGCTCCCGGGCCGGGTGCAGCGCGTCTTCGCTGCGCTCGAGACCGGCGACAGCGACGACCTGATGGATGCCGTCCTCAGCCTGCGCACCTCGTCCACCACGGTGGGGGCCACGGCCCTGGCCGCCCTGGCCGACGACGTCGAGCAGCAGGTACGCCGTTGCGACCCGGCGGGCGCACGGCGCGCCGTACGCCACCTCCGCGGCACCGCGGACCGGACCAGCCAGGCGCTCGAGCAGCACGGCGCAGGGTTCTTGCAGCTTCCTTGAGCCAACCCACCGGGTGCACCCGGGCTTCCCTGAGGACGCCTTGAGGTCGCACCGGCAGAGTTCTGCTCATCAGCCCCTCCCCACCTCCCACCCCCTGGAGCTCCCCGTCATGACCCGCCCCGGCACCCACCGCCGCCCCCCCCGCCGTGCGGCCCGCTCGCGCAGCGGCGCCGGCGTGCGGCTGGCGACGTCGCTGGCGCTGGTGGCCGGTGCAGCGGCCGTGGCCGGACTGGGCACCTACGGCTCGTTCACGTCGTCGACGTCGGCGAGCGAGAGCCTCGCGGCCGGTGAGGTGAAGCTGGACCTGACCAACCAGGCCGCCCAGGGCTTCAACGTCGCCGCCACCGGGCTGGTGCCGGGCGACTCGGCCCAGCGCGCGGTGCAGCTGACCCGCTCAGCCGCGACCGAGGCCTTCGGCTCCGTCCTGCTGAGCACCACCGGCGCGGGCCCGCTGGTCACGGACGCACAGGGGCTCAAGATCGCCGTCGACCAGTGCACCGTGCCCTGGACCAAGGTCAACAACACCATGGTGCTCTCCTGCAGCGGCACCACGACGACGGTGCTGACCACCCGACCCGTCGTGATGACGGGTCAGGCGCTCGCGCCCGTCACCACCTCACTCAACGGCACCGGGGCTGCCGCGAACCTGCGGGTGACGCTCAGCCTGCCAACCGAGGCGGGCAACAACCTGCAGGGTGCCGCCGCCACGATCGGCTTCACCTTCGACGCCACCCAGCGCGCCGCCCAGGCCCGCTGAGGGGCGTCCCCGGCCGGGCTCAGCCCGCCAGCGTCTCCATCCGGTAGCCGACACCGCGCACGGTGCGGATCAGCTTGAGGTCCTTCTGCCCGGCCTCGATCTTGCGGCGCAGGTTGCCGACGTGCACCTCGACGAGGTGGGTGTCGGTGGCCCAGTCGGTGCCCCACACCGAGCGCAGCAGCGCCTCGCGGGTCCACACCCGGGCCGGGGTCCGCATCAGCTCGGTGAGCAGGTCGAACTCCGTGCGCGTCAGCGACAGCTCGTCGTCTCCGTGGAAGGCCCGACGACCGTCCACGTCGATGCGCAGCGGCCCGTGCTCGAGCAGCTCGTGGTCGGGCAGCGGCTGCGCGGGAGCCGGCGGCGGGTCCTGCAGGGCCGAGGCCGTAACGATGGGTGCCTCGCCCGTGCCGCCAGCGGCGGGGGCGGCCAGTCCGCGCGGCTCCACCCGACGCGGACGCCGGAACAGCGCGTTCACCCGCGCCTTCAGCTCGCGCACGGAGAACGGCTTCGTCAGGAAGTCGTCGGCGCCGGTCTCGAGACCCAGCAGCCGGTCGATCTCGTCGTCGCGCCCGGTGATCATCACGACGTAGGCGTCGGTGAGCTCGCGCAGGCGCCGGCAGGTCTCGATGCCGTCGATGCCCGGGAGGCCGAGGTCGAGGGTGATCAGGTCCGGCTCCTGGGCCCTCACGGCCTCGATGGCCTTCGGGCCGGTGTCGACCGCGGTGACCGCGAACCCCTGGGTGCCGAGGGTGAACTCGATCAGCGAGCGGATGTCCTCGTCGTCCTCGACGACCAGTGCTCGGCGTTCGGGGGCCTCTTGCGTCATCGCGCGTTCCTCCTCGAGAGCGAGGCGCGGGGGCACCTCGTCAGGCTTGCGGAAACCTTGTGGCTACGGCTGATCGGTCTTGAGCCTGGGACGCCAGAGTAGGACCTGTTCAGGAGCACAGTTGATTGGTACCCCACGGGAGCGCACATATGTCAGCGATCGACCACGTACGGCGCGTCGTGACCGTGCTGCTCGTCGCCGCGACGCTCTTCGTGGTCCCGCAGATCGCCTCCGCGGAGTTCACCCGGTCCGCGACGTCCAGTCTCGCCGTGACCACGGCCACCCTGGAGACACCCTCGGCCCTGCGCGGCAGCTACACCTGTGTGGAGGACAAGGGCAGGAAGATCGACGCGATCACGGTCGCCCTGACGACTTTCTCGGGGTCATGGCCCACCGGGACGTCGTACGTCGTCGTCATCACCAGTGGTGGCGAGGAGTACGCCCGGGGCTCCGGGCCCCTGAAGACCCAGGTCCTGACCGGCACGCAGCCGAAGGAGAAGGGCAACACCGTGTGGACGGTCGAGGTGTACTCCGCGCTCGGCCAGTGGCTCAGCCCGGCGGGCTCCGTGGACATCAACTGCCAGAAGCAGAACATCGGCAGCTTCTGACTCCGACGCAGCCCGCGCCCGAGATGCGGGCTGCGTGTGAGGAGTCGGGCACCTGACCCTGGTCTCCTTTACCCAGTGGTGGCACCCGCCCAAACCTGCGGGTCGGGCATGATGCGGCGATGGCCCGCTCCTTCCTCGACCTCCTCTACGACGAGGCGCCCCGTGAGGAGTTCGACCGCGCGGTGGCCGGAGCCGGGGACGACCCCGAGGCCCGCCGCCGCTACGACGTCGCCCTGCGGCTGCGCGACCTGATTGCGCGCCAGCGCTCCCGCGAGGCCGAGCTGTCCGCGTTGTACGAGACCGCCAGCGACCTGACCGCGATCCGCGACGTCAACGCGATCCTGGCCGCGATCGTGCGTCGCGCCCGCCAGCTGCTGCAGGCCGACATGACCTACCTCTCCCTCAACGACGAGGTGGAGGGCGCCTCCTTCATGAAGGTGACCGACGGTGCGCTCTCGACCCAGTTCCGCACCCTGCGGCTGCCGCTCGGCACCGGGCTGCTGGGCCTCGTCGCCCAGACGGGGGCGCCGTACTTCACCTCCGACTACCAGAACGACGACCGCTTCGTGCACCGCGGCTTCGTCGACGACGCCGTCGCCGACGAAGGCATCCGCGCGATCCTGGGCGTGCCGCTGGTGCTCGAGGGCCGGGTGATCGGGGCTCTGATGGCCACCCACCGCACGGTGCGCCCGTTCCCGCCGGAGGAGGTCTCGCTGCTGACGTCCTTCGCGGCGCACGCCGCCGTGGCCCTCGAGAACGCCCGGCTCTTCGCCGAGCTCGACGAGGCCAACGCCCTGCTGCGCGAGCAGACCGAGGCGGTCGAGCAGGCTGCGGTGGCCCACGACCAGCTGACCGGGCTGCTGCTGCACCGCAGCACCCTGGCCGAGGTGGTCGCGGTGCTGACCGAGCTGCTCGGCGGCGGTGCGGTCGCCGTGCTCGACACCGACGGCTCGGTGCTGGCCGGCGACGCCGGCCCCGCCCCCGCGACCTGGCGCGACGCCGTGCCCGAGGCGGTCTCCTCGGGCCGCTCGGTCCCGGTGGGCGACGGCCACCTGGCGCCCGCCCTGGCCGGTCAGGAGCACCTGGCCACGGTGGTCGTGCACGGGGGACCGCCGCTGGACCTGGCCGGGCGCCGCACGCTGGAGCGCGGCGCGATCGTCGCCGGGCTGGTGCTGCTCTTCGCCCGCTCCGTCGACGAGGCCGAGGAGCGCCTGGGCGGGGCGCTGCTCACCGACCTCCTCGAGGGCAGCGATGCCGACCCGGCGAGGATGCGGCAACGCGCGCGCGGCCAGCGGCTGCGCCTCGACGCGGGCTGCGTGGTCGCCGTCGTCGACGTGCCGGCGGGGGAGCGGCACCGGGCCGCCCGTGCTGCCGCCCGCGCGGCCCGGGCCGTGGACGGCCTGGCCGTCGAGCACCGCGGCCGCCCGGTCCTGGTGGTGCCCGGCAGCGGAGGGGGCGCCCGTGAGGTCGGCGAACGGCTGCGCGCCACCCTCGCCGAGGCTTGCGGCACGCCCGTGACGGTCGGGGTCGCCCCCGTCCCCCAGGACCCCGTCGACGGCGGCCTGCCGGCGGCGTACGACGAGGCGCGCCGCTGCGTCGACACGCTCCTGGTGCTCGGTCGGGCCGGTGAGAGCGCCGACCCGGCGGCCCTCGGCGTGACCCGGCTGCTGCTCGGTGGCGCCGGACCGGCCGAGCTCGCTGACTTCGTGGAGCGCACCCTCGGGCCGGTGCTGGCCTACGACGCGCAGCGCGGCAGCGACCTCGTCGGCACCCTCGAGGCGTGGTTCGCCGAGGGTGGCGGCGCCCGCGCCAGCGCGGCCCGGCTGCACGTGCACCCCAACACGGTCGCCCAGCGGCTCGAGCGGGTCGGCGACCTCCTGGGCGCCGAGTGGCGCCGACCCGAGGCCGCGCTCGACCTCCAGCTGGCGCTGCGCGTGGTCCGGCTGCAGCGCGGGGTGCCCACCGACCACTGAGGGGGTGTGTGTCGCGCACACGAACCGCGCTCGCGGACGTGTCGGATGCACATGGCCCCGGAGGGGGTGCTCCTCCTACGGTGGGGCCATGAGCACTGTGACCGCCACCACGCCGGCCCTCCTGGAGGGCCGCCGAGCCCTCGTCACCGGCGGCGCCAGCGGCATCGGCGCCGCCGTCGCCGAGGCCCTCGCCGCCCAGGGCGCCCACGTCGTCGTCGTCGACCGGGACGAGGCGGGGGCGCAGAAGATCGCCGACCTCGTGGGCGGCAGCGCCGTCGCCGCCGACCTGACCGACCCCGCGGCCATCGAGGCGATGGACCTGGACGTCGACATCCTGGTCAACAACGCCGGCATCCAGCACGTCGCGCCGGTGCACGAGCTGGACCCGGCCAAGTTCCAGCAGGTCCACGACCTGATGCTGCGCGCGCCCTTCCTGCTGGCCCGCGGCGCGCTGCCCGGCATGTACGAGCGCGGCTGGGGTCGCCTCGTGCACGTCTCGAGCGTCCACGGCCTGCGAGCCTCGGCGTTCAAGTCGGCCTACGTCTCGGCGAAGCACGGCCTCGAGGGACTGTCCAAGGTCCTGGCGGTCGAGGGCGCCGCCCACGGGGTCACCTCCAACACGGTCAACCCCGGCTACGTGCGGACCCCCCTCGTCGAGGGGCAGATCGCCGACCAGGCACGTGTGCACGGCCTGCCCGAGGACCGCGTCCTCGACGAGGTGCTGCTCGCCCGCACCCCGCTCAAGCGCCTCGTCGAGCCCGCCGAGGTGGCGGGACTGGTCACCTGGCTGTGCGGCCCGCACTCCGCCTCGGTGACCGGCACCTCGCACGTCATGGACGGCGGCTGGACCGCCACCTGATCCACCACCCTGCTCGGAGTTGCCCGGCACCCGCGACCGGGCAACACTCTCGATGTAGCCATCCGCTCGGCGAAGGAGACCCTGTGACTCGCCCCTCCACCACGACAGGTCGGTGCACCCGATGATCGACAAGACCGTGAGCTCGGCCGCTGAGGCCGTGGCCGACATCGCCTCCGGCTCGACGCTCGCCGTGGGCGGCTTCGGCCTGTGCGGCATCCCGTCGGTGCTGATCGAGGCGGTGCTGGCCGCCGGCATCGACGACCTCGAGCTCGTCTCCAACAACGCCGGTGTCGACGACTGGGGGCTCGGCCGGCTGCTCGGCGCCGAGCGCGTGCGCCGGATGGTCGCCTCCTACGTGGGGGAGAACAAGGAGTTCGCGCGGCAGTACCTCTCCGGGGAGCTCGAGGTCGAGCTCACCCCGCAGGGCACCCTCGCCGAGCGGATGCGTGCCGGGGGAGCAGGCATCGGCGCGTTCTTCACCCGCACCGGCGTCGGCACCCAGGTCGCCGAGGGCGGCCTGCCGTGGCGCTACGCCCCCGACGGCAGCGTCGCGATCGCCTCCCCGGTCAAGCAGACCCAGGTCCTGCCCACCGCCGACGGTCCGCAGGAGCACGTCCTGGAGCACGCCATCCACGCCGACGTCGCCCTGGTGCGCGCCTGGATGGGCGACCGGCACGGCAACCTCGTCTACAAGGACGCCGCCCGCAACTTCAACCCGCCCGCCGCGATGTGCGGACGCACGACGATCGCTGAGGTCGAGCACCTCGTCGAGCCCGGCGACATCGACCCCGCCCACGTGCACACCCCCGGTGTGTTCGTGCAGCGCGTGGTCGAGCTGACCCCGGAGCAGGCCGCCGACAAGCGGATCGAGAAGCGCACGGTCAAGGAGGTCAGCTGATGGCGTGGAGCAGGGACCAGATGGCGGCACGAGCCGCAGCCGAGCTCGAGGACGGCTCCTACGTCAACCTCGGCATCGGGCTGCCCACCAAGGTGCCCGACCACGTGCCCGACGGCGTCGAGCTGGTGCTGCAGTCCGAGAACGGCATCCTCGGCGTCGGGCCCTACCCGGTCGCCGGCGAGGAGGACGCGGACCTGATCAACGCCGGCAAGGAGACCGTGACCCTGCGACGTGGGGCGTCGTACTTCGACTCGGCGACGTCGTTCGCGATGATCCGCGGTGGCAAGGTCGATGCCGCGATCCTCGGGGGCATGCAGGTCGCCGGCAACGGTGACCTCGCCAACTGGATGGTCCCCGGCGCGATGGTCAAGGGCATGGGTGGCGCGATGGACCTGGTCCACGGCGCCCGCCGCGTCATCGTGCTGATGGAGCACGTGGCCCGTGACGGTTCGGCCAAGCTGGTGCGCGAGTGCACGCTGCCGCTGACCGGCAAGGCCGTCGTGCACCGAGTCATCACCGACCTCGGTGTCCTCGACGTGACCGGTGAGGGGTTCCGCCTCGTGGAGCTGGCGCCCGACGTGGAGGTCGACGACGTGCGCGAGCGCACCGACGCCCCGCTCGTCGTGGAGCTGGACCGGCCGGTCTCCTAGGTCGCCGAAAACGGCCCCCGGGCCGTCCATCCGTGGCTAGGCTGCGAGCGTGGACGGCCCGGGTGAGATCCTCTCCGCGGACACCGGTGGTGCGAGGGCGCCACAGCCCGACCCGCGCGACCTCGCAGCCCGGCTGCCTCGCGACTTCGTGGTGGGCGCGGCCACCACCGAGCCGCAGGCCGGTGCCGCTGCGGACCGCCACGACCGCCACGAGGAGGACCTCGCGCTGCTGGACGGCGCCGGCCTCGACGGCTACCGCTTCTCGGTGTCCTGGCGGCGGGTGCAGCCGACCGGGTCGGGGCCCGCCGACCCGGCCGGGCTCGACGTCTACGACCGACTCCTCGACCGGCTCCTCGAGAGCGGCATCCGCCCGTCAGCCACCCTCTTCCACCGGGGCACACCGCCACCCCTGGAGCAGCGTGGCGGGTGGGCGTCGCGCGACACCGCGAAGCGCTTCGGCGAGTACGCCGCCCTGGTCGGTGAGCGGCTCGGCGACCGGGTCGTGGACTGGGTGACCCTCACCGGGGCCGCCCGCGTGGAGCTGGACGGACCCCGGCCCGGGGTGACCGGTCCGGACCTGGAGCAGATCCGGCGCGCCGGGTCGGTCGCGCGCACCGTGCTGCTGGGCCACGGGCTCGCCGTGCGCGCGCTGCGCTCGGTGCCGGTGCGGGGCCGGATCGGCATCACGCAGAGCGGCCCGCCGCTCACCGACGACCCGCAGGACCCGGCCACGGCCGGGCTGCTGGGCCTCCTGCAGGACCGGCTCCTCGCGGACCCCGTGCTGCTGCGCTGCAGGCCCGAGCTGCCGGCGGGGCTGCCGCCGGGCATGAGGCGCCGGCTGCGCAGGGCGACCCGGATGTCGCGCAAGGACCTGGCGCTGGTGGGGGCACCGATCGACTTCTACGGCCTCGACCACGAGCTCCCGAGCCCGGTCGCGGCCGACCCCGGCGGCCTGCGCCGCACCGCCGAGGACCTGGCCGGGCGGTACGGCCCCCGGCTCCCGCCGGTCGTGATCACCGAGATCGGCGCCGGTCTGCCCGAGCCGGTGGCGCCGGACGGGGTCGTGGACGACCAGGACCGGGTGGCCCACCTCGCCGAGCACCTCGACGTGGTCGCCGACCTGGCGCGCGGCGACGTACCCGGGTTCAGGCTGGAGGGCTACTACGTACGGACCCCGAGGTCGTCCTACGGGTGGGTCGGGGAGCTCCAGGCCGCGCGGGGTCGGGGGTAGAGCCGCGCCGTCTCCGTCATGGACCACTACTGGCACATGGAGACGGTCGGGGGCCGGACCTCGACATGCCGGCCGCTACGGCGCCTGGCGGCCCTCGACGACGAACGCCAGGCGGCGCAGCGTCTCGACGTTGCGCCAGGCCAGCGGCAGGTCGCGCAGCGGCTTGGGCACCAGGCGGCCCGGACCGGTCTTGGCGTCCTCCTCGATCGTGACCCGGGTCCTCGCGCCGCCGTCGAGCGGCTCGAGGCGCAGCGTCACCCCGGCCTCCCCGCCGGGCCACGCCTTGGCGCGCACCTCGAGCAGCTCGTGGGGCAGCGACTCGACCACCTCGGTCTCGTCGTCGACCAGCAACGGCCAGCTGCCGACCGAGTGGTGGAGGCGGGCGCCCACCTGCGGCCAGTGGTCGTCGACCTCGCGCATCCGGGACGCCCCCACCACCCACAGCGGGTAGAGCCAGCCGTCGGCCAGCACCTTCCAGACGTCGGCGGGCGAAGCGGCGATCTCTCGGGTGTTGGTGCTCATGCGCCTTACCCTGACCCGCATGGCACCTCGCGAAACCGACCATCAGGGTGAGCCCGCAGCGGACCGGCACGACCTGATCCGGGTGCAGGGTGCCCGGGTCAACAACCTGCGCGACGTCAGCGTCGACCTCCCCAAGCGCCGTCTCACGGTCTTCACCGGGGTGTCCGGCTCGGGCAAGAGCTCGTTGGTCTTCGGCACCGTGGCCGCGGAGTCGCAGCGGCTCATCAACGAGACCTACAGCACCTTCGTGCAGGGCTTCATGCCCACCCTCGCGCGCCCCGAGGTCGACGTGCTGGAGGGGCTGACGACGGCGATCATCGTCGACCAGGAGCGACTGGGCGCGAACCCGCGCTCCACGGTCGGCACCGTCACCGACGCGCACGCGATGCTGCGGATCCTGTTCAGCCGGCTGGGCCGGCCCCACGTCGGTCCGCCGGGCGCGTTCTCCTTCAACACCGCCTCGGTCTCGGCCAGCGGCGGCATCACCGTGGAGCGCGGCGAGGGTCGCACCCGCACCGAGAAGGTCACCTTCAACCGCACCGGGGGGATGTGCCCGCGCTGCGAGGGGCGCGGGCAGGTCAGCGACATCGACCTGGCGGCGCTCTACGACGACTCCCTGTCCCTCAACGAGGGCGCCCTGACGATCCCCGGCTACTCGATGGAGGGCTGGTACGGCCGGATCTACCGCGGGTGCGGGTTCTTCGACCCCGACAAGCCGATCGCGAAGTACGGGAAGAAGGAGCTGCAGGACCTCCTGCACCGCGAACCGACCAAGATCAAGGTCGACGGCATCAACCTGACCTACGTCGGCCTGATCCCGGCGATCAAGAAGTCCTTCCTGGCCAAGGACATCGACGCGGTCCAGCCGCACATCCGTGCGTTCATCGAGCGCGCGGTGACCTTCCAGACCTGCCCGGACTGCGACGGCACCCGGCTCACCGCCCTGGCGCGTTCCGCGAAGATCGCCGGGCGCGACATCGCCGAGCTCTGCGCGATGCAGATCAGCGACCTCGCCGACTGGGTGCGCGACCTCGAGGAGCCGACCGTGGCCCCGCTTCTCACCGGGCTGCGCCACCTGCTCGACTCCTTCACCGAGATCGGGCTCGGCTACCTGTCGCTGGAGCGGCCCTCGGGCACGCTCTCGGGCGGGGAGGCGCAGCGCACCAAGATGATCCGCCACCTCGGCTCCGCGCTGACGGACGTCACCTACGTCTTCGACGAGCCCACCATCGGCCTGCACCCCCACGACATCGAGCGGATGAACGCGCTGCTGCTGCAGCTGCGCGACAAGGGCAACACCGTGCTGGTCGTCGAGCACAAGCCCGAGACGATCGTGCACGCCGACCACGTCGTCGACCTCGGCCCCGGCGCGGGCAGCCACGGGGGAGAGGTGGTCTACGAGGGCAGCGTCGAGGGGCTGCGCGCCAGCGGCACCCTGACCGGGCGCCACCTCGACGACCGGGCCCGGCTCAAGGAGTCGGTGCGCACCCCCACCGGTGCGCTGCAGGTCCGTGCCGCCCGCACCCACAACCTGCGCGGCGTCGACGTCGACGTGCCGCTGGGGGTCCTGGTCGTCATCACCGGCGTGGCCGGCTCCGGCAAGAGCTCCCTCGTCGACGGCTCGCTGCTGCCGCTGGCCGACGCCGAGGGCGGGCCCGGGGTGGTGGCGGTCGACCAGGCCCCGATCCGCGGGTCGCGGCGCAGCAACCCGGCGACCTACACGGGGCTGCTGGACCCGGTGCGCAAGGCCTTCGCCAAGGCCAACGGGGTCAAGCCGGGGCTCTTCAGCCCCAACTCCGACGGCGCCTGCCCCGGCTGCAACGGCGCCGGGGTCGTCTACACGGACCTGGCGATCATGGCCGGGGTCGCGACCCCGTGCGAGGAGTGCGAGGGCCGCCGCTTCCAGGCCGCCGTCCTCGAGCACCGCCTGGGGGGACGCGACATCAGCGAGGTGCTGGCGATGTCGGTCGACGAGGCTGCGGAGTTCTTCGCCGACGGCGAGGCCCGGACCCCCGCGGCGCACGCCGTGCTGGAGCGCCTGGTCGACGTCGGCCTGGGCTACCTCACCCTGGGCCAGCCGCTGCCCACGCTGTCGGGCGGGGAGCGGCAGCGCCTCAAGCTCGCCACGCACATGAAGAGCAAGGAAGGGGTGCTGGTCCTCGACGAGCCCACCACCGGCCTGCACCTGGCCGACGTCGAGCAGCTGCTCGCCCTCCTCGACCGGCTGGTCGACGGCGGCCGCTCGGTGGTCGTCGTCGAGCACCACCAGGCCGTGATGGCCCACGCCGACTGGATCCTCGACCTGGGCCCCGGGGCCGGTCACGACGGCGGCCGCCTGGTCTTCGAGGGCACCCCCGCCGACCTCGTGGCCGGTGCCGGCACGCTCACCGGCCAGCACCTCGCGGCGTACACCCGCTGACCCGGCCCGGATATCGCTCCCACCCGGCCCGGATGTCTCGCCGAGCAGGGGCCGTCGTCTAGGTTCCTCCTGTGAGTGCCCAGGCCCCGTCCGCAGTGATCCTCGTCCGCGCCGAGCGGTTCGTCCCGAACCCCGCCACGGCAGCCGACAACGCCTTCCAGACCGAGGTGCCGCCCGACCAGACCGATGAGCAGACGTCGGCCGCGGCGCTGGCCGAGATGGACGCCGTGGCCGAACGACTGCGCGAGGCCGGCGTGCGGGTGCACGTGTTCGCCGACGAGGACCACACCCGGCCCGACAGCGTGTTCCCCAACAACTGGCTGTCGACCCACGCCGGCGGCAACGTCGCGGTCTACCCGATGTACGCCTCCAACCGTCGCCACGAGCGGCGCAGCGACGTGCTGGAGATGCTGAAGTCGTCCTACCGGGTGCAGACGATTGTCGACTACTCCGGCCTGGAGCCCGACGGCATCTTCCTCGAGGGGACCGGGGCGATGGTGCTCGACCACGTGTCGCGGGTGGCCTACACGGCGGTCAGCCACCGCGCCGACACCCACGTGCTCGAGCGGTTCTGCACCGACTTCGGTTACGAGCCGATGGCCTTCGACGCCGTCGACGCGGCCGGCGTGCCCGTCTACCACACCAACGTGATCGCCTGCATCGGCACCGACGTGGCGATGATCGCGCTCGAGATGATCCCCGACGAGGTGCGCCGCGAGGCGGTGCGCGAGCGGCTGAGCGTCAACGGGCGCCGGGTCGTGGAGCTCACCGAGGAGCAGGTGCGCGAGTTCGCGGGCAACGCCGTCGAGCTCTGCGGTCGTACGCCGGAGGGCCGGCGTCGCTACATCATGGTGATGAGCTCGCGGGCCCGCCGCAGCCTGCGCGCCGACCAGGTCGCGGCGATCGAGGAGTCCTGCGAGATCGTCGACGTCGACATCCCCACCATCGAGCTGGCCGGGGGCTCGGTGCGCTGCATGATCGCCGGTGTGCACCTCGACCGGCGCCCGCCCGGTGTGGTGCCGGGGCGCACCCCGGCGGTCGAGGCCATCGACGAGGACCCGCACACGCTCGACGGGCGCGACGTCGCCGGTGACGACGGGCCCGTCGGCGCCTGACCAGCGCTAGGAGGCAGCGGCCAGGATCCGGTCGACGGTCCGCTCGGCCGCGACCAGGGCACCCTCGACGTGGCCGGCGAAGGCGGGGGAGGTCTCGGTCGAGGCCCAGTGCAGCCGACCCTCCAGGGTCGGTTCCTGGAAGACGGGATGACCGAAGAGGCTGTGGTCGGGCGCGCCCGCCGCCGCGGTCGTGGGACTGGTCCAGCGCTCGCGGGACCAGTCCTGGATGGTGACCCGGCGCGGATCGGCGGCGCGGGCGCCGAAGAGGCGGGCCAGCTGTGCGCGGACCTGCCGGTCGGCGTCAGGGCCCATCAGGGCCGACGGTGCGAACCCGAACAGCGCGGCCGGTCGGCCCTCGGGCCCCGACATGTCGTGGATCTCCTGGAGCGGTCCGACCCGGCTGGCGGCGGCCCCGGCCAGCCCGTCGTGGCGCCAGAACGGCTCGTCGTAGACCGCGACGACCTTGGCGACCTGCCCCATCCACACCGGGGTCTCGGCGGCGACGCGCACGAGGTCGTCCGGCAGGTCGGCCGGCAGCCGGACGGTGTCGGCGGCGACGGCCGGCGGGACGGCGAGCACGACGTGCCGCGCGTGCCAGGTGCGGCCGCGGGACGCCACCTCGAGGACGCCACCGGCGCCGCGGGCCACGGAGTGGACGGGGTGGTCGAGCAGGAGGCGTTGCGCCGGCAGGGTCGCGGCCAGGGCGTCGGTGAGGGCGCCCGCGCCGCCGACGTACCGGTGCGAGGCCACGTCCATGAGGTTGCCGGGGTAGCGCTGGACACCGCGCTGGTCCTCGACCACGGTGTCGCCGGCCAGGTGCTGGGCGTACGTCGCGAGCCCGAGGCGGTCGACCAGCCCGAGCACGCGGGGCTCACCGTCCCAGCACCACGTGGCGCCCAGGTCGAGCCCCTCCGCGGTGCCGAGCAGCCGGCCGCCGGTGCGAGGACGGGCCTCGAGGACCAGCACGTCTACCCCGGAGCGGTGCAACGCCTCCGCCGCGGCGAGACCGCCGATGCCGGCGCCGACGACCACGACGTCGTGCGGGGGACGGTCCTGCTCAGCGCTCATGGGGGCAGTCTGCAGGGATGCCCCGAATGGGGCATGTCCGCACCCCGCGCCCCGGCGTAGCGTCGCGAGGATGGAGGCCCAGGCACCCGTCGTCATCGGCCCCGAGGACGGCGACATCTCACCCGAGGGCAGGGTCAAGGACCGCTTCCTCCTCGAGGGGCACACCACCGGCGGCCGCTTCGCGCTGGTCGAGCACCGCTTCGAGCCGCACGCGCTGGCGGCGCCGATGCACCTGCACCACCAGGAGGACGAGTACACGTTCGTCCTGCGCGGTCGGATCGGCGCCGTCATCGGTGGGCAGGAGGTCCTCGCCGGCCCCGGTGACCTGGTCGTCAAGCCGCGCGGGCAGTGGCACACCTTCTGGAACCCCGGCGACGAGGACGCACGGGTCCTCGAGCTGATCTCGCCAGGTGGCTTCGAGCAGCTCTTCCGCCAGCTGATGGACCACCCCGTCGAGGACCCGGAGGAGCTGGGCGAGCTGGCGCGCGAGTACCAGTGCGAGATCGACCTCGAGGCCACCGGCGAGCTGCTTGAGCGGCACACCGATGACTTCTGGTTCTAGCCGGACGTCGAGCAGGGACGAGGGAGCGGCATGAGCGCCACCAGGAGCGGGCCAGGCGACGGCGGGGCCCTGATCGAGCTCGACGAGGCGACGTGCTGGCGGCTGCTGGCCTCCCGACCGGTCGGGAGGCTGGCCTGGTGCCAGGCGGCCGGCCCGGTGCTGGTCCCGGTCAACCACACCGTCGAGGACCGCACGGTCGTGGTGCGCACCGCCCCCTGGGCGTCCATGGTCGCCCAGGTCGACGACAGCCCCGTCGCCTACCAGGTCGACGACTTCGACCAGGTCACCCGCGAGGGCTGGAGCGTCCTGGTCCGCGGGACCGCGGAGGTCGGCTACGACGCGAGCGGCGGGCCGGAGCCCTGGCCGGCGGGCTCGCACGCGGCGACGGTGCGGATCCGGCCGGTCGAGGTCACCGGTCGCCGCGTCGCCCCGCGCTGAGGGCCGTCCGCGGCGGGGCACCCGGCTTTTTCGTCGTCCCCACACCCTCTGGGATGCTTGCGCGTCGTACGCACCACCGTGCGACGAGGGCGAGGGGGACGACCGGGTGAGCGAGATCGCCGCGGAGCTGGCGAAGGTCAAGGGCGCGTTCGCGCAACCGACCCTCACCCTGCTGCACCAGCGGCACGCCCCCGTCGTCATCACGATCTTCCGCGCGGTGTTCGGCCGCAACAACAAGCCGGTCCCCACAGCCCGGCTGCACGCCCAGGTCGAGGAGCACCTGGCGCAGATCCGGCAGGCAGGGGAGGTCGACATCCCCAACGGCAGCGTCCGTGACCTGTGCCACCGGTGGATGCGGGGCCAGTGGCTGGTGCGCTCGCTCGACGAGCGCGGCCAGGAGGTCTACGCCCTCACCTCGCACGCCCAGCAGGCGCTCGGCCTGGTCACGACCCTGACCCGCGACCGTGCCACGCTCAGCGAGCACCGGATCGCGACGATCCTGGGCACGGTGCGCCGCTTCAACTCCGAGGCGAACCCCGACCGCACCGCCCGCGTCACCATCCTCAACGGCGAGATCGCCCGGCTGCAGGGCGAGCGCGACCGGCTCGTCGACGGCGCCGAGATGCCGAGTGCCAGCGAGGACTTCATGCTCGAGGGATTCACCGAGCTGCTCTCGCTGATCTCGGCGCTGCCCAGCGACTTCGCCCGGGTGGAGGAGCGCTTCTCCCAGATCCGTGGCGAGATCCTGGCGTCCTTCCGGGCCGAGGACCGGCCCGCGGGCGAGGTCATCGACGACTACCTCGCGCGCGCCGACGCCCTGATGACCGCGACCCCCGAGGGACGCGCCTTCGAGGGCGCCTTCGCGCTGCTGCGCGACGACGCCCTGGTCACCCGGCTGCGCGAGGACCTCGGCGCGCTGCTCGAGCACCCGCTCTCCGACCGGCTGCTCGGCGACGCCGAGCGCGCCGAGCTGCGCGGCACCGTCCGGCTGGTGCGCGAGGGCCTCGACCGGGTGCTCTCCCAGCGGTCGCGGGTGACCGCGACGCTCAAGGAGTACATCGTCTCCCACGACGCGGTGCGCGACCGCGAGCTCGAGCAGACGCTGCGCCAGGTCGAGTCCGAGATGATGACCTGGATGGCGGCCACCGGGCCGCGTGCCACCCACGACGTACCCCTGCTGCCGGCGCGGGTCACCGTGGACCACCTCCGCGAACGGTTCCACGACCCCGCCGACGACGTGCTGCCCGACCGGATCACCGCGGCCGACCCCGACGACGCGCCCGCCGTCTCGCTCGACGCGCTGCTCGCCCAGGGCGGCCCGCAGCTGTCGGTGCTGCGCGGTCGCCTCGACGACGCCCTGGCAGACCTGGCTCCTGCCGGCTCGCTCGGGGCGGTCTTCGAGGGGCTGGAGCCGGCCCTGCGCCGCCCGGTCGAGATCCTCGGGCTGCTGCACCTGGCCGCCGACCGCGGGTGGACCAGCGACGAGGAGGTCGAGACGTACGCCGCGGTGCGCCACGACGGCTCCCGCCGCACCTTCACCGTGCCGCGCACCCCGCTGCCGGACCCCGACCTCGACGCACCTCGAGCAGAGAGCGAGACCCGAGCATGAGCACCTTCCTCGAGCACGACGACCCCGAGGTCGAGGACGGCTCGGTGTCGCTCTTCGAGGGCGACGAGGGCGGCCTCGACCTCGGCCAGCGCCACGCCCTGGTGAGCCTGCTCAAGCAGCGCTTCATCAGCGCCCGCACCCACCCGCGGGACTGGCAGGTGCTGGTCGAGCACGAGCGCCTGCTGCGCTCCCGGCTCAACGACCTCTTCCTCGACCTGGCCATCGACCGCGTGCGGGAGGTGGCGTGGAAGCGGCAGGCCCTCTCCGAGACCGGCAGCCGCTTCCCGACCCTGCTCTACGACGCCGCCTGGTCGCGCGAGGAGACGCTGGTCCTGATCCACCTGCGCGACCGCCTGCGCAGCGGCCTGGCCGGTGGCGACACCCGCGTGCACGTCGACCGTGAGGACGTCGTCGAGTACGTCGCCAGCTTCCGGCCCCCGCACGCCACCGACGAGTCCGGCGACGAGAAGCGCGCCCGCAACGCGGTCGTGAGCATCGTCAAGGCCGGCCTGCTGATCGGGGCCGCCGGCGACGACCGCTACGAGATCAGCGAGGCCGTCGAGCCGCTGCTGCCGCTCGAGGTGCTCCAGCAGCTCCTCGAGTCGCTGCAGCGCGCGAACGGCACCGAGCCGGCGCCCGGCACCGAGGAGGACTCGGACCTCTTCGAGACCCCCGCCGAAAACGCGGACGAGACCCCTGCCCCCGGAGGCGAGTGAGCATGACGATCGACGAGAGCGAGCAGGTCGGGGCCCGCACCGACGGGCTCTTCGAGCACCAGCTGGTGGCGGCGCCCACCGACGACACCATGCAGTGGCGGGCCGGGCTGCTCCAGATGGTCAACTGGGGCGGCTTCAGCGGTCTGACCGAGGTCCCGCTGGGCAGCGACTCGACGATGATCTCCGGCGCCTCGGGCGTCGGCAAGAGCACGATCCTGGACGCCTACACGGCGCTGATGATGCCCTCGGACACCAAGTTCAACGGTGCGTCCAACGACGCGGTCGCGGGCCGGGCACGGGGCATCGGGCAGCGCAACCTGCTCTCCTACCTGCGCGGTGCCGTCGACGTGATCGACGACCCGCGCACCGGCCGGCCGGTGGAGAAGCTGCTGCGCGGCCAGGGCGCCGACACCTGGGGCGCGGTCGCGGTCACGTTCGTCAACGACCGGGGCGGCTCGTTCACCGCGCTGCGCACCTACTACGTCCCGCGCCGGGCCATCCGCTCCAGCGAGGTGCAGATGCAGCTCGTGACCCACGACGGCCCGCTGGGCCTGGAGACGCTCGAGGTCGCGGTGCCCGAACGCTTCCACGCCAACACCCTGAAGAAGCTCTACCCGGGGGTCCGGGTGCACCGGACCTACGCCGAGCTCGCCGAGGTGCTGCACGCGCGCCTGGGCATCGGCGCCGGCGGCGACGGCTCCAAGGCGCTGCGCCTGCTCTCCCGCATCCAGGCCGGCAACCAGGTCCGCAGCGTCGACGAGCTCTACAAGGACATGGTGCTCGAGCGACCGGCGACGTACGCCGCCGCGGACCGCGCGATCGAGCACTTCGACGACCTCGACGCCGCGCACGCCGCGATGCGCACCGAGGAGCAGAAGCTCGACCTGCTCGAGCCCATCACCGCGCTCCACGAGCGCCGGGGCGCCGCCGCGCAGCGCCTGGCCGAGCTCGACTCGTTCGGTGTCACGGTGCCCGGTGACACGCCGTTGCGACGGTGGCTGCTGCGCACCCACCGTCGGCTGATCGAGACCGCGGTGACCACCAACCGCGCCGATCGCGCCGCCACGTCGGAGGCCCTGGCCTTGACCCGGTCGGCCGAGACCGCGCTCGCCGGCGACCTCGAGGCCGCCAAGGACGCCCACCGCGACGCCGGCGGCGGGGACCTGCAGGCGCTCGCGGCGCAGGTCGAGCACGAGCGCGCCATCCGTGCCGAGCGCGGCACCCGGCTCGCGGAGCTGGAGGAGCGGGTCTACCCGCTGGTCGGCCTGACCGACGTGGAGGCCCCGGACCTCGACTCCGCGCTCGACTCGGTCACCGCCTTCGCCGCCCTGCAGCTCCACGCCCGCAAGGCGCTCGCCGCCAGCGACGAGGCCCAGGCCCGCCTGCGCACCGAGCGCGACGAGGTCCGCGACGGGCTGCTGCCGCTGAAGAACGAGCAGACCGCGCTGCGTCGCGAGCGCGCCTCCCTGGAGAGCCGCGCCGGCCGGGTGCCCGCCCACCTGCACGAGCTGCGCGCCGAGGTCGCCCGGGCCACCGGGCTCGACGTCGACGACCTGCCGTTCGTCGCCGAGCTCCTCGACGTGGCCCCGGAGGAGTCGCGGTGGCGCACCGCCGTCGAGACCGTGCTCGGTGGCACCGCCCGCACCATGCTGGTGCCGCTGGAGCGGCTCGCCGACTTCTCCTCGGCCATCGACCAGCTGCGGCTGCGCACCAGGTTCACCTTCCAGGGCGTCGAGCTCGACCTGCCCAGCACCGGGCCCTCGGACCCCGAGCGGATCGCCGGCAAGCTGCTCTTCAAGGACTCGCCCTTCTCGGGGTGGGTGCAGCAGCACGTCGCCGATCCGGCGCGCAACGCCTACTGCGTCGAGACGGCTGCCGGGCTGGACGGTCCCGGCTTCCGCGTGACCGAGGCCGGGCAGACCCGCAACGGGCGTCGAGGTGCCCACGGGCGCGGCGACCAGCGCAGCATCATCGGCTTCTCCAACGAGGAGGCCGTCGCCGAGGTCGACGCCCAGCTGCGCGAGCTGGAGCAGCGCATGCTCGACCACGACGCCCGCATCTCCGGGCTCGACCAGCGGGCCGCCCGCCTGGCCCAGCAGCGCCAGGCCTACGACGCCATCGCGATGGTGCGCTACGACGACGTCGACGTCGCCGGGTGCGACCGACGCATCGCCGAGCTCGAGCAGCGCCGCGACGACATCCTGGCCGCCGACGACCAGCTGCAGGTGCTGCAGGACCAGATCGAGGACCTCGGCAGGCGTCTCGACGAGACCCGCCAGCGGCGCTACGCCCTGGAGCAGCAGCAGCAGGCGCTGGGCTCCCGGCACGGGGAGCTGGTCGAGGCCGAGGACCACGTCAACGACCGGCTCGAGGCGAGCGAGGGCGACGAGGGTGCCGGGTTCACCGCGGAGCAGGACGCCGCGCTGACCGCGGAGCTCGCCGCCGCGGCCGCCCCGGCGGACCCCGACGACCTGGACCGCTTCGCCGAGAACGCCAAGCGGCTCGAGGCGCGGCTGCACGAGGCCGTGGCCGAGGCGACCACCGAGGTCGAGCGCGTCGAGGCCGACCTGACCAGCGTGTTCCGGCAGTACAAGACGCGCTGGGACTCGCCCAACCTGGGCGCCACCGCGGACTCCTACCCCGACTACGCCCGCATCCTCGAGGAGATCCGTGGCAAGGGTCTCGCCGACCGGCGCTCGGAGTGGCGCCGCCGGCTCACCGAGTGGAGCGGGCAGGACCTCGTGCCGCTGGTCGGCGCGATGGCGGCCTCGGTCGAGGAGATCGAGGACCGGCTGGTGCCGATCAACACGATCCTGAAGCGCCTGGAGTTCGGCGGCGCCGGGGACCGGTTGCGGATCCGCCTGCGCCGCCTGTCGCCGGTGCACGTGCAGGCGTTCATGAAGGACCTGCGTGGGCTGTCCTCAGGAGTGTCTGCGGCGGGTGCGGCCCCGGGGGAGGACGACCTGGAGCGGCGCTTCGTCGAGCTCAGCAGCTTCATGGAGCAGCTGCGCCCGCAGGCTCCGGGGGGTGCGCCCACCGACCGCGACCGGCTGCTCGACGTACGTCGGCACGTGGAGGTCAGTGCGGAGCGCTACGACCACCTCACCGGTGAGCTGCGTGCGACGTACCGGACCCTGGGGGAGAAGAGCGGTGGCGAGAGCCAGGAGCTGGTGGCCTTCATCGTCGGCTCCGCGCTGCGCTTCCGGCTCGGCGACGAGATGCGCTCGCGCCCCCGGTTCGCGCCGGTCTTCCTCGACGAGGGTTTCGTGAAGGCCGACTCGGAGTTCGCCGGGCGGGCGGTGCGGGCCTGGAAGGGCCTGGGCTTCCAGCTGATCATCGGCGTCCCGCTCGACAAGGTCACCGGGCTCGAGCCGCACATGGACGCCCTCCTGGCGATCACCAAGAACACCGCCACCCACCAGGCCTGGATCACGCCGATCACCGACGCGTCGTCCGCGGCCGGGTAGCGGTGGGGCAGGCTCGGGACATGACCACGGCGTTCGTCCTGTCCGGGGGCGGCAGCCTCGGCGCCGTCCAGGTCGGCATGTTGCAGGCGCTGACCAGCGCCGGCATCGAGCCCGACCTGCTGATCGGCACCTCCGCCGGCGGTCTCAACGCGACCTGGGTGGGCGCCCACGGCACCTC
The DNA here is from genome assembly GCF_001653335.1 of Nocardioides dokdonensis FR1436. Classification (NCBI taxonomy): domain Bacteria; kingdom Bacillati; phylum Actinomycetota; class Actinomycetes; order Propionibacteriales; family Nocardioidaceae; genus Nocardioides; species Nocardioides dokdonensis. The sequence continues at coordinate 2,945,848 of NZ_CP015079.1, forward strand.
CCAGGCGTCGTTGGCCGAGCTCGCGGACACGTGGATCGAGCTGCGTCGCCGCGACGTCTTCCCGATCCGTCCGCTGCAGCTGCTGCGCGGGCTGACCGGGCACAGCCGCAGCCTCTTCCCGGGCGAGCCGCTCGGCGACCTGGTGGCCCGGCGGGCAGGCATCGACGTCCTGGAGCAGGCACGCATCCCCGTGCACCTGTTGGCCACCGACCTGTTCACCGGCGCCGACGTGCTGCTCTCGACGGGGTCGGTGCGCGACGCCGCCCGCGCCACGGCAGCGATCCCGGGGCTCCTGCCCCCGGTGCAGGTGGGGGAGCGGTGGCTCGTCGACGGGGCCATCGCGACCCGCGCCGGGGTGTCGCACGCCATCGAGCTCGGCGCGTCACGCATCGTCGTGCTGCCCGCCGGCGTGCCCTGCGCGATCCAGGAGCCGCCGCGCTCGGCGATCGGCGTGGCGGTGCACGCGCTCACGCTGCTGATCGAGCAGCAGCTGATCATCGAGGTCGACCTGGTCGTCGAGGGCGTCTCCATCGGGTTGCTGCCGCCGCTGTGCCCGCTGACGATCTCCTCGGCCGACTTCGACCACGCCGCCGAGCTGATCGAGCGCGGGTTCACCTCCAGCGCGGCCTGGATCGCCGACGGCGGGCTCGAGCGGTCGCGCCCGAGCCGCTACCTCTCGCTGCACCACCACGGGAGCGCAGGGCACCGGGCGCAGGGCTGAGTCACTCCTCCGGCAGGTCGGCGAAGGCCTGCTTGGCGTCGCGGTACCAGCCCAGCGCCCGCTTCGGGTGGCGCCAGCGCGACCTCATCTCCTCGCGCGCGGGCAGGTGGGCGGCGTCGCCGGCCCTCTCGGCCTCCTTGAGGTGCCGGTCCTGGGCGTTGATGACGTCGTCGGCGCTCTCGCCGCGGTGGGCCAGGTCGCAGGGCCCTCCCAGCTGGCGGCAGGTCATGGTCTTCATCTCGGTCCTCTCGGTGTGGTCGGTCGGCGCGAGGTCCGCGCCAGCACGGTGGGGTCGGCCCGGAAGTCGATGCGCCGCACGAGGCCCCCGTCGACCGTGAAGTCGAAGAGCACCCGGGCCACGCCGCGGTCGTACCAGGCAGCGCCGGGGCGCCCGTCGACGACCACCGGCAGCGCGGCCCGGGCCGCACCGTCGAAGAACGACGCCACCTCCCGGCGGCCGGTGATCCGGGCGGGCGTGCCGAGCCCGACGGCCGCGTCGTCGCCGACGACGAGGGCGTCGGGGGCCAGCAGCGCCAGCAGGCGCGTGAGGTCACCGCCCCGGGCGGCGCTCATGAACGCGTCGACGACCTCCCAGCCGGCCAGGGCGTCCTCGGGCGCCGGCTGGGCCACCTTCGCCCGTGCTCGCGAGGCCAGCTTGCGGGCGGCGACGGTCGTGGTGCCCAACGTGGCCGCCACGGTCTCGAAGGGGAACCCGAAGCTGTCGTGCAGCACGAAGGCGACCCGCTCGCGGGGACTGAGCCGCTCCAGCACCACGTGGAGGGCGACCCCGACCGTGTCGGCCAGGGCGACCTCGTCGGCGGGGTCCGTGGGCGGGGCTGCCCGACCGTCGACCGGGCCGTCCGGGTCGAGGCCGTCGTGCGGCAGCGGGGTGCGCGAGCGCAGGCGGTCGAGGCACAGGCGGCCGGTCACGGTCGTCAGCCAGCCGGCGAGGTTCTCGATCTCGGCATCGGTGCGGTGCAGGCGCAGCCAGGCCTGCTGCACGACGTCCTCGGCCTCGCCCGGGTCGCCGAGCACCCTGGTCGCCACGGTCACCAGACGTGACCGTTCGGCCTCGAACTGCTCGGTCCGGTCCACGGCACCCACCCTCTCATCGAACGCTTCTCGCCCTCCTGACGTCCGACGGCCCCAGGATGTGACGGTCGGGTCGGCGCGGCAGCGGCACTAGGGTGACCGCGTGGATCTGGGAGCAGTGCTGGGACGGGCCTTCGGGGGCGGGGAGAGCGGGGTGCCCGACGACGCGACGGCGACGAAGATCCTCGACGCGGCGGTGGCCGCCTGCGCCGCGCACGGGATCAGCGCGGTGACGATCGACGGGGTCGCACGCCGGGCGGGCGTCAACCGGGTCACGGTCTACCGGAGGTTCGGTGACCGCGACGCGCTGCTGCAGGCGATGACGCTGCGCGAGGGGGAGCGGATGGCGCAGGGGATCATGGCCGCTCTTGCGGGCCTCGCCGACCCGGTCGAGCAGCTGGTCGAGGGGTTCGCGGCCGCGCTGCGGCTGGCCGAGGCGCACCCGGTGATCCGCCGCACCGCCGAGCACGAGCCGCAGGACCTGATCGCGGCCGGGCTGGCCGACGACGCGGCGCTGCTGAGGATGGGCAGCGCGTTCGCCGCGGCCGGCGTACGCCGCCTGCAGGCCGACGGTCGCGCCACCCACCTCGACGCCGACGCGGTGGGGGAGACGATGGCGCGGCTCTTCGCCTCCTTCGTGCTGCTGCCGGCACAGCACGCCATCGACGTGCGCACGCAGGACGGGGCGCGTGCCTACGCGCGGCGCACGCTGGTCCCGCTGCTGCTCGGGTAGCGCGGCGGACGCTTGACCGGATGTAACACTTGCGTCATCCTGTGTTGCATGACGCGCATCGAGCACCAGCCCCTCGACCACGGCATCTTCGGCCCCGGTTCGGTGACCTGGAAGGTCTACCGCTGCCCGACCTCGATGACGGTCGGCTTCGCCCGCACCGCGCTGACCGAGATGTTCGACCCGCTGGTCGTGGCCTCGGTGGCCGGCACCGGCTCGCTGCGCGAGCGCGCCTCCGACCGCTACGACCGCACCCTGGAGTACGCCGGCGCCCTGGTGCTCGGCGACAGCGCCACGGCCGCCCGGATGGCCGACACGTTGATGCGCATCCACTCGCGGGTGGGCGGCACCGACCCGGTCACCGGCCAGGACTACGACCCCAACGATCCGGCCGGCCAGCTGTGGATCCACCTGACCCAGTGGCAGTCGGTGCTGCACGTCTACGAGCGCTTCGGCCCCGGCCCGCTGAGCGAGGACGAGGATCGCCAGTACTGGGCCGAGTGCGCGATCGCCGCGAAGTTCCAGACGATCGACCCCGCCGACGTGCCGCGCGACCGCGAGGAGATGCGCGCCTACTACGAGCGGGTGCGTCCCTCGCTGGTCGTCAGCGACGTCGCGGTCGAGCATGCGCTGCTGGTCCTCGAGGGCGGCAACATCGCGAGCCGGCTCCCGGGCCGGCTGAGGGTGCTGAGCCCCCTGGTCCACAGGGTGCTGCGCCGGGCCACGATCGCGACGCTGCCGGGCTGGATGCGTGAGGCGATCGGCACCCGTCAGGGCCCGGTCGTCGACGCCGTGGTCACCGCCGTGGTCCGGCCCGCGCTGCGCCTGGCCGCCCGTCGACCGCAAGCGCTGGCGCGGGTGCTCGCCGAGGCCTCTCCTCGTGCCTACCCCGTGCTCGCGCCCGCGGTCCTCGACATCGAGCCCGAGCGGGCCGGGACCGTGACGGTCGAGGAGGCGTTCCGTCGTCTCGGGCGGCCACTGCCGCGGGAGCAGCACCTGGCCGCGGACACCGACCCGCGCCGCCGGCTCGCGCAGGTCGCTGGGGTCACTCTCCCCGGCCGGTGAACCGCTCGGCGAGCTCGGCCCGCGAGCTGATGCCCAGCTTCAGGTAGACGTGGCGCAGGTGGTACTCCACCGTCTTCGGGCTGAGGAACAGCCCCGCCGCCGCCTGGCGCGTGGTGCGCCCCTGGGCCAGGAGCAGCGCGATCTGGCGCTCCTGGGGCGTGAGCTCCACCCGGGTGCCGGCGCCGTCGCGCTGCACCGTCTCACCGGTGGCGGCCAGCTCCCGGGCCGCACGGTCGGCCCACGGCGTCGCGTCGAGACGGTCGAAGGTCTCCAGGGCCGAGACCAGCAGCGGCCGGGCGTCGACCCGCCGGCGCGCGCGCCGCAACCAGGCGCCGTACGCCAGCCTGGTGCGCGCCGCCTCGTAGCCGTCCGGGGTCTCGGCGTGCAGCTCGAGCGCCTCGCGGTAGTCCGGCTCCGGGTCGTCGGCGCACAGTGCGGCGGCTCGGGCGGAGCGGGCCAGCGACCAGGACTGTCCCTTGGCCGCTGCCCGGGAGGCGAAGCCGGCGGCCACCTCCACCGCCTGCGGTCCACGTCGCAGGTGCACCAGGCACTCGACCAGCTCCGGGGCGCAGGACTGGTCGGGGTCGCTCAGGCCGGTCGCGGCCAGCAGCTCCTCGAGCCCCGTGTAGTGCTCGGCCGCTGACTCCAGGTCCCCGGACCCGGCCGCCAGGTCCCCCTGGGCGAAGGCCAGCCAGACGGTGGCCAGCCGCACCCCGTTCCGCGCAGCCAGCTCTCCGGCCGCCTCGACGTGCTCGGCCACGGCACCGGCGCGTCCGCGGCGGGCCTCGACGATGGCGAGCCCGGCCACGGACACCGCGAAGTCCGTGGTCAGACCGATCTCCTGGGCCAGCCTCGCGGCCTCGTGGTAGCTCGATTCGGCCACGTCCCAGCGGTCGCTGGTGGCGGCGTCGCGGGCCACCTGCATCAACAGGTAGGGCAGCAGCGCGACGGCGGCGTCCTCGCGCATCGACTCCAACGTGTCGGCCACCACCTCGCGCTCCGGTCCGGTGCCTCGCAACCACAGCGCGCCCTGCAGCCGCAGCGGCAGGCGGAAGCGCTCGGCGGCCGGAGGGTCCGGCACCACCAGCCGGTACGCCGCCTCGCGCAGCCGGTCCACGCCCGCAGCGCCGGCGCCCGCGAGGACCATCGCCATCCCGGACGCCGACCTGCCCAGCAGCCGGGTCGCCGGGGAGATGTCACCGGCCAGCAGCCGGTCGATGCGACGACACGCCTCCATCGCAGCACCGGGGTCCATCAGGTAGAAGGCCGCGTGCACGACGTCGGCGTTGATCCGGACCGCCCGCTCCGGCTCGAGCGGGGCGACCGCGATGGCCGCGCGCGTGAGGATCTGCAGCGCCAGGTCCACGGAGCCGGCGCGCAGCTGGACCGCGCCCTGCAGCTCCTGCACGTGGGCGCGCAGCAGCGGCGCCGGCCGAGCGCTGAGCGCCTCGCCGAGGAGCTCGGTGGCCCGGTCGGTGCGTCCCCCCAGCCACGCCGCCTCGCCGGCGCTCGCCAGTCGCCGGGGCACCAGCCCAGGATCGAGCGAGAGCACCGCGGCTCGTTCGTAGGCGTGCATCGCGATCGTGTGGGCACTGCGTGCGGCGGCCTCCGAGGCCACCCGCTCGAGCAGCGCAGCGGTCTCCTCGTCCGGCCCCGCTGCGCCCTCCGAGAGGTGCCAGGTCAGGCGGTGCACGTCGGTGGGGTCCACGACGTGGGCCAGGGCGCGGTGCACCTCCCGGCGCAGCGCAGGCTCAGCATCGGCGTACACCGCGGCCTGCACGAGGGGATGGCGGAACTCGATCGCGTCGCCTGCCAGCGTGACGAGCCCGGCGTCCTGGGCCGAGGCCAGGGTCGGGTCCCGCACCCCGATCCGCCGCGCGGCCATCAGCACCGTGCGCAGGCTGCTGGGGTCCGCGGCGGCCACCGTCAGCGTGGTCCGGGCCGCCCGGGGGAGCCCGCTGACCCGGCGCAGGAAGGACCGGGTCACCTGCTCGGGGACCGGGACGGGTGCCGAGGGGGGCAGGTCGTCGAGGCGCTCCAGCTGGTCGCACAGCTCGAGCAGCGCCAACGGGTTGCCGGCAGTGACCTGGTGCAGCCGCTGCAGCCGCTCCCTCGCCACGGGGTCCCCGGCCGTGGCCAGCAGGGACCCGGCCGCTGCCATGTCGAGCCCCGGCACCAGCAGGACGGGCAGGGAGTCGAGCACCCGGGCACCTGGTTCGTCGGGACGGACGGCGACGAGCACCGCGACCGCGTCGGAGAGCATCCGGCGGGCAGCGAAGACCAGCGCCTCGGCCGACGGCGCGTCCAGCAGGTGGGCGTCGTCGACCAGCAGCAGCAGGGGTCGGTCCTCGGCGGCTCGGGCCACCAGGCTCAGCGTGGCTGCGCCGACGGCGAACCGGCTCGGCTCCTGGTCCGGCACCGGTCCCAGCGCGAGCGCCGAGGCGAGGGCGGTGCGCTGGGCGGCGGGGATGTCCTCGAGCAGGCCGAGCACGGGACGCAGCACCTGGAGCAGCCCGGCGAACGGGACGTAGCGCTCGGAGTCGACGCCCTGGGCGCTCAGCACGCGCATCTCCCCGGCCAGCGAGCGGGCCTCCTGCAGCAGCGCGGTCTTGCCGATCCCGGCCTCGCCGGCGAGCACCAGGGCGCGGCTGTCGGCCACTCGCGCAGCGGCGAGCACGGTGGCGATAGTCCGTCGTTCGGACTCGCGTCCGACCAGCACCCGGTACATCCTAGGGCCGCCGCGACAAGCACCCGGGGACGGAGAACCAGGGGGGTAACCTGATGCGACGGGGCCGGGCGCCGCTCTACGTTCGCAGGACCTGCCCGAGCAGCGGACAGGCTCACCGAGGGAGAGCACCGTGACCGATCTCAAGCACCCCCCGACCCCCGCCATCGACATGGACAAGCTGATGGGCTTCGTCTTCCGTGCCGTCGACGAGGTGGGCGCCAGCCTCAACACCGGCCTCGTCGTCATGGGCGACAAGCTCGGCTACTACCGCGCGATGAAGGATGGGGCGACCACCGCCCGCGACCTGGCCGTGGCCACCGACACCGGCGAGCCCTACGCCCGGGAGTGGCTCAACGCCCAGGCAGCCGGCGGGATCGTCGACTACGACCCGGCCACCGGCGCGTACACGCTGCCGCCCGAGTACGCCGTGGCGATGACGGACGAGACCAGCCCCGCCTTCCTGCCCGGGCTCTTCCAGATCGCGCTCGGCACCCTGCAGGACAGCGACCGCATCGTGGAGAAGGCGCGCAGCGGTGCCGGTCTTGGCTGGCACGAGCACAACCACGACGTGCACGAGGGCTGTGAGCGGTTCTTCGCGCCCTCCTACAACGCCTACCTGGTCAGCGCCTGGTTGCCGGCGCTGGACGGTGTCGTCGCCAGGCTCGAGCGCGGCGCGCGTGTTATCGACATCGGCTGCGGCCACGGTGCCTCGACGATCATCATGGCGAAGGCCTTCCCGCGCTCGACGTTCCTCGGCACCGACTACCACGAGGCGTCGATCACCGAGGCACGCCGGCGGGCCGAGGACGCCGGCGTCGAGGACCAGGTCACCTTCGAGGTGGCCTCGGCCGAGGGCCTGAACGGCAGCGGCTACGACCTGGCGACGACCTTCGACGCCCTCCACGACATGGGCGACCCGGTGGGTGCGGCTCGGGCGGTCCGGGCGGCGCTCGCCGACGACGGCACCTGGATGGTGGTGGAGCCGATGTCGGGCGACCACGTCGAGGAGAACTTCAACCCGGTCGGGCGCGCGTACTACGGGTTCTCGACCCTGCTGTGCACCCCGGCCTCGCTGTCGCAGGAGGTCGGGCTGGCGATCGGCACCCAGGCGGGTCCCGCGAAGATCCGCGACGTCGTGACGACCGGCGGGTTCACCCGCTGCGAGCGGGTGGCGCAGACCCCGTTCAACCAGGTGCTGGAGATCCGGCCGTGACGAACCATCCGGATCGCCGACGTGGCCGGGCGCGTGCGCCCGACCACGTCGGCGTGGTGGAGCGCGACGGTGTGCGGATCGCCTTCGAGGTCTTCGGCGGACCGGACGACGCGCCGGAGGGCCGCACGGAGCGGACGACGATCCTGCTGATGCCGACCTGGACGGTCATCGACTCCCGGTTCTGGAAGGCGCAGGTCGCCTACCTGGCCCGGCACCACCGCGTGGTCACCTTCGACGGCCGGGGCAGTGGCGCATCGGACAAGCCGGCCGGCCCGGCGGCCTACACCAACGAGCAGTACGCCGCCGACGCGGTGGCCGTGCTCGACGCGACCGGGACCGACACGGCTGTGCTGGTGGCGCTGTCCTGCGGCTCGGCCTGGGCGGTGCACGTGGCCGCCGACCACCCGGAGCGGGTGCTGGGGCTCTTCGTGATGTCACCGTCGTGCGGCTTCGCGATGGTGGACATCGCTCGGGACCAGCACCCCTTCGACGCGCGGGTGGACACGACCGAGGGCTGGGCGAAGTACAACCGCCACTTCTGGGCCGACGGCGGGTACCAGGAGTTCCTCGACTTCTTCTTCGCCCAGATGTACACCGAAGCGCACTCCAGCAAGCAGATCGAGGACAGCATCGGCTGGGGCCTCGACGTGGACCCCGCCGTGCTGGCCGACGCGACGTCGGGCCGGATCGGCTGCCACGAGGCGGTCTGCGCACCGCTCGAACCGGTGTGCGCCCGAGTGCGCTGCCCGGTGCTCGTGGTGCACGGCACCGCCGACGCGGTGCGGGGCCAGCAGGTCGGCGAACGGCTGGCCGAGTTGACGGGTGGCTCGCTGGTGCTCCTCGACGGGGCCGGGCACGGTCCGATGGCCCGGCACCCGGTCCGGATCAACCTGATGATCCGCGACTTCGTGGAGCAGCTGTGTCCTCGGGTCCGGCGGGCCACGTGGGTGGCCGCGCCGCTGCGGCGTCGGCGGGTGCTCTACCTCTCCTCGCCGATCGGCCTGGGCCACGCCCGTCGGGACGTCGCGGTGGTGGAGGAGCTGCGCAAGCAGCACCCCGACGTCGAGGTGGACTGGCTGGCCCAGCACCCGGTGACCGACGTGCTGCGAGCTGCGGGGGAACGGGTGCACCCGGCGTCGCGGTGGCTGGCCAGCGAGTCCGAGCACATCGAGCACGAGGCCGGAGAGCACGACCTGCACGCCTTCCAGGCGATCCGCGAGATGGACGCCGTCCTGGTCAACAACTTCATGGTCTTCGCCGAGGTCGTGGAGACCGAGCACTACGACCTCGTGGTGGGCGACGAGGCGTGGGACGTCGACTACTTCCTGCACGAGAACCCCGAGCTCAAGCGGTTCGCGTTTGCGTGGATGACCGACTTCGTGGGGTGGCTGCCGATGCCGGACGGCGGTTCGCGCGAGGAGCGGCTGACGGCTGACTACAACGCCGAGATGATCGAGCAGCGGGCCCGCTTCGCCCGCGTGCGCGACCGGTCGATCTTCGTCGGGAGCCCCGACGACGTCGTGCCGGACAGGTTCGGTCCTGGGCTCCCGAGGATCCGTGACTGGGTCGCCGAGAACTTCGACTTCGCCGGCTACGTCACCGGTTTCGACCCTGCTGACTACGCCGACAGGGACGCGCTGCGAGCCCGGCTGGACCTGCCGGTCGACCAGCCGCTGTGCGTGGTGACCGTCGGAGGGTCGGGGGTGGGCGAGCCGCTCATCCGGCGGGTGCTCGACGCGGTGCCGCTGGCGCGGCGCCAGGTGCCCGACCTGCGATTCCTGGTCGTGGCCGGCCCGCGCATCGAACCACGGTCGCTGCCGCGCCGACGCGGGGCCTCGGTGGTCGGCCACGTGCCCCGGCTCTACCAGCACCTCGCCGCCTCCGACCTCGCTGTGGTGCAGGGGGGTCTGACCACGACCATGGAGCTGACCGCCAGCCGACGCCCCTTCGTCTACGTGCCGCTGCGCCACCACTTCGAGCAGAACTTCCACGTGCGGCACCGCCTGGAACGCTACGGCGCCGGTCGTTGCCTGGACTACGACGAGGCGTCGGACCCCGACGCGCTGGCCGCGGTCATCGCGGCCGACCTCGGCAGGGACGTGGCATACCGCCCGGTGGAGACCGAGGGGGCGACCCGGGCCGCGAGCCTCCTGGCGGAGCTGCTGTAGGGACTCCCTGCTCTCTCAACGTATAGCGGCCCCCGGGGCTTGCGGCAAGCCCCCGGACCGGTCGCAGGATCGGGGTCCGACCCGGATCCACCGGGTGAGCCGAGGAGACCACTCATGCACGACGTGATCATCGTCGGGGGCGGACCCACCGGCCTCATGCTGGCCGCCGAGCTGCGGCTGCACGACGTCGGGGTGCTCGTGCTCGAGAAGGACCTGGTTCCGACCGAGCGGGTCCGGTCGCTGGGGCTGCACGCGCGCAGCGCCGAGATCCTCGACCAGCGCGGGCTGCTCGACCGGTTCCTGGACCTCGGACAGACCTACCCGCTCGGCGTGCACGTCGCCGGTCTGGTGAGACCACCACCGCCGGACCTCGACACCGCTCACCCCTACGTCCTGGGCATCCCCCAGCCCACGACCGACCGCCTGCTCGCCGAGCACGCCCTCGAGCTCTCGGCCGAGGTCCGCCGCGGTGCCGAGGTGGTGGGCCTGGTCCAGGACGACCGTGGCGTCGAGGTGGAGCTGAGCGACGGGAGCCGCCTGGCGGCGCGGTACGTCGTGGGGTGCGACGGCGGACGCAGCGCCGTGCGCTCGCTGCTGGGCATCGCGTTCCCGGGGGAGCCGGCCACGACGGAGTGGCTGCTGGGCGAGGTCGAGCTGGGCGTCACGGCGCCGGACCTGGCAGCCGCGGTGCGCGGCGTCGCCTCGGGCTACCTGCAGATCGGCCCGACGCCGTACGACGGAGGCAGCCACCGCTTCGTGGCGCGGACCGACGCCGTGACGTCGCGGCGCGGCGCGGATGATCCCTCGCTCGAGGAGGTGGCGGCACGGTTCCGGGAGCTCGCCGGGACCGATCTCGGAGTGCACTCGCCGCGGTGGCTGTCGCGCTTCGGTGACGCGACCCGGCTGGTCGAGCGCTACGCGGTGGGTCGGGTGCTGCTGGCTGGCGACGCGGCCCATGTCCACCCGCCGTTGGGCGGACAGGGGCTGAACCTCGGTCTGCAGGACTCCTTCAACCTCGGGTGGAAGCTCGCGGGCACGGTCCGGGGCTGGGCGCCCGAGGACCTGCTGGGCAGCTACGAGCGCGAGCGGCGTCCCGTGGCCGCGGACGTGCTCGACCTGACCCGGGCCCAGGTCGAGCTGACCTCGGCGGAGCCGGGGCCGCAGGCGGCCCGCCGCCTGCTGTCGGACCTGCTGGACCTGGAGGTGGTCGCCCGGCTGCTGGCCGAGAGGACCGCCGGGATCGCGATCCGGTACGACGTCGGACCCGGCCACGACCTCCTCGGTCGGCGGTTGCGCGACATCGACCTCGCCTCCGGGCGTCTCTACGACCTGATGCACCACGGTCGCGGGCTGCTGCTGGACCGGACCGGCGACTTCGCGCCCACCGGGTGGGGCGACCGGGTCGACCACGTCGTCGACGCCCGCGCGGGGCTCGACCTGCCCGCGGTCCTGCTCCGGCCGGACGGGCACGTCGTCTGGGTCGCGGGCGACCGAGGCACCCTCGTGGCAGCGCTGGGGCGCTGGTTCGGTGCCGCCCGCTGAGGCCTCACGTCCTGGCCCTGCGGCTCTGCCACCCCGTGTGCAGGGCCACGACCAGGCTCGCGATCGAGCCGGCGACCAGGATCCGCACCCACACGTCGACCCCGAGGGGCGCGGTCCCGAAGGTGGCGTTCATCGCCGGCACGTAGGTGATCGCCAGCTGTCCGATCGACTGGAGGCCGATGCCCACCAGGATCCAGGGGTTGGAGAAGAACCGGACCCGCCACACCGGCAGGGTCAGGGAGCGGCAGTGGAAGAGGTAGAACGCCTCGACGACCACGAAGAGGTTCAGTGCCGCGGTCCGGGCCTCGGCCAGGCCCGCGCCGGCCGCGCGCTCCCAGGTGAAGAGCCACCACGACCCGGCGACCAGCAGCGTGCACACGAGGAGCAGCCGCTCCACCAGCGCGCGGGTCAGCAGCGGCTGGTCCGGGTCGCGCGGCGGGCGGGTCATGATGCCGTCCTCCTTGGGCTCGAAGGCGAGCATCAGGCCCAGCAGGACCGCGGTGGTCATGTTGATCCACAGGATCTGGGTCGGCAGGATCGGCAGGGCGGCCCCCAGCACGATCGCGACCAGGATCACGAGTCCCTCGGCCAGGTTGGTCGGCAGCGTCCAGTTGATGAACTTGGTGAGGTTGTCGAAGGCGCCGCGGCCCTCCTCGATCGCCGCCTCGATCGTGGCGAAGTCGTCGTCGACCAGGACCATGTCGGCGGCGTCCTTGGCCACCTCGGTGCCGGTGCGCCCCATGGCCACCCCGACGTTGGCCCGCCGCAGGGCCGGCGCGTCGTTGACCCCGTCGCCGGTCATCGCGACCACGTGTCCGCCTGCCTGCAGCGCCTCGACCAGCCGCAGCTTCTGCTCCGGCGACACCCGGGCGAACACGCTGGCCCGGGCCACCGCGCCGGGGAGGTCCGCGGCGGACATCGATGCCAGGTCCGTCCCGGTCAGCACGGTGCCGGGGGCGGGGCCGTGACCGTCGAGGAGGCCGACCTGGTCGGCGATGGCGGTCGCGGTCGCGGCGTGGTCGCCAGTGATCATCTTCACCTCGACACCCGCTGTGTGGCAGGCGGCCACCGCAGCAGCAGCGCCGGCCCGGGGCGGGTCGAGCATGGCCTGCAGCCCGGTGAGCACCAGCCCGTCCGGGGCGTCGTCGGGCCGTGCGGCGTCGTAGGTGTGGGTGGCACCGGGAGGTCGCACCGCGGTGGCCAGGACCCGGAGGCCCTGGGCGGCGAGGTGGTCGGCCGCGCCCAGAGCCGCCTCCCGGTCCAGCGGCCGGGTGGCGCCGTCGCGCCCCATCTGGGCGGCGCACATCGCGACCAGGCGCTCCACGGAGCCCTTGACCAGCAGCAGCGTCGCGTCGGGTCCGCCCGCAGCCCCGAGCAGGTGCCGGGTCAGCATGTGCTGGCGCTCCGAGGTGAACGGGGTCGTCGCCACCCGGGGGAGCAGGCCGGCGACCTCGGCGGCGTCGAGCCCGGCCTTCGCGCCCACGACCAGCAGCGCTGCCTCGGTGGGATCCCCGACGATGCTCCAGCGGTCGTCGTCCTCGACCAGCGCGGCGTCGTTGCAGGCCACCCCGGCCAGCAACGACCAGCGCAGCGCGGGGTGCTCGGCCAGCGCGGCCGCCTCGCCGTGGGGGTCGGTGATCACACCGCGCGGCGTGTAGCCGGTGCCGCTGACCTGGAACAGCTCTCCGGGCGTCCACAGCGTGCGCACCGTCATCTGGTTCTCCGTCAGGGTGCCGGTCTTGTCGGTGCAGATCACGGTGATGCTGCCGAGGGTCTCCGCGGCAGGCAGCCGGCGGATCACCGCCTGCTGGCGGGCCATCCGGGCCACTCCGATGGCCAGCGTGATGGTGACCGCAGCCGGCAGGCCCTCCGGGATCGCGCCGACCGCCAACGCGATCGCCGCCGTGAACGTCTGCGTCGCGTCCTGCCCGCGCATCAGCCCCACCGCGAAGGTGACCGCGGCCAGGGCCAGGATCACGACGGTGAGCAGCTTGCTGAAGGCGGCGAGCTTCTGCGTCAGCGGGGTCGCCAGGGTCTGCGCCGCCCCGACCAGCCGGTGGATCTGGCCGAGCTCGGTCGTCGCCCCGGTCGCGACCACGATGCCCGCCCCACCGCCGGTGGTCACCAGGGTGCCCGAGTACGCCGTGTTCGACCGGTCGACGACGGTGGTCGCCTCGGGCAGGGCCGCCCCGTCCTTCGCCGCAGGCACCGACTCGCCGCTGAGCGCGGACTCGTCCACCCGCAGGTCCGTGGTCCGGATCAGGCGCAGGTCGGCCGGCACCTTGTCGCCCGCCTCGAGGAGCACGAGGTCGCCGGGGACCAGGTCGTCCGAGGACAGCGACCGAGGTCGTCCGTCCCGCACGACCCGGGCCTGCGTCCGGACCATCGTCCGCAGGCCCTCCAGCGCGGTCTCGGCCTTGGCCTCCTGGACGAAGCCGATCAGCGCGTTGACCACGACCACGCCGAAGATCACGCCCGAGTCGACGTGCTCACCGAGGGCGGCGGTGATCACCCCCGCGACGATCAGCACGTAGATCAACGGGTGGTGGACCTGGCGCACCAGCCGCACGAGCGGCCCCGTCGTGGTCCTCGCGGGCAGCGTGTTGGGACCGAAGGTGTGCAGTCGGTCGGCGGCCTCCTGGTCCGACAGCCCCTGGTCCGGGTCGGCCTCCATCAAGGTGAGCACCTCGTGGACGGCCAGCGCGTGGTGGGCGGTGGACGAGGAGGGGGCCATCACACCAGGGTCTCGCCGCGGTGGCGGTCCGACCAGGCACCGAGGTCCCGAGGATCAGCGACCTTGGTCCCGGGCGGGTCGACGCGCCGCGCCGCTGAACCAGCCCGACGGGCCGAGCTCGGCACCCATCCGCGGCAGGTACTGGTCGAAGTAGACGCGCGAGACCAGCTCGCGACGACTGCGCACGTCGGCCTTCTCGAAGACCGACTTCAGGTGGTCCTGGACGGTGTACGTCGAGACGTGCAGCGCCGTCGCGATCTCCTTCGTGGCCACGCCCTGCAGGACCAGCTGGGTGACGTCGCGCTCGCGCTGCGTGAGGCCGAACGCCGCGACCACCAGGGCGACGATCTCGGGCGGGCGGGCCTCCTCGATGGTCACCACCACGTCCCCGCTGCACGGGGCGAAGGTCGTGAGGGGGGCGGCCTGGAGGACCATCCACATCCCGCTCGCACCCCGCACCCGGCTCCTCGGGGGCATGCTCGTCTCGCCGCGTGCGTAGCGCCGGGCGGAGCCCACGAGCGCGACGATGCTGGTCATCGGATCGCCGGCCGCCTCGCCCTGGCCCAGGTCGGCGACCCGTCGCTCGGCGCCCTGGCTCATCTGCACGACCTGGTCGTCGGTGCCGAAGACCAGCACCGCGGGGCCCTCGGCCCCGGGTGTCGCGGGCGCTGCGACGATGCGGGCCAGCATCCCGGTGCGCACCCCTCGGGCGAAGGGGACCGAGAGCGAGGCCAGGAAGGCGATCTCCGCCGCGGCGAAGGGGGCCGCGTCGGAACCTCGGAAGAGGGCCATCGCCCCCCACGCCTGGGCGCCGTCGCGGAACACCATCCGGGCCTCGTCGTGGAACCCGAAGAGCGGACGCATGAACCGGCTCATCCGCTCGGACTGCTCGATGTCGCCCTCGGTCGCCAGGTGGACCCCGGCCGCGGGTACCTCCGCCGCCGCGATCTCCGAGAACGCGGTCGGCTCGACGGTGCCGTACTCGATCAGCGCGAACTCCCGGTCGTGCTCGTTGACGTCGCGCAGGTCGCCGTACTTCCGGGCGCTGGTGAGCAGCCGGGTGCTGGGGTCCTGGGTGGAGAGGCAGGCGCTGGTCCACGGGACGGCGCGCCCGACGGACTCCACCGTCTCCTCGAGGAACGTGTCCAGGTCCACGCCGGCACGGGCCACGACCTCGACATCGTGGCGCACGCGCTCAGCGGTCAGCCCGGTGGCCATCGGACCAGTGTCCCGGCCCGGCCTGCGCCGCCGCATCCCGCATTTCTGGGGCGAGGCGACCCCCGGGTCGTCCTTGCTGAAGTCCCGGGGGTCCGGGGATGGGCGCGGGCCCCCTGGGGCCGCAGCGTGAAGGGCATGGAGGACGCGGCCGTCCGTCCACCCCCGACGTCCGCTCCTCGAGGAGCGTCAGACCCGAAGGAAGCCCCATGACCGTCCGTGACGCAGCCGCGAGACCGGCTGGCACCACCTCGTCCACCGGGACCGCTGCCCTGCGCGGGCTCTGCGGTGGGCGCGTCCACCTGCCCGGCGATCCGGCGTACGACGTCCACCGGGCCGCCTGGAACCTCGCCGTGCAGCAACGTCCCGCCGCAGTGGCGGTCCCGCACAGCGTCGCGGAGGTCCAGGAAGTCGTCCGCGCGGCAGGGGCGGCGGGGCTGCGGGTGGCTCCGCAGAGCACCGGGCACGGGGCCGGGGCACTGGGGGAGAAGGACCTCGCCGACGTCGTCGTCGTGCGGCTCTCCGAGCTCACGGGCGTCACGGTCGACCCGACG
Organism: Nocardioides dokdonensis FR1436; assembly: GCF_001653335.1. Classification (NCBI taxonomy): domain Bacteria; kingdom Bacillati; phylum Actinomycetota; class Actinomycetes; order Propionibacteriales; family Nocardioidaceae; genus Nocardioides; species Nocardioides dokdonensis. Next base: position 2,961,610 of record NZ_CP015079.1, read on the forward strand.
GCACGCACGGCCCGTGTGGTCGGCGGGACCTGGTGGAAGGACGTCGTCGCGGCCACCGCTGCCCACGGGCTCACCGCCCCGCACGGGAGCGCGCCGGACATCGCGGTCGCGGGCTACGCGCTCAACGGGGGGTTGTCGTTCTACGGCCGCCAGCACGGGCTGGCGGTCAACGCGATCCGCGCGGTCGAGGTGGTCCTGGCCGACGGGACGTGCGTGCGCGCCGACGCGGGCGAGCGGCCCGACCTGTTCTGGGCGGTCCGCGGGGGCGGTGCGAATCTCGGCGTGGTGGTCGCCCTCGAGCTCGACCTCCTGCCGTACGCCGACGTGTTCGCCGGGATGCTCCTCTGGGACCGCGAGCAGGCGCCCGAGGTGGTCCCGGCCTGGGTGCGGTGGACCCGCGGGGCCCCCGAGTCGGTGACGACCTCGATGCGCGTCCTCAGCCTGCCGCCGCTCCCGGAGCTGCCTGCGTTCCTCAGCGGTCGCGACCTCGTCGTCATCGACGGGGCGGTCCTGGAGGACGACGCCCGGGCCGACGAGGTGCTGGCGCCGCTGCGGGCGCTCGCTCCCGAGGTGGACACCTTCGCCCGGATACCGGTGACCGGGCTGCTCGACGTCCACATGGACCCGCCGGACCCGGTCCCGTTCGTGTCCGACCACGCCGTGCTCGGTGAGCTCAGCGACGAGGCGGTCGACGTCTTCCTGGAGCAGGTCGGCCCGGGCACCACGACCGGGCTGCTGTTCGCCGAGCTGCGCCACCTCGGTGGTGCGCTGGGGCGCCCGGCGCCGGACGGGGGAGCGCTGTCCCACGTGGACGGCAGCTACGCGATGTACTGCATCGCCGTCGCTCCCTCCCCGGAGGCCCTCGCCGCGGGCGCGGCCGCGACGTCCGGCATCGTGGGGACGCTCGACCGGTGGTCGTTGCCGCAGCGGGTCCCGACGTTCACCGACACCCGCGAGGACACCCGGAGCATGTTCGGGGGGACCGCGTGGGCCCGGCTGGCCCGGCTGCGGGACGAGCACGACCCGACGCGCCTGCTCCTGGCCCACCACGAGGTCTAGGCGGGCGCGGCCCCGTCCCAGGACCCCTCAGGATCGACGGAGACGACGTCCCACTGGAGAGCGCGGGTGGGCCTGGCGGCGCGACAGGTGAGGCGCGCCTCGGCCCGACGGCTGCTGTCCACCACGACCCTGACCTGCGCCGGGACCGGGTCGGTGCCGAGCACGTCGACCGTCCACCGTCCCTCGTCGAGGAGCCCGACCTGGTCGCGCAGCTGGGGCGTGGCAGCGTCGATGGCGACCGGCCCCCAGCGCTCCAGGACCGCACCGAGCGCCACCTGCTCGGCGGGGTGCAGACCCGCGACCCCGCGCAGCCAGGTCGGGTCTACGCGACCGGATAGGTGCGACTCGATCGTGGTGACGGCACCGCCCGGCGACAGCTGGGCGTAGCAGGCGAGGTCGGGGAGCAGCAGGACGTTGGGGGCGAAGCGGTCACCGCCGACGTGGCTGCACTCGTACGTCGCGTCGGGCCACCGCGCGGAGAGGGCCTCCGCGACCGGCCGGCCCTTCACGGCGCAGCACACGTCGTGGACCCCGTGCGTGCAGACCAGGAGCAGGGGAGCGTCGTACGGCTCCCCGGCGTGCTGCTCCAGGCTGAGCAGCAGGTCCTCGGGTCGCTCCCAGATCCCGGTGCGCAGCCCGGCGGGGTCGCAGCGGTACCAGCGCCGCGGCCCGGCCATCCGGTCCGCGGCCCCCTCTCGCCCGTGCCGGCGGATGAAGAGCGTCCGCAGCTGCGGGTGCCCCAGCTCTCGCAGCAGGGCCGTGGGCAGGTCCGCGCCGAACGGCGCGGTGACCGGCCACGGCCCCGGGTGCTCGACCAGCAGCCAGTCCTGCTGCGGGGGCGCCGTCCCGAGCATCGGGTCGCTGCGTGCCGCGGCCTCGTCGGAGCATCGAGAGGTCATCCGGCGACGACCAGCCCCGCCTCGACCAGGCGCCGAGCGGCCTCCTGGCCCAGGTCCCCGGCGGTGACGCGGTCCCCTGCGAGGAGCGCCTCGACCACCGCGTCGGGCACCTGGGCCACGGACACGGTGCCGGCGCGCGAGGCCAGGGTGGCCCCGAGGAGGGTGGCGTCGAGGTGCGAGCGCAGCCGGAGGACGGTCTCCTCGCTCAGGGCCGCAGCGAGCGCGTGCTGGGCGAGCGGGCCCAGGGGCGCGGCGCGCTGGGCGTCCCGGCGGCGGGTGCGCAGGCGCTGTGCGACGTCGTCGGGTCCCACGGAGTCGAGCGCCTCGCGCAGCCGCTTGCCGACCAGGTCGAGGTCGAGCTCGTCGCCGAGCAGGGAGGTGCCCAGCGGCAGCGACCCCCGTGCCTCCTCGTCGTCGGTGAGTCGTTGCAGCGCCAGGGCCACCAGCTCCTCCGCGACGGCGTACCGGGTCCAGCTGTGGACGCCGAGCGTCAGGTGGACGGTGACGCCGCCCAGGGCGGTGGCCGAGTGCAGCCAGCCGCGCGGGAGGTACAGCGCGTCGCCCGGCTCGAGGACGGTCTCGAGCACCGGCTCCTGCTCCGCGGCCAGCCGGACCGCGTCGCGGCGGTCGGTCCACGGCTGGTCGCGCAGCGGGGAGGCCAGGACCGGCGCGTGGATCGACCACCTCTTGCGGCCCGCGACCTGCAGCACGAAGACGTCGTGGACGTCGTAGTGGTCGTCGAAGCCCTGGTTCTGCGGTGGGGTGACGTAGGCGTTGGCCTGCACCGGGTGGCCGAGGTCGGCGGCCAGCTGCTGGCAGAAGTCGATGACCGGGGGCCACACGCGGTGCAGTCCCTGCAGCACGATCGTGGAGCCCGCGGCGAAGAGGGCGCTCAGCTTGTCGTCGCTGACCTGGTCGGCGACCCCGGCGCCCACCCCTCCCGGTGCCGTGAAGGCGCGGTGGGGGAGCGTCGAACCCGCCTGGGCGACGCGCACGAAGGGGGTGCGCAGCCCGCGCTCGGCCACCAGCTCGTCGACGGCGCCCTCACTGAGGAGGTCGGCGAAGGCCCCGGGATCGGCGGCTCGGCACAGCACCGGCTCGCGACCCCACGAGCTCTCGGCGAAGTTGCCGGCATCCCCGACCAGGCGGGCCAGTGCCGACCGTGCCGGGGCCGACCGGGCGGAGGCGGCACGGACGGCGGACCCCGGACCCCGGGGTCCGCCGTCCTGCGGATCGTGCGGCATCAGGCGGAGCTGTCTGCTCCACCGTCGGCGCCCCCGTCGGAGGCCTCCTCGGCCCCGCCGTCGGCGCCACCGTCCTGGACGCCGGGCGTGCCCTCGGCGCCGCCGTCCGCGGGACCCTCGGCGCCCGAGTCGGCACCTCCGTCGGCACCGCCGTCGTGCACGCCCGGGGTGCCCTCGGCGCCGCCGTCGGCCGGGCCCTCGGTCTCAGACTGGCTCATGTCGTCTCCCTTGCACATCAGGGCCCTGCGGCCCGATCAGGCGGCGCCGGTCGACACCGTCAGTACGTGTATAGCCACGTGCGTCGAGGCTGCCCACACCCGGAGGGCGGGAGGTCACCGCTGGGCCCGGCTGCGCACGACCGCGATGGGGCAGCCCGTCAGGTGCAGCATCTTGTGGGTCACCGAGCCGACCGCGAGCCCGTGGAAGCCGCCGCGGCCGCGCGAGCCCACTACCAGGAGGTCGGAGCGGTGGGAGGCGTCGGCGAGGGTGTGCAGCGGCGCCAGCCGGTGCACGTCCAGCCGCACGTCGACGGTGGGGTGCTCTTCGCGGAAGGGGGCGACCTGCTCCTCGACCTCCTGGCGACGTCGCGCGACCTCGTCGTCGTCCGGCGGCAACGGGCGCAACAGGTGGGTGGGCCAGCCCTGGGGCAGGCCGAGAGCGCTGATGACCACCACCTGGGCCCCGCGCAGCTCAGCCTCCTCGAAGGCGTGGGCCAACGCAGCGGTGGAGTCCGGCGAGCCGTCGGTGCCGACGGAGATGCGGTGGTGGCCGGCCGTGACGTGGCAGACCACCACGACAGGACAGTGGGCGTGACCGACGACCTGGAGCACCGTGGAGCCCAGCAGGAGGTTGCCGATGTCCTCGCCCTTGGCGCCGAGCGCGATCACCTGCGCGTCCTCGGACTCATCGATCATGGCGGCGGCCGGGGACCGCATCGGCAGGTCCGTCGAGATGTGGAGATCGGGGTGAGCCAGCTGCACCATCGACAGGGCTTCGGCCATGATCTCGTGGCCCCGGGCCGTCGCCTCCTCCAGGCGCCCCGGTGGGAACAGCGGTATGTCGAACTCGTAGCGCGGCAGCGTGTGCACGATGCGGAGGGAAGACCCCCGCAAGGTCGCCTCCTGCGCGGCCCACAGGAGCGCTCGGAGGCTTCGGCCGGAGCCGTCCACACCGACGACGACGACGGGATCAGGCATGAGCACTCCTCGGTCTCGACGGGCCGGCGATCGTGGACGCGGCGCATCCGTGCCCCGACCGACCCTGACCTCCAGTCAAGAGGGGACGGGCGGGCCGGGGTAGGGCCCAACGACCCTGGGGTGATCAGCCGGCCGCGGTCCTGGCGACTGATGGGTCGTCCGTGTCGGGGAGCGTCTCGGGGGCTCGCAGCCAGGGGAGCAGGGCCAGCAGGCTGACCAGGGCGGTGGCCACGAACGCCCACCCGAAGCCCGCCTGGTCGGCGATCACGCCGACCAGGATGGGCCCGACGATGGCCCCGGAGTCCTGGGCCATCTGGAACGCGGCGAGCACGCTGCCGCCGCCCCGCTCGGAGCCGACCACGTCGGCGACCGTGGCCTGCTGGCCGGGGTTGACGAGCCCCGCGCCCAGACCGGACACCGCGGAGAGCACGAGCAGGATCCACAGGTCGCCGGCCAGACCGAGGAGGCCGAACCCCAGCGCGGTCACGGCCAGGCCGACGACCACGAGCGGCCGGCGGCCGACCGAGTCGGCCAGCCGCCCCGCGACCTGGAGGGTGGCAGCGGTGCCGCCGGCCGCGACGGCCAGGGCCACGCCCGCGACCCAGGGCCGGTCGAGGACGGTGAGCGCGAACTGCGGCAGCACCGCCACCCGGACCCCGAAGTTGCACCAGCCGTTGGCGAAGCCCGAGGCCAGCGCCGCCCGGTAGGCGGGGTGGGCCAGGGCCTCGCGCACCAGCATCGGCGGCTGCTGGGGCCGGTCGTCCGTCGGCCGCAACCGGGCCCCGCTGAGCCGGGTGGCGACCACGAGCGTGGCCAGCACGAGCGCGGCGGCGTACACGACGAACGGCAGCCGCAGCCCGAAGGAGGCCAGCAGCCCACCCAGCACCGGGCCGAGCATGCCGCCGACGAGGAAGGCGCTGGCGTACGCCGACGACACCCGCCCCGGATGCTGGGCGGGGCCAGCCGCACCAGCAGCGCCATCGCCGAGACCGTGAACATCGTGGACCCGAGTCCACCCAGCCCGCGGAAGACCAGCAGCTGCCAGTAGGACTGCGCGAAGGCGGTCGCCAGCGAGGAGGCGGCCACCACCAGCAGGCCGGTGAGGTAGACCGGGCGCTCGCCCAGCCTGGCGACGAGGGCGCCGCCGGCGGGGGCGAAGACCAGCCGGAAGAAGGCGAACGCCGAGACCACGACCGACGCCGCCGCGACACCCACATCGAAGGTGCGGGCGTACGCCGGCAGCACCGGGGCGATCAGCCCGAAGCCGATCGCGATCACGAAGGCCGCGCCGATCAGCACCCAGATCTCGCTGGGAATGGGAGGCCGCGGGCCGCCACGGTCGTGCCGGCGTCTCGTCGTCCTCGTGCGCCGCGCGCCGGGGTGCTTCACACGGCGACCCTACGCATCCTCCGACGCGGCCACGCAGGCGCCGGCCGGCCGATCCCCCGGGCGGGTTTCGGCCAGGGCGGGGTGAACTCTTGAAATATCTGGAATAACGGAGGTAAGTTGCGCGCGCTCGTGTGCACCAGCCGGTTCGACGAACGCCGTGGAAGCTCATTAGGGGGTCTCGGAACGTGATCAGCACGCTCGGTCCCATGTTCCTGGCAGCCGGCTTCGGGATGAGCCTGGTGGCCACCGGGCTCTGGGCGGCCTCGTCGCGCCGCCCGCACCTGAGGGCCGCGGCGCGCCTGCTGACCTGGGCCTCCCTCGTCGCCTCCGTCGGGGTCGTGGTGCTCATGGAGTGGGCGCTGGTGACCCACGACTTCAGCGTCCGGTACGTCGCCGAGAACAGCGCCCTCGAGGTCCCGACCTACTACCGGGTGATCAGCCTCTGGGCCGCTCTCGAGGGATCGCTGTTCCTCTGGCTCCTCGTGCTCGCCGTCTTCGCCGTGGTCATGATGTACCGCGTCCCGGCGAGAGCCCGGGACCTGCACCCCGCCGCGATGGCGACGTTGATGTCGGTCGCCGTCTTCTTCTTCGGGCTCGCCCTGGTCGCGGAGAACGCCTTCGCCCGGATGTCGCCGGTCCCGGAGAACGGGCCCGGTCCGAACCCGCTGCTGCAGGACCACCCGCTCATGGGGATCCACCCACCGCTGCTCTACGTGGGCTACGTCGGGCTCACGGTGCCCTTCGCCTACGCGGTGGCGGCGCTCGTGACCGGGGAGACCGGACGCGAGTGGCTCGCCGCGACCCGGGTCTGGCTGCTGCTCGCGTGGGCCTCGCTCACCGCGGGCATCCTGCTCGGCGCGTGGTGGTCCTACGAGGTGCTCGGCTGGGGAGGCTACTGGGCGTGGGACCCGGTCGAGAACGCGTCGATCCTGCCCTGGTTCACCGCCACGGCGCTGATCCACTCGGTGATGGTGCAGCAGCGCCGCTCGATCCTGCGCGCCTGGAACCTCAGCCTGGCCGCGTCGACGTTCCTCCTGGTGCTCATCGGCACCTTCATCACCCGCAGCGGGGTCATCGCCAGCGTCCACGCCTTCACCCAGTCGCCCCTCGGCCCGGTGCTCCTCGGATACATCGTGTTCGTCCTGCTGGCCATGACCGGCCTCTTCGTGTGGCGCGCGAACAGGCTCGGCGCCGTGGAGCGGATCGAGAGCATGGCCTCTCGCGAGGCCGGCTTCCTGGTCAACAACGTGCTCTTCGTGGCCCTGGCGGTGACCGTCCTCTTCGGGACGACCTTCCCGTTGCTCGTCGAGGCCCTGAACGGCGATCGGGTGAGCGTGGGGGCGCCGTACTTCAACCGCATGGCGGTCCCGCTCGCGCTGCTCCTCGTGCTGCTCATGGGCGTGGGGCCGATGCTGCCCTGGGGACGCGACGCCGAGACCGCGGACTTCAGCCGGCTGCGGCTGCCTCTCGTGATCGGCCTGGGAGTGGTGGCGGGCCTGGGCCTGTCGGGGCTTCCGCACCCGCTCACGCTGGTGACGTTCGGGGTGGCCGCCTTCGCGCTCTCCGCCGTCGTGGCCGAGCTCGCCCGCGGGGTGCGCGCAGCGAAGCGGGACACCGACGCCTGGCTGGGTGCCGCCGGCCGCGCGGTCACCGGCAACAGGCGCCGGTACGGCGGCCTGCTCACCCACGCCGGGGTGGTCGTCGTGGCGGTGGCGATCGCTGGCTCGTCGTCCTACTCCGTGTCGGAGGAACGCTCCCTCGACGTCGGAGAGAGCGTGGAGGTCGGGGGGTACACGGTGACGCTGGCCGGTGTGGACCGGGAACGCACCTCGCGCTTCATGCAGGTCGCCGCGCGGACCGAGCTCACCCGGGACGGCGCGGACCTCGGCACCTGGGAGCCGATGCTGCGGTTCTACCCGACGATGAGCGAGGCGATCGGTCGGCCCTCGGTCCGCACCGGTGTCACCGAGGACGTCTACCTCACCGTGTCCGCTGTCTCGGCGGACGCCTCGGGCGCCGTCGTGCGGGCCACGGTGACCCCGATGGTGCTCTGGCTCTGGGTCGGCGGTGGCGTCATGGTCGGCGGGGCCCTCCTGGCGATGTGGCCGGGCCGCCGGCGGGCAGGGCGGAACGGTGCCCCGGTCCCTCTCGCGTCCACCGACTCCGGAGGCCTGCCCGACCACTCCTGGGCGGGTGAGGTCCGATGAGGCGCTGGCTGGTGCTGGCGGCCGCCGTGCTCGGCATCGCGGCCGTGGTGTCGGTCCTGTCCGACGGATTCGGCCGTGACCCGTCGGTGGTCCCGTCGAACTTCGTCGCCCAACCCGCTCCCGACCTCGCTGGCCCCACCCTCGACGGCGGCACGTACGACCTCGACGAGCACCGCACCGAGGTGGTGCTGGTCAACGTCTGGGCGTCCTGGTGCGCGCCCTGCAGGGCGGAGCACCCCGTGCTCGCCGCGGCCGCCGAGGGCCTGGGGTCGCGCGGGCTCACCGTCGTGGGGATCAACACCCAGGACACCCCGGAGAAGGCTCGCGCGTTCCTGCGCGAGATGGGCGGCGAGGCCTACCCGAGCGTCCTGGACCGCGACGGGCGCCACGCCGTCGACTGGGGGACGTTCGGCGTCCCCGAGACCTTCGTCATCGACGAGACCGGCACCGTGCGTGCCCGCCAGGTGGGGGAGGTGACCCCCGCATGGATCGAGCAGCACGTCGTCCCCCTGCTCGACGAGCACTGACCGCAGCCGCGGTGGTGGGTGTCCTCGTCGCGCTGGCCGTCGCCGGCCTGGTCCGGTCCGCAGGCACGGACGGCCCGGTCAGCGACGCCGAGCGTGCCCAGGCTGTCGCAGCCTCGCTGCGCTGCCCCACCTGCCAGGGACTGTCGGTCGCAGACTCCGGCTCCCCCCTTGCCCGGAGCATGCGCGACATCATCGACGAGCAGGTGGCCGCGGGGGAGAGCAACGAGGAGATCACGCAGTACTTCGTCGACCGCTACAGCGGCTGGGTGCTGCTCGCCCCTCGCGCCGGCGGGATCGGCTGGGTCGTCTGGGCCGTCCCGGGGGCGGCGGTCCTGGTCGGTCTGCTCGTCGTGACCTCACTCGTCCGCCGGCGGCGCGACCGCGTCCCCCAGACGCTGCGGTGGGTGGGCGTGGGCGGGCTGCTCGCGGCCTCGCTGGCGGTGCTCGTCGCGACCAACCTCGACGGACGGGGTGAGGGCGAGCTGGCCACGGGCAACGTCGCGCCGCTCGGCACCCAGACAGCCGTGCAGGACGACGCGGACCAGAGCGGCGGCGTGGAGGCCGCTGACATCGAGGGGCTGCGGGCAACCGTCGACGCGGACCCCGACGACGTCCGGGCTCGACTGGCACTGGCCTCGGCCGCGCTCCAGGCCGGCCGGCTGGACGTCACCCGTGAGCAGGCCGAGGCAGCATTGGACCGCGAGCCTCGCAACGTCGACGCGCTGATGCTGCGGGGACTCGGTGCCAGGTCCGCCGACGACGCCGGCGCGACCAGGGCGCTTCGGTCCTTCCTCCGACTGGCTCCCGCCGACCACCCCGGCGTCCCGCTGGTGCACCGACTGCTGGAGGAGGGGTCGTGAGCCGGCGCAGGCTCGTCGCCAGCAGCGCGGCCGCGGCGCTGGCGGTCGTCGTGGGCGCCTGCACCCCCTCCGAGTCGGCCATCAGCAGTGCCGGCCCGCCGGCCTCCGAGGCACGGATCGGGCTCGTCGAGTGGGGCTTCACGTCCTCCGCGGAGGCCCTCGTCGCAGGACCGGTCGTGCTGGAGGTGACCAACGCGGGTTCCACGCCCCACGACATGCAGGTGCTCGTGGGGGACCAGGTGCTGGCGGCGACCGCGGTGCTGAAGCCCGGCGAGTCCCAGACGTTGCGTGCGGACCTGACGGGCGCGCAGGGGGCGGCGCTCCTGCTCTGCACGCTGCCAGGACACCGGTCGCAGGGCATGGCCGACGAGATCGACGTTCTCGATGAGACGCCCCCCACAGGAGAAGGAAGCTCGGGATGACGACAGAGGCAGACGAGACCCGACCCGGCCCCCCGGGCCCACGGGCGAGGACCGAGGCGAGCGAGGACCAGTACCCGTGGCCACCGTCGGCGACCACCGTGTGGCTCTTCCTCGTCCTGGTCTTCATGCTCGGCGGACCCGCGACCTGGTGGGCGGTGACCCGATGACGACCGCTCCACGCGAGATCGACGAGACAGCGGAGAAGCGGGTCGCCGCGCACGAGCCGGTGACCGGCATCGACCTGCCGCCCGAGGCTTCGGAGCATGCGCCGATCCACCACGACCTGGTGCGCGCACACACCGTCACCGGCCTGGTCGGGCTGCTGTTCGCCGCGACCTTCGGGCTCATCGTGGCGACGAAGTTCTCGGCTCCGGAGTTCCTGGGAGACACCGAGGTGGGCAGCTGGGGGCGGATGCGCTTCGCCCACGTGCAGGGCATCCTCTACGCCTGGTTGATGAACGGGTTCCTCGCCTTCGCCTACTACGCGGTGCCGACCCTGTCCGGGCGCCCGGTCCGCAGCCGCACCCTGGGCTGGGTGATCTTCTACGTCTGGAACATCGGCATCGTCGCCCTCGGCTGGACCTTCGTGCTCCTCGGCTACAGCCAGTCGGTCGAGTGGGGCGAGTTCCCGGTGGTCGTCGACGTGGTCACGGTGCTCGCTTTCCTCGCCGTCGGCGTGCAGTTCCTCCACCCCTACCTCCGCAAGCCGCGGGGTCGCCTCTACGTGTCGAGCTGGTACACGACGCTGGCGCTGACCTTCACCCCGGCGGCCTTCGTCATCGGCCAGTTCTTCCCCGAGTACCTCACCCCCGGAGCCATGGGCGCGGTGATCTCGGGGCTGTGGATCCACGATGCGGTGGGGCTCCTGGTCACCCCGCTGACCCTGGCCATCGCCTACTACGTCATCCCGGCGACGACCGGTCGGCCGATCTTCAGCCACTTCATGTCCATGGTGGGGTTCTGGAGCCTCGTGTTCTTCTACCCCCTCAACGGCATCCACCACTACGTCTACTCCCCGATCCCGATGGGCGCCCAGAAGGTCGCCATCATGGCGTCGGTCTTCATGGGGATCGGGGTGGTGGTCGTGGTCACGAACCTGCTGGCCAGCCTCCGCGGCAACGGCTACCTGGCCTTCTGGGACGTCCCGCTGCGGTTCGTCTGGACCGGCATCGTCTTCTACCTGCTGGTCTCGCTGCAGGGCGCCTTCCAGGCCTCGATGCGGGTCCAGGAGCAGATCCACTTCAGCGACTGGGTGATCGCCCACTCGCACCTGGCCATGGCCGGGTTCGCGAGCTTCATCATCATCGGGGGCCTCCTGCACGCGTGGCCGAACGTGAGTGGTCGCACCGTCAACCGCCGGGTGGCCAACCTGGCGTACTGGGTGGCCACCATCGGTCTGGTCACGATGGTCGTGTACCTGACGATCGTCGGGCTGCAGCAGGCCGACGCCTGGACGAGCGGGGCGCCCTGGATCGAGAGCGTCGTGGTGTCGGAGACCGGCTGGTTGGTGCGCTCGCTGAGCGGCACCGCACTGTTCGCGGCCTTCGTGCTGCTGATCGTGTCGCTCTACAAGACCCCTGTCGACGGACCGGGGCAGCCCGGTCGCGGCGTCGACCGAGAAGACGCAGGAGCAAGCCGATGAACCACGAGCACGACGGCCCCGATCCCGCGGCCCCGGAGGTCGGGGCGAAGGCGGTCGATCCCGGGAGCGACCACGACCCGCGCTGGGTCCGCTTCCTCGAGCGGGGCGAGACGATCATGCTCCTGGGCGGGGTCGGCTCCCTGGTGTTCTCATTCGTGGCCCTCGGGGTGCTGCCCCTGATCAGCCTGCGCGGCGAGGTCACCCGGAGCACACCCGAGGAGTTCACCGCGATGACGGCGCAGGAGGAGCAGGGCTTCACGGTCTACAAGCGCGAGGGCTGCGCCTACTGCCACACCACGTTCGTCCGGGACACCCCCTCCGACGTACGCCGCTTCGGCCCGCCGGCGGAGGCATGGGAGTACCAGGACCAGTACCCCCAGCAGTGGGGCACCCGCCGGATCGGGCCGGACCTGTCGCGCGAGTCCGGAGCCCGCTCGGACGGCTGGCACTACGCGCACCTCTACGACCCGCGCAGCACCGTGCCGCAGTCGATCATGCCGGGCTACCCGTGGATGTTCTCCGAGGCCGTCGACGGCACGATCGTCCCTGACGAGGACGCCGAGGCGCTCGTGGCCTACCTGAACTACCTGGGGCGCGACATCTCGGAGTCGGGCCCCCAGACCGAGCGCGGCCGGAACGCCATGAACGGCCACGCGGGCACGAGCCACGGAGGGACGGACGAACATGAGTGACTCGGTGTTGACCGTCCTGTTCTGGGTAGGTGTAGTGATGTTGAGCGCCTTCATCGTGGCCGGCCTCGCCAGCCCCAGGGTGCGGGCGGTCCTCCAACGTCCCGCCGACGACATGGTCCGCCGGGACCGGGAGCGGTGGGGCGGACGACGGGCCGAGGACGAAGGAGACCAGGAATGAGGACGAGCATCGCCACAGGTGTGCTGGCCGTCCTCCTGGCGGCCGGCGCGGCGACCGGCGTGTACTACCTGCTCGACCAGCGGGGGAGCGACGACATCAGCGCCGCCGACGTGAGCACCGACGAGGGTCAGGCGGCCCCGGCGGCCTTCGACGAGGCCTGGGCTCCCGAGCCGGAGGCCTACGCCGCACTCACCCAGCACGGCGCTGAGGTCTACGCCGCCAACTGCTTCGCCTGCCACGGCGGCGTCGGCAACGGCGAGGGTCCGTGGGCGCCGACGTTGTCGACGCCCGCCCGCGACTTCACCGACACCTCCTGGATGCAGACCCAGTCCGACGGCGTCTTCTTCACCTCGATCCTGCGTGGTGTCCCCGGCACCCCGATGCCCGCCTTCGCCGGTCGGCTCTCCGAGAAGGACATGTGGGCGGTCACCGCCTACATCCGCGGCTTCTCGCCGAAGGTGGCGCTGGACCAGCCGCAGGTCGACGAGGTGCTGCGCAGCCAGGGCAAGGAGGTCTTCGCCGCCCAGTGCGCCGGCTGCCACGGCGAGTTCGGCGCCGGAGACGGTCAGGCAGCCAAGTCCTTCGGCACCCAGCCGCGTGCCCTCGCGGACGGGGACTGGTTGTCGGGCAAGGGGGACCAGCAGCTGCACGACGTCATCGTCGAGGGCATCCCCGGCACGTCGATGCCCTCCTTCTACGACGAGCTCGATGCCCGGGAGGTCGACTCCGTGGTCGCCTACCTGCGCGAGCTCGCCGACGTCGAGCAGCGTCCCAACCCGCTCAGCGGCTGGGCCCAGGAGAGCTACCGCGCCTACTGCGCCTCCTGCCACGGTGTCGATGGCGACGGCCGCGGCGTGGCCGCCGCACGCCTCGAGCCGGCACCGCAGTCGTTCCGCAACCCCACGTGGATGGCGGGACAGACCGACGAGAAGCTCGCGAAGGCCGTGCGCCTGGGGCGAGCGGGGACCGCGATGCCGGCCTTCCGGGCGCTGCTGAGCGACGCCGAGATCGAGCGGCTCGTCGAGTACGTCCGCGCCTTCGCCGGACCCGAGGCCATCCCCGGCGCCGCGTCCGCCTACCGCTACGACCCGGCCACGGTGCCGGGAGCACGATCCAAGCAGCCTGCGCGATCTTCTGAGAGGTGATGAGAGTGGACAGACGAAAGTTCCTCCTGGGGGCCCTCAGCGTGCCCGCGGGTGCGGTGCTGGCCAAGACCGGCATGGGGCTGCTCGGCGAGCAGTCGGCCGCCTCCGAGGCGGTGCTGCGGGCCGCGGACCTGAAGCTGGCGACGGGCACGCCCTTCCCGCTGGTCGCGCTGCCGGGCAAGGCCCCGATGGGCCAGGTCTACGACCGACCGCCCAACTACGAGACCCCGGCCGAGCACCTGATCGGTCAGCAGAACTACCCCTACACGGACAACGAGTACTACTACGTCCGCTACCGCGAGGCCTCCGTCCTGCAGCTGACGCCGGAGAACTACCGGCTCAAGATCGGCGGCGACGCCGCGGACAACGAGATCACCCTCACCCTCGACGAGCTGAAGCGCCGCGCGTCCCAGACGATCGGCGCCGTGGGTGTCTGCAGCGGTGAGGGGCGCGGCCTGCACCACCCCATGATCCCCGGCATGCCGTGGACCAAGGGTGATCTGTCCTGCGCCGAGTGGACCGGTGTGCCGCTCAACGACCTGCTCGACGAGGTCGGTGTCAAGAGCAGCGCGTTGCACGTCTCCTTCGGTGGCGGCCGGGTGATCAGCCTGGCCAAGCCCCAGTACTGGCGCTCCTACCTGCTCGAGACCATCCGGGAGTACGAGCCGCTGGTCGCGACCCAGATGAACGGGGAGGACATCCCGTTCTGGAACGGTTACCCGGTTCGGTTGGTCTTCCCCGGCACGTGGGCCCCCACCTGGACCAAGCAGCTGGTCGAGATCGACATCCGGACCACCCCCAACGAGATGGAGTGGTCCGGGCGGGAGATCACGCCCAACGAGCTCCTGCCGTTCTCGCTCATCGTGACCCCCACCGACGGCACCCAGATCCCGGTCGGTCGCGAGGTCGAGCTGACCGGGGTCGCCTACGACAAGGGAGCCGGCATCACGAAGGTGGAGGTCAGCCAGGACGAGGGGCGGACCTGGGAGCCGGCGGAGCTGGAGAAGTCCTACGGCAAGTACACCTGGCGGGTGTGGCACGCGACCGTCGGGTTCGACAGGACCGGCGAGAACCGGGTGCTGTGCCGCGCGACCAACGCCGAGGGCGAGGTCCAGCCGACCGACCCCGCTCCGGACGTGATGGAGACCGGGGCCCGCAAGGAGACCGCGGCCAAGAACTTCGCCGGCGTCTACGAGGTGGTGTGAGCATGAGTGTCCCCGGTGGATGGAAGATCCCAGCGGTGGTGGCCCTGGCCGCCGCCACGTCGGTGGGGGTCTACGCCGTGACGCGCGACGAGCCCGCACCGGTGGTCTCGTCGGGCCAGGGCGGTGTGGGGCAGTACCCCCAGGCGGAGGAGCTCTCGCTGGTGGTGGCGGAGCACAGCGGCCTCGTCGAGGCCTACTGCACCGCGTGCCACTCCTTGGCCCCGATCGTGCGCCACTCTGGCTTCACCGCCGAGGTGTGGGCCAGCGAGGTGGAGAAGATGCGGGAGTCCTACGGGGCACCGATCGACGACACGACAGCCGAGCAGATCACCTCCTACCTGCAGAAGTACTACACCGTGCCGGTGGGGGAGATCGCCGGCACCAGCAAGCAGACGTGGTCGGATCCGACCGGCCCCACGGCCACGGGCGACTGAGAGTGGTCAGCCCGGTCCGACCGGCGCGGGAGCCGGTGCTCAGGCTCCGGGCGACGAGCAGGCGGTACGACGACGCCCTCGCTCTGTCGCCCGTGAGCCTGACCCTGCATCCCGGGACCGTCAGCCTCGTCACCGGGCACAACGGTTCGGGCAAGAGCACGCTGCTGCGGCTGGCCGCCGGGCTGCTCCGACCCAGCTCGGGGACCAGGGAGGCCTCGGGCCGCGCCCTGTACCTGCTCTCGGGTCAGGGCGCCCGAGCGGTGGAGTCGCCTCGATCGGCGGTGGAGACCGCGGCCCGGCTCTCCGGCGCCTCGCGGGGTGACGCCGAGGAGGCGGCAGCCGCGGCGCTCGACGCGGTAGGCCTCGGTGCCGTCGCCGCCCGGGCAGTGGGGACCTTCTCCTCCGGGCAGCGGGCCCGCGTGAGCCTGGCGGTCGCGCTCGCCTGCCCGGTGCCGGTGGTCTGCCTCGACGAGCCCACGGCCCACCTCGACTCGGACGGCTCGGACCTGGTCGCCGCCACGATCGCCGTCCTCGCGAGCCGGGGGAGCGCGGTGCTCGTCGCCTCGCACGACCCCGTGGCGCTCAGGTGGCGGGTGGACGCCCGCCTCCACCTCGACGGTGGTGTCGTGGCTGCTCCGGTGCTCCCGGACGGTCGGACCGAGGCGCTCCCGGCATGAGGACGGCCCTGATCCTCGTGCGCCGCGAGCTGCGTCTGGAGGCCTCGGGACGCGAGGCCACCACCACGGTCCTCCCGTTCGTGCTCGCGGCGGTGCTGCTGGCCGGGCTGGCGATGGGGCCCTCCCGCGAGGTGCTGCAGAGCGTGGGTCCCGGAGTCACGTGGCTGGTCGTCCTGTTCGCCGCCCCGGCGCTCGCCCGCAGCGTGGCTGCGGTCGAGCGCGACGAGGGGGCCTGGGACACCTTGCGGGGCCTGGCCCCGCCTCTCGCGCTGGTGGCGGGCAAGGTCGGGGGGCTGTGGCTGCACTACCTCGCGACGTGGGCCGTCGCGGCGGTCCTCGTGACGATCATGTTCCCGGCGCCGATGCCGTGGCCCGGACTGGTCGCCGGCCCCATGGGCACCCTCGGGCTCGCCGCCCTGACCGTCGCGTTCGGCGCCCTGCTGGTGGGTGCGCGGCGCCGGACGGGGCTGCTGGCCGTGCTCCTGCTGCCGCTGGCCCTCCCCGTCCTCCTGGCCGGGGTGACGATGGGGACCCCGGGTCAGGACCACACCCCCTGGACCGTCCTGCTCCTCGCCTACGATCTGCTCGTGCTGGTGACCGTCTGGGCGGTGCATCCCGCCCTCTTGGAGGAATGATGACGCTGCACCCCCTTGACCGCGTCCTCGGTCTGCTGGCCGCGGGAGCCGCGCTCGTCGCGCTCGTCCTCGCGCTCGCCGTGGCGCCCCCGGACGCCTACCAGGGCGACGCGCAGCGGCTGATGTACGTCCACGTGCCGGCCGCCTGGACCGCCTACCTGTCCTTCGCCGTGGTGGCCGTGGCCAGCCTCGCCTACGTGGTCAAGCGCGACCTCAGGTACGACCGCGTCGCGCAGGCGGCGGCGGAGCTGGGGGTCGGGCTGACCGCCCTGGCGATCGTGCTCGGGAGCCTGTGGGCGTACCCGACCTGGGGAACGTGGTGGACCTGGGACCCGCGACTGGTCACCACGGCCATCCTGCTGCTGGTCTACATCGGTTACCTCGGGGTGCGCGGCCTGAGCACCGACCCCGACGTCAACGCCCGGAGGGCGGCCGTGGTCGGTGTCCTCGCCGTGGTCAACGTCCCGCTCGTGCACTTCTCGGTCGTGTGGTGGCGCACGCTGCACCAACCCCCCAGCGTCCTGCGGCCGGGTGGGCCTGACGGTGCGATCCCGCCGGTGATGCTGTCGACCCTGCTCGTGGCGATCGTCGCCTTCACGTTGCTGTGGGCGTGGGTGCTCGTGCGACGGACCCGCCTGCTCACCTCCCTCGCCGCCGACCGGTCGGTCGAGGTCGCCGTCGACGAGGAGGCAGCAGCCGACCACCCCGAGATCGTGGTCGTCACGACTGACCCGGAGAGGAGCCGACCATGAGCTACGCCGTCGCCGGCTACGTCCTGACAGTGGTGTTCTGGGGCGCCTTCGTGCTGTGGCTGCTGAGCGCATCGAGGCGCACGAGATGAGGTCCGTGCTGAGCACCCCGCGTGCCCGACTCGCCGTCGTCGGCGTCGCCGCGGCGGGCGTCCTCGGGGTGCTGGGTGCGACGGGGCTGCAGGACAACCTCGTGTACTACCGCACGCCGAGCGAGATCGACGTCGGCGCGGGCGACGACCAGCGGGTGCGCCTCGGTGGTCTCGTCGCGGAGGGCTCGGTGTCGCGCGACTCCGGCACCCTGCAGTTCGTGCTGACCGACGGTGCGTACGACGTCGCGGTCACCTACGAGGGCAGGGCGCCCGGGGTGTTCCGAGAGGGCCAGGGAGCGATCGTCGAGGGCACGCTCGACTCGGAGGGCGCCTTCACCGCTGACAACGTGCTGGTCAAGCACGACAACCAGTACGTCGACGGCAGCGGCGAGACCTACGAGCCGACATCCTGAGCACTCGTCCACGGTGAGAGGCGAACGGCGGCCCGGCGGGCTGGGCGGTGTCAGGACGCGCGAGGACGACCGCGATACTTGCGGGGTGAACGAGGACGAGCTCGAGGTGGCCCTGCGCGTCCTGCGGGAGGCCGGTGAGCTCGACCAGGCCGATCCGGCCTTCGTCGCGCTGCGCCGGGCCTCGGCGGGCTTCTTCAAGGCCGCCAAGGTCGAGCGCCGCCGCTCCCGGAAACGCAGCGTCTCAGCCGCCGATCGGGCCGTCGTCGAGCTGACGGCGACCGGCTCAGCGTCTCGGATCGACGACGAGACCGCGGGGCTGCCGCTGACCTCGACGGCTCGGGGCGCGACGGCAGGGCGGCTCCTCGTCGCGCGCTCCTGCTACATGTGCAAGCAGAAGTACGTCGACGTCGACGCGTTCTACCACCAGCTGTGCCCCGACTGCGCTGCCGTCAGCCACGCCAAGCGCGATGCCCGCACCGACCTCAGCGGGCGGAGCGCACTGCTGACGGGCGGTCGGGCCAAGATCGGGATGTACATCGCCCTGCGCCTCCTGCGCGACGGCGCCGACCTGACCATCACCACCCGCTTCCCCCACGACGCCGTACGCCGCTTCGCCCAGCTGCCCGACAGCGGCGACTGGCTGCACCGCCTGCGGGTGGTGGGCATCGACCTGCGCGACCCGGCCCAGGTGATCGCCCTCACCGACGACGTCCGTGGCCGGGGTCCTCTCGACATCCTGGTCAACAACGCCGCCCAGACGGTCCGGCGCCTGCCCGGCGCCTACGCACCTCTGGCCAGAGCCGAGCAGGAGCCGCTGCCGCCGGCTCTGCAGCACCAGAACGGAGGCCCCGAGCTGGCCAGCTTCGGGCATGCCAGTGACCTGCACCCGGCGGCGCTGGTCGGGTCGGTGGACGCCCATCCCGTGCTGGAGATCGAGGGCGAGGGCGGCGGGCAGGCATCGAGCGCCGACCGGTTGGCAGCGGTGGCCCTGACCGCAGGGTCCGCAGACCTGGACCGGATCGACGCCGGTGGCCTGGTCCCCGACGTCGTCGACACGAACTCGTGGGTGCAGGGGATAGGAGAGGTGAGTGAGCTCGAGCTGCTCGAGGTGCAGCTGTGCAACCAGACGGCTCCCTTCATCCTGATCAGCCGCCTGCGCGCCGCCCTCGCCGCGTCGTCCGCGCGGCGGACCTACGTCGTGAACGTCTCCGCGATGGAGGGTCAGTTCGGCAGGCGGTACAAGGGTCCCGGTCACCCGCACACCAACATGTCCAAGGCCGCCCTGAACATGCTCACCCGCACCAGCGCGGGGGAGATGCTCGAGTCCGACGGCATCTTGATGACCGCGGTCGACACCGGATGGATCACCGACGAACGGCCGCACCAGACGAAGGTGCGGCTGGCGAGTGAGGGGTTCAAGGCGCCGCTGGACCTGGTCGACGGAGCCGCGCGGGTCTATGACCCGATCGTGCGCGGTGAGGCCGGCGAGGACGTGCACGGTGTCTTCCTCAAGGACTACGCCGCCTCGCCCTGGTGAGCGCGCGCGGCTCGCGGTGGGGTTTGTCGGCGCACGTCGAGGGGCACCGTCAGCCCATGCGGTCTCGGCGTTGGGTGGTGGGCGTGGCTCTCGCGCTGCTCGCGACGGGCTGTGCCGACGGCCCGACCCGGACCGGTGCTCCCTCGACGGTGCCGGCCGGCAGCAGCGGCCCGGTCGAGACTGACGGCCTGGTGTGGGCCGCCGACCAGGTCGTGCACCTCGCCGACGGGACCACCGTCGACCTCGGCGCTCCGGTCCGGGGGTACGTCGTCGCGGGGGCCGGGGTGTTCTTCTTCCCGGCCGGCTCAGAGGACGAGGTGGGCCAGGTCGGCACCGACGAGGCGGAGGTGCGTCTCGCGTCCCCGGACGGGACGGTCACCGACACCGGGCTCGTGTGGATGACCCGCTCGTTGCGGGCCTCACCGGACGGTCGCCACCTGGCCGGGATCGACCTCGGGTCGGGCGAGGAGGACCGTTACGGGACGCCGGTCGCCGAGACCGTGGTCGTCGACCTGGCGACCGGCGACGAGGTCGTCCGCTCCGCCGAGGCCATGGGTGACCCCGGCGACGACGACCTGACGGCGCTCTACGAGGACGTCGAGCTCGACGTGGCCGCGATGACCGACGACACGACGTACGTCGAGGCCGCGACCGGTGTGCTCGCCTACGACCTGGCCACGGGGGAGGGCTCGGAGCTGCCCGAGGGCGAGGAGCCGCCGACCCCGCCGGCCGCCCAGGACGCCGTCGAGAGTCCGGACGGCCGGTGGACCGTCGTGCCCGGCCGGCGGCTGCGTCACCGGCTGGTCGCTGCCGACGGCACGATGCTGGTGCCCATGGCCGGCACCGACCGGTGGGTGCTCGACCGGTGGCTCGACGACCGGACGGTCCTCGGCACGGCTGTGGAGGGCCCGGGACGCGGTGCTCGGATCGACCCGCGCGACCGCACGGCGCTGCTCAGCTGCGTGGTGCCGTCGGGTGCCTGCGACGTCGTCGAGGCCACGGCCGGGAAGCGCGTGGTGTTCCCGCTCGGAGCCTCGCACGTGAGCGGCATCGTCTTCCAGGCCGGGGAGCGGCCGTGATCGACCCCGAGATCGAGTACCGGCGCCTCGTCTCCGGCGAGACGGCAGAGCTGGACGCGGCGGCCGACACCCTGCGCTCCACGGTCCGCAGCATCGACCGGGCCCGCGAGGACGTCGACGCCGCAGGCGAGACGGTGTCCTGGACGGGTTCGGCCGCCACGGCCTTCCGGACTCGCCTGGTGGGCCTCGCCGAGGGCGCCGCGACCACGGCGTCGATCCTCGTCCAGGCACGGGGTGCGATCGAGACCGCGGCCGCGGCGTACGCGACGGTGCTGGACCACGCCGACCACTACATCTCGTTCTGGCGCAACCGCGCTCCGGGGCTGCCCATCGTCTTCGAGGACCTCCTCGCCCGCCAGGTCAACGGGTTCCTGGTGCAGGTCGGGCGCACCTACCAGGAGCAGCTCGCGGCTGTCGTCGCGGTCCTGAAGGGCGAGGAGGTGGACCCCGACGAGCTCGACGAGGACACCCGGGAGTGGGTCGAGCGCGGACTCGCGCGCAACGAGGAGTGGCTGGAGCGCAGCTCCTCGGGACTCGGGCCGATGATCCCGAACACCGCGGCCACCGGCGACGACCGGGCCTGGATCCCGCAGGGACTCGGCTACGACCCGGCGACGCGCAGCCTGCTGCAGGCGTACTACACCAAGGACGGTGCCTCCAGCCTGGCCGTGATCGACGAGGTCAGCGGCAAGGAGGTGGGGGAGGTGACGCTCGGGAGCGACTACCGCGACGCCGCCGGTCAGCTCGTCGACGGCGGGTCCCCGAGCCACGCCGGCGGCGTGGCGGTCGACGGCGACCGGGTCTACGTCAGTGACAACGGCACCATCCACACGTACTCGCTGTCGGACATCCGCGCAGCGGCCCCGGGCTCCACGGTGACGCAGGTCGCGGCCCCGCAGCCGGTCCAGGGCGGGTCCTACACGACCTTCCACGAAGGACGTCTCTACTGCGGTGACTTCGGGGAGAACACGCTGCACGTCTACGAACCCGGCCCCGGCGGCAGCTGGGTCGAGGTCGACACGGTGAGCACGCCCGACAACGCCCAGGGGGTCGTGGTCCGCGACGGCAGCTACGTGTTCAGCACGTCCAGCGGCCGCCA
Organism: Nocardioides dokdonensis FR1436; assembly: GCF_001653335.1. Lineage (NCBI taxonomy): Bacteria > Bacillati > Actinomycetota > Actinomycetes > Propionibacteriales > Nocardioidaceae > Nocardioides > Nocardioides dokdonensis. The sequence continues at coordinate 2,982,990 of NZ_CP015079.1, forward strand.
CAACGAGAGCTCGCTCATCGCCCAGGACGCGGCGACCGGGGACCGGGGCGAGCCCTATCCGCTGCCCAACATGTCCCAGGGCGTGGTCGAGGTCGACGGTGAGCTGGTCACCAGCTACGAGTCGGGCGCGGGGGAGTTCTCCGACCCGGGCAGCGGTGCGTGGGGATGGCTCTGGGGCGTCCCGGACGAGGGAGGGCTGTGGGCCAACCCCTTCATGACGCGTACGCCGCTCTCGGAGCTCGGTCTCAGCGAGGAGGTCGAGGTGGAGCCCGGGACCCTCCGCCGCGCGGCTGCCGACCTCGAGGCCCCGGCTTCCGCCCTCGACTCCTCGGCCGGCAGCGTGGACGACGTGCGGATCAGTGGAGCCTCGATCGGACCCGTGCCCGCTGCCGCTGAGCTGGCCGGCGCGCTGGCCTCGCTGCTGGCCGCGGCCGGCCGGAGCCTGCGCACGGGAGCCGACGCGGTCCGGCTCACCGGTGAGTCGCTCGACGCGACCGCGAAGGGCTACCGGAGGACCGACGACGCGGTGGGCGGCCTCTTCACCGCCCTCGACACGTCCTGAGGAGGCTCCCAGCACCGCCGACCGTCCTGCCGCCGAAGCCTCCTGGCGAGCGGCGCCCACGAGACAGGAGACCCGATGACCGAGAGACGCGACCCGACCCTTCGCTCCGCGGAGCGACGGTGGATCGGAACGGCGGTGCACGACTTCCCGTGGCTGCACCTGGGCCTCGGTCTGACCGGCAACGCGTTGTTCGTCGTCGGCAGTGTGATGTTCTTCTGGGACAGTGTGAAGACCCTGGGTATCTGGATGTTCGTGCTGGGTAGCCTGGGCATGTTCCTGGGCTCGCTGGGCGAGCTGCTGGTCCGCGTCGAGCAGCGACGCCGAGGCACCCAGAAGTGAGCTGATCGCGGTGCGCAGAGTCAGGGGCTGCGGGCCGAGACGTGCCTCTCACGCGGGCGGGGTGTCCTCGTCCCGGCCGTACCTCGCGATGGTGAAGGCCCGGAGGTCGGCGATCGTCTCCTCGATGTCCACCGACGCGTAGTGCTCCTGGTCCCACGCGGCGTACAGGGTGACCGTGAGCGGTGCGCCGTCCACCAGCACGCGCGCTTTCGACAGCCCGTAGCGCGGGTCGTCGGAGGTCACGCACACCCCACGTCCGGCCGCCGCCAGCGCCTGGCCCAGCCGCGGCGCCCGCGTCTGGGCGATCGCGTCGTAGGTCAGGCCCCGATCCGCGGCCACGGCGTCGAACGCCCGGCGCACGGAGTGGCCGATGTCGAGGTGGACCAGCGGGAAGCCGACCAGGTCGACCAGGTCCACCGCCTCGGAGGTGGCCAGCTCATGGTCCTCGGGGACCTGGGCCCACACGTCCACGCGGATCAGGACCTCGGCGTGCAGGGAGCGCATCGGCACCGAGGTGCCGAGCCCGAAGTCGGCGTCCCCGCGGGTGACCGCGCCGTAGACGTCGGCAGGCTGGGTCTCGATGACGTTGGCGACCGAGACCCGCGTGCCGGTGGCGATGAAGGGCGCCACGATGTCGTTGATCGTGGTGGTGGGTGCTGCCACCACGAGGTCGGGCGCGGCGCCGGCCGCGATGGCCGCCGCCATGGTCTCGGCCTGCGCGGCCCGCGCCACCAGGTCTCGGGCGATCGGCACGAACTGACGTCCGGCTGTGGTCAGCACGAGCCGACGATCCATGCGGCTGAACAGCTGCACGCCCAGGCTGCTCTCGAAGCGGCGCAGCTGGCGGGACAACGAGGGCTGGGCGACGAAGAGCTGCTTGGAGGCTGCGGTGACAGAGCCGCAGTCCACGATGGCGAGGAAGTACCGCATCATCCGCAGATCCATGATGCCTCCCAGGCATGCCAGAACGGTCTTCCAGAGTATTGGACTGTATGTGATGCAGGACTCAGAATGGCAGTCAAGGTTGTCCTCACAAGGAGTTTCCATTGACGAACCGACGCATCGCCGCAGCCCTGATCTCGGCAGTGGGCCTGCTTTCAGTAGCCGCCTGTTCGGGTGGCACCTCGGCGGACGGGACGGGGAACACGTCGGCGAGCACCGCCGTCCTGACCGTCGCGTCGTCGGCCTCCGTCACGACCTGGGACCCGGTGGCGTCGTTCTCGACCGAGGCCATGTACATGGGCAACCTCTACGAGCCGCTGCTCTGGAAGAACCCCGCCGGCAGCGACGAGGACTACACCCCCGCGCTGGCCACGGCATGGACGACCTCCGACGACGGACTCACCTGGACCTTCGACATCCGCGAGGGCGTCACCTTCCACACCGGTGAGGCGCTCGACGCCGCCGCGGTGCAGCAGAGCCTCGAGGCGGCCAAGGAGCGCGGCGGCGCCTCCTTCATCTGGGCACCCGTCGAGACCATCGAGGCGACCTCGGACACGGAGGTCGTGATGGAGCTGTCCTACGCCGCCCCGGTCGACCTGATCGTCTCCTCCACCTACGGCGCGTGGATCGTGGCGCCCTCGGCGCTCGACGCCGCGGCCAAGGACGAGAAGTACTTCGAGTCCGGCATCGACGCCGGCACCGGCCCCTACGCGCTGGAGTCCTACACCGCCGGCGAGAAGGTGGTGCTGAAGAAGTACGACGACTACTGGAACGCCGAGGAGGCCGCCACCTACGAGACCGTGGACGTGGCGATCACCTCCGACGCAGTCACTGCTCAGCAGATGCTGACCGCCGGTGAGGTGAAGTACTCCACGCAGATCCCCCTGGAGAACATCGAGTCGTTCGACGGCAACCCCGACTACGACGTCAACGTCTCGAAGTCGCCGTTCAACTTCGTGGCCCTGTTCAACACCACCCGGCCGCCGCTCGACGACCCGGCCGTGCGCCGGGCGCTCTCCTACGCGGTGCCGTACGACGAGATCATCGAGGTCGGTGCGCAGGGATACGGCACGCAGAGCTTCGGGCCCGTCCCCGACGGCATCTTCCCCTTCGACGCCGACGTGTCGCAGTACACCCAGGACCTCGACCGGGCCCGGGAGCTGCTCGCGGACGCCGGCCACGCCGACGGGTTCGACCTCACCTTGACCTTCGCCTCCGAGAACGCCGCGGAGAAGCGATTCGTCCCGCTGATCAAGGACGCCTTCGCGCAGGTCGGCGTCGACGTCGAGGTCAAGGCGCAGCTGTTCAACCAGCAGTGGGAGGACGCCAAGGCCGAGCCCACGAAGGCGCAGGACATCTTCGTCCTGTACTACTGGCCGACCTACAGCGACGCGGGCTCGGACAACCTGTGGTCGCTGTTCCACTCCTCGGACGCCCCGTTCTTCAACCTCAGCTATTGGGAGAACGAGAAGTACGACGCCCTGGTCGACGAGGCGGGCACGTACACCGCCACCGACCGTGATCGTGCGCAGTCGATGTACTCCGAGGCGATGGAGATGCTCTACGACGAGGCTCCGGGGGTGTTCCTCTACGACGCCCAGGCCGTCCAGGTGGTCCCGGCAGGTCTCGAGGTGCCCACCGCCAACGAGAACTACCCGTTCACAGCCTTCTTCGCAGGCTTCGAGCCCGCCTGACCCGCACCGTGGTGGGCGTCGCGCGGACTCTGCGCCAGCGACGCCCACCACGGCGTGCCACGACCAGGAAGATCCCATGACCCGGTTCATCGCCAAGCGGATCCTCACCTCGGGTGCCGTGATGCTGACCATCACCATCGTCACCTTCGTGCTGGCGCGTGTGGTGCCCTCCAACCCCGCCGTCGTCTTCGCCGGCCCCAAGGCCACGCAGGAGACGCTGGACCGCATCCAGCAGGACCTCGGTCTCGACCGGCCGATCCTGCTCCAGCTCCTCAGCTACGTCGGCAACGTGGTGCGCGGTGACTTCGGGGACTCGCTCGCCTCCAAGCAGCCCGTGCTGCCTGACGTGATCGGTCGGCTGCCGGCCACGCTCGAGCTGATCGCCGTGGCGATGGTGCTGGCCACCGTCCTCGGTGTCGCCCTCGGAGTGCTGGCCTCGCGTCGGTCCGGTGGGCTGCTCGACGGCGCGATCCGCTTCCTGAGCATCGGCGGCATCTCGATGCCGGCCTTCTGGCTGGGCCTGCTGCTCCAGGTCATCTTCGTGGGGCAGCTGGGCGTGCTGCCGGCCACCGGCCAGTTCAGCACCGAGCTCACCTACTCCGACCCCGTCCAGACGATCACGCACTTCGCGATGGTCGACAGCCTGCTGACCGGCAACTGGGTGGCGTTGCGAGACGGCGCCGCGCACCTCGTGCTCCCGGCCGTGACCCTGGCGGCCTACCCCCTGGGGCTGATCGCCCGGATGACCCGCGCGTCGATGCTGGAGGCCCTGGAGCAGGACTTCACCCTCACGGCTCGGGCCTACGGCCTGAGCCGGGCCAACATCCTGTGGCGGCTGACCCTCAAGAACGCGCTGTCGGCGCCGCTGACCGTGATCGGTCTCTCGATCGCCTACATGCTCACCGGCACGTTCTTCGTCGAGGTGGTCTTCAACTGGCCGGGCATCGGTCAGTACGCCACGCAGGCGATGCTCGCCGTCGACTACCCCGTGATCATGGCGATCACGCTGCTCGGCGCCGCCGGCTACCTGATCACCAACCTCGTGGTCGACATCCTGCAGGCCAGGATCGATCCCCGGACCCGGAGCTGATCGACATGTCCCAGGGACCCATCGCGACGGAGGCCGCGGCGCCCACGACGCCGATCGGCGGTGACTCGCTGCTGCGCAAGGTGGCCGCCGACCGCCTCGCCCTCCTCGGGCTCGTGCTGGTGGTCGGGCTGATCGTCGTCGCCGCCCTCGCCCCGTGGCTGGCGCCCTACCCGGACCAAGGACGAGGTACGCCGGACGTGGCGTCCGCCAACCTCGCGCCCAGCGGCGCCCACTGGTTCGGCACCGACCAGCTGGGGCGGGACATGCTCAGCCGGGTCCTGATGGGCGCCCGGCCGGCGCTGCTGATCTCGATCTCGGTCGTCATGGGCGCGGCGCTGATCGGCGTCCCCCTCGGGGCGATCGCCGGTTACCGCGGCGGCTGGATCGACGAGGTCCTGACCCGGATCACCGAGGTGTTCCAGTCCTTCCCGCCGTTGCTGCTCGCCATGGTCGTCGTGGCCCTGCTGGGCCCCGACCTGAAGAACGCCGCGGTGGCGCTCGTCGTGTCGTGGTGGCCCTGGTACGCCCGCCTGGTGCGCGCGGAGGCCCGGTCTCTGCGTGAGCGGCCGTTCGTGGCCGCGGCAGAGGCGATCGGGGTCCCGGCACGGACCATCCTGCGCCGCCACATCGTCCGCAACTCCATGACACCGGTGCTGGTCCAGGCGACGGTCGACATCGGCACGGTGGTGCTGGCCGCCGGCTCCCTGGCCTTCATCGGCCTGGGCGCCCAGCCGCCATCGCCCGACTGGGGACTGATGGTGGCGGAGGGCCGCAGCCAGATCTTCACCGCCTGGTGGATCTCGACCTTCGCCGGTCTGGCCATCTTCGTGACCGTGCTCGCCTTCAACCTCCTCGGCGACTCGCTACGTGACGTCCTCGACCCTCGGAAGGTGCGGCGATGAGCCAACCACTCCTGCTCCAGGTCCGTGACCTGTCCATCGAGTTCCTCGACCACGGTCGGGTGAGCAACCGGCCGGTGCGCGGCATCGAGCTCGAGATCGGTCAGGGCGAGGTGCTCGGCGTCGTCGGCGAGACCGGCTGCGGCAAGTCGATCACCGCCCATGCCATCCTCGGCACCCTGCCCGACCAGGCGCGGGCCACGGGCCAGGTGCACTTCAACGGCGTCGAGCAGCTCACGCTGCCCGAGAAGCTGCGCGCCCGCGGTCGCGGTGACGCGATCAGCATCGTCTTCCAGAACCCCGGCACCGCCTTCAACCCCGTCTTCCGACTCGGCCAGCAGATGCGGATGGTGCTCAAGCGCCACCGCGACCTGCGCGGCGACGAGGCGGGGGAGCTCATCGCGCAGCGGCTCGACGATGTCGGTCTCACCGACACCCGACGCGTGGTCGACTCCTACCCGCACGAGCTCTCCGGCGGGATGTTGCAGCGCGTGATGATCGCGATGGCCCTCCTGTGCGAGCCCAAGCTGCTGATCCTGGACGAACCGACGACGGCGCTCGACGTCACGGTGTCCCGCCAGATCCTGCTGCTGATCCTGCGGCTCCAGGAGTCGTTGGGCTTCAGCGTCCTGCTGATCACCCACGACCTGGGGGTCGTGAAGGCGACCTGCGACCGCGTGGCGGTGCTGTACGCGGGACGGGTCGTGGAGACCGGTCCGACCGACACGGTCCTGAAGAAGCCGGAGCACCCCTACACCCGAGGTCTCATCGGCGCGCTGCCGCGTCTGAGCGGGGAGCGGCTCGTCTCGATCGCGGGCCAGGTGCCCGGCAACTTCCTGGGCCTGCAGGGATGTGCCTTCGCCGACCGGTGCCCGGCTGTGGTCGACACCTGCCGGCGTACCGATCCAGAGCTCGCGCCCATCTCGCCGGCCCACGAGGTCGCCTGCCACCGGGCGGGTGAGCTGTGAACGCGCCACGGATCGCTGCCCAGGAGGCACCCCAGCAGCCTCTCGTCTCCACGCGCGACCTGGTGCACGAGTTCACGTCGCGCCGCTCGTCGCACACCGCGCTGGACCACGTCACGCTCGAGATCGCCAAGGGCGCCTCGCTCGGCGTGGTGGGGGAGTCGGGTTCGGGCAAGACGACGCTGGTGCGCTGCATGCTCGGTCTGCTGAAGCCGACCGGTGGATCGGTGACCTTCGACGGCGCCGAGGTGACCCGCATGTCGACGAGGCAGCTGCGCGCTATGCGCCGCCGAGTCGGGATGGTCTTCCAGAACCCCGTGATGGCGCTCAACCCGCGGATGAGCGTCGAGGAGTGCGTGGCCGAGCCGCTGCGGCTGCACACCGATCTGCGTGGTGCCGACCTGGCCCGGGCGGTCGGTGAGGCGCTGGAGTCGGTCGCCCTGCCGCAGACCTACCGGTCTCGGCTGCCGCACCAGCTCTCCGGGGGGCAGTGCCAGCGGGTCGGCATCGCCCGGGCGCTGGCCGCCGGTCCGGAGATGCTGATCCTCGACGAGCCCACGTCGGCCCTCGACGTCTCGGTGCAGGCGCAGATCCTGAACCTGCTCACCGACCTGCGGGCCGAGCGGGACCTGACCTTCGTGATGATCTCCCACTCCCTCGACGTCGTGCGCTACCTGTCCGAGCACGTGGTCGTGATGCTCGAGGGCCGGATCGTCGAGGAGGGCTCCGCGGTCGACGTGCTCGCGGAGCCCCAGCACGCCTACACCCGCAACCTGGTCGCGGCCTGCCCGACCATCGAGAGCGACAGCCTCCGCAGTGCGCTGGCGAACCGAGAGGAAGCACTCAAGTGAGCACGACGCACGGCCCCGGCCTGGAGCGGGAGTTCGCGCCCGGCGAGGTCAACCTCAGCAACTGGCAGGACCCGCCTTGGAACACCTGGGGCCTGTCGCACACCAGCGAGATCGTTCCCACAGCCGTCGTCTCCCGGCTCGCGAGGTCCGACGACGTCGCCGAGACGTCCTTGGCCTGTGCGGACGACCCGACCTGGGTCGAGCTCGCCGAGGCCACCGCCGCGCGGTCCCTCGTCGTGCTGCACCGGGGCCGGACGGTCGGGGAGTGGTACGGCGCGGGGATGTGCCCCACGACCCGCCACACCTTGATGTCGGTCTCCAAGAGCCTGTGCGGGCTGGTGATAGGTCAGCTGATCGGCCAGGGGCTGCTCCGCGAGGACTCCGTGATCGGTGAGATCGTGCCCCGCCTGAAGAAGTCGGCGTTCGGTGAAGCCACGATCCGCAACGCCTTGGACATGAGGGTGGCAGTCGAGTACGACGAGACCTACCACGACCCGGCAGCGCACGTGGCCCAGCAGGACCGGGTCGCCGGCTGGCGACCGCGGCTCCCCGACGACCCGGCCGACACCTACGAGTTCCTGACCACGCTGCGCGCGAGCGGGCCGCACGGCGGGCCGTTGCAGTACTGCTCGGCCACGACCGACGCCCTGGCCTGGGTGATCGAGGCCGTCACCGGTCAGCGCTACCACGAGGCGTTGTCCACGCGGCTGTGGTCCAGGCTCCGCACCCAGGACGACGCCGGCATCACCGTCGACCCGGGCGGCTTCGCCTTCGCCAACGGGGGATTCGCCTGCACTACCCGGGATCTCGCCCGGGTCGGGCAGCTGCTCCTCGACCGTGGCGTCGTCGACGGCCACCAGGTGGTGCCGGAGGCGTTCGCCGCGGACGTGCTCGCGGGCGGCGACGCCGTCGCCGCGGCGGGCAGCCACTTCCAGGCGGTGCACGAGGGCGGGAGCTATCGCAGCCAGTGGTGGGTGACCGGGGACGATCACGGTGTGGTCTACGGCGCGGGCATCCACGGGCAGTACCTCTGGGTGGACCCGGAGGCCGAGGTGGTCGTGGCCAAGTTCGGTGCGCACCCCGAGGCCGTCTCCGCCGAGGCGCTGCGCCAGAACGCAGCGCTCATGCGCTGGTCGGTGGCTCGCCACTCGCGCTGAGGTCGGTGCCCACCGCCCCGGTGACCCGGAGCGCCACCCAGGCATCGACGCGCACCTGCGGGTCGTCGAGAGACCGACGCAGCCGGGCCTCGATCTGCTCGACCCGGTTGCGCACGGTGTTGCGGTGCACGCCGAGGCGGGCAGCGGTCTCGCCGCGCGAGCCGTGCTCGCGCAGGAACGCTCCCAGAGTCTGCAGCAGGATCCGGTCGTCTCCGAGAGGCGCCAGGAACGAGGTGGCGAACGCTGAGGCCGCCTCACGTCCGAGGAAGCCGACGACCCCGGTGTTCGCCAGGTCGTCCCAGGTGCACATCGGTGCCGCGGCCGTGGTCGTGGCGAGGGCGTGCCCGGCGGCAGCGTGACTGGCCGAGGCCTGATCCGTCGTGACGCTGCGGCCGATCCCGACCCGCAGGTCACGCCCGACCAGCGACGCGGCGATCCCGGTGGCGCTTGCCGCCGCCGCGACGACGACCAGCTCGTCGTCGTGCACGGTCGCCAGCAGCGGCTCGCTCTCGAGGACCGTCAAGGCGTCCTGGCGCGCGTCGTCGGACCCGGTGGCGCGGAGGATCCGCAGCCGCCGCGGCAGCGTGGGCTCGGAGTGGCCGACGGTCGTGGCGGCGCCGAGGACGATGCGCGCGGTGCGCGGCTCGTCAGCCAGCAGCAGCTCGATGGCGCGGGTGCGGAGCTGTCGCCCGGTCCGCCGCTGTTCCCGCTGCTGCTCGAGGGCCAGGCCGAGCAGGGTGCCGGCGGTGCTCATCGCTGCGCGGTCGTGGTCGTCGAGGCGGTGCGGCACCACGGTCGCCAACCAGGCCTCCGGTCGGGCGTGCAGCCCGAGGGGTCGGACCACCGTCACGATGTCTCGGCCGGTGGAGCTGGCCGCGGCGTGCCGGCCGCGAGGCAGCATCCGGGCCACCTGCTGACGCACCAGGGGCAGGTCGAACTCCCTGACCGCGGGGCCGTAGGGGCCGTGGCTGGGGGAGCCGTCGCGACCGATGAGGGCGGCCGCTCCGCCGACCAGCTCGGCGAGCCGTGTGGTCAGGGCGGTCAGGCCGTCAGGATCGAGCGCGGCTCCGGTGAGCGCCTGCTGGGCGTCGAAGGATCGCAGGGTCAGGCTCTCCCGCTCGGCCTGGAGCAGCTCGGCGGCGCTGTGGGAGACGGCGACGAACCGGGTCGCGCGCGGGACCGCGAAGAGGTTGAGGCCCTCCCGGCGGCACGCGGTGACCAGCGCGGGCGGAGCCGCCCGGTGGGTCAGCCCCACGGCGAGACCGAGCGCCCGCGTCCCCGCCTGCGCGAGCCGGGCGACGTACGCATCCCACTCCGCGTCCCAGGGCTCGGTGCCCAGACCGGTGGTGAGCAGCACCTCGCCGCCCTCGAGGTAGGGGGTGGGGTCGGCCAGCTCGCTGGTCGCCACCCAGCGCACCGACGCCCCCGGATCGGGGATGTGGAGGGCCTCCAGGGCCAGCTCAGGTCGTCCGACCAGCTCGGCCACGCTCACCATGCTGTCACCTTTGCACAACTCAAGTGGTTCGGTTGTGCGATCACGCGCTTTCCTCGCGGAGACTGCGCGCCTAGCGTCGGCGCGTCAGTCACCACGAGCAGGGAGCGCCCCATGAACACGCCGAGCACCGCCGCCCACCCACCCGTGGTCGAGGCAGGGCCCCGCCCGACCCAGGAACGTCGCCTGGTCACCGCGATCCCCGGTCCCCGCTCCCAGGAGCTGCAGCGCCGCAAGGAGCGTGCGGTCAGTCGATCGGTCGGCACGGTGCTGCCGGTCTACGTCGAGGCCGCCGGTGGGGGAGTCGTCGTCGACGTCGACGGCAACTCCCTGATCGACCTCGGCTCCGGCATCGCGGTGACCACCGTGGGCAATGCCCACCCGAGGGTGGTGCAGGCGTTGGCCGCCCAGGCGGCCGCCTTCACCCACACCTGCTTCATGGTCACGCCGTACGACGGGTACGTGGAGGTGGCCGAGGCGCTGAACCGGCTGACACCGGGGGCCCACGAGAAGCGCTCGGTGCTGTTCAACTCCGGCGCCGAGGCGGTGGAGAACGCCGTGAAGATCGCCCGGGCCCACACCGGCCGGCAAGCAGTGGTGACCTTCGACCACGCCTATCACGGACGGACGAACCTGACGATGGCGATGACTGCGAAGAACATGCCCTACAAGCACGGGTTCGGACCGTTCGCCGCCGAGGTCTATCGGGCGCCGATGTCCTACCCGTTCCGCGACGGGCTCCCCGGACCGGAGGCCGCGCGCCGTGCGCTCGACGTGATCGACAAGCAGGTGGGAGCGGAGAACCTGGCCGCGATGGTGATCGAGCCGATCCAGGGCGAGGGCGGGTTCATCGTGCCGGCGTCGGGCTTCCTGGCCGCGCTCGCCCAGTGGTGCCGCCAGCACGGAGTGGTGTTCGTCGCCGACGAGGTGCAGACCGGGTTCGCGCGCACCGGGGCGATGTTCGCCTGCGACCACGAGGACGTGGTGCCCGACCTGGTCGTCACCGCGAAGGGCATCGCGGGCGGCATGCCGCTGGCCGCGGTGACCGGGCGCGCCGAGATCATGGACGCGCCCCACGTGGGCGGACTCGGCGGCACGTACGGCGGCAACCCGGTCGCCTGCGCCGCCGCCCTCGCGGTCCTCGCCACCATCGAGGAGGAGCAGCTCGTCGAGCGTGCCCGTCGGATCGGCGCGAGCCTGACCGAGCGACTCACCGCACTCCAGGCCGCGGACCCGCGGCTGGGCGAGGTCCGTGGACGCGGCGCGATGATCGCTCTCGAGGTGGTCGAGCCCGGCACCCTCGAGCCGGACGCGGATCTCACCCGACGGGTTGCAGCCGCTGCGCACGCGGCGGGCCTGATCGTGCTGACCTGCGGGACGTGGGGCAACGTGCTGCGGTTCCTGCCGCCGCTCGCCATGCCTGATCACCTGCTGGTCGAGGCCCTCGACGTGCTCGAGGCCATCTTCGAGGAGACCCGGTGACCGGCTGCTCCGCGCCTCTGCGCGCCCCCGGCACCCGCACCTTCGCCGTCCTCGACCCGGCCAACCTCGAGCCGATCGGCGAGGTGGCCGACCACACGGTGGAGCAGGGCGTCGATGCCGTGGCCGTGGCCTCCGCTGCCTTCGCCGGGTGGGCCGGCACCGCACCTCGTGCGCGCGCCGAGGTGTTGAGCCGGGCTCGCGAGCTGATGGTGGCCGACCGGGACCGGCTCGCCGACCTGATCGTGGCCGAGAACGGGAAGTCCCGGGCTGATGCCTGCGCCGAGGTCACCTATGCAGCGGAGTTCTTCCGTTGGTTCGCCGAGGAGGCGGTGCGCTCGGACGGCGACTACTCCGTCGCTCCCGCGGGTGGCACGCGCACCCTGGTCACGCACCACCCGGTGGGGGTCGCCGCCCTGGTGACGCCGTGGAACTTCCCGGCCGCCATGGCGACCCGCAAGATCGCACCGGCCCTGGCCGCGGGCTGCACCGTGGTCCTCAAGCCCGCGGCGGAGACGCCGCTGACAGCGCTGGCGGTGGCCGAGATCCTCACCGAGGCCGGGGTGCCCGACGGCGTGGTCAACGTCGTGCCGACCACCGACGCCGCGGGCGTGGTCGGCGCGTGGCTGCGCGACGACAGGGTCCGCAAGCTCTCCTTCACCGGCTCGACCGGGGTCGGCCGGGTGCTGCTGCGCCAGGCGGCCGACCGGGTCCTGAACGTCAGCATGGAGCTCGGTGGCAACGCGCCGTACGTCGTGACCGCGGACGCCGACCTCGAAGCCGCGGTGCAGGGAGCGATGATCGCCAAGTACCGCAACGGCGGTCAGGCCTGCACCGCAGCGAACCGCTTCTACGTCCACGCCGACGCGGCGGCCGCGTTCGTCGCTGGGTTCGGCGCCGCCACCGAGGCGCTCCGTGTCGGTCCCGGGTCGGACCCCGAGGCGCAGGTGGGTCCGCTCATCAGCACCTCCGCCGTGCGTGCCTTGGGCGACCTGGTCGCCTCGGCGGTCGATGAGGGAGCCCGGATCGCCTACCAGGCCATCGCCCCTTCAGGCGGCGGGTTCTTCCCGCCGACGGTGCTGACGGACGTACGCCCGGGTGCCGACATCCTCCAGCGAGAGATCTTCGGGCCGGTCGCCCCGATCGTGGTGTGGACGGACGAGGAGGACCTGCTGCGCCAGGTCAACGACACCGAGCACGGCCTGGCCGCCTACGTCTATGCCGGTCGGCTCCAGGACGCTCTGCGCCTGGCCGAGCAGTTCGAGGCGGGGATGATCGGCATCAACCGTGGCATCGTCTCCGACCCGGCCGCGCCGTTCGGCGGCTACAAGCAGAGCGGTCTGGGGCGGGAGGGGGCACGGGCGGGGCTGGCGGAGTTCCAGGAGACCCAGTACTTCAGCGTGGACCTCAGCTGAGCTCCGTCCTGGGGCCGCGGAGGGTCCCGACCTGCCCGCGGGCGAGGATCGAGGGACCGAGCCAACGGCGCAGCCATTGGCGCAGCTCCTGGCCGCCGAGAGGGGGGACCTGCGGGACGAAGACGAAGGAGTGGAACAGGCGCAGCATCACTGCCACCAGCTCCTCGAGCGCCTCCGTGTCGTAGCCGAGCGCGGCCCACTCGACCCGCCCGTCGAGGACCGACTCGCGACACAGTGCGATGACCTCGGGACTCATCATCATCGCGCCGTACAGATCGCCACGCCCGGCGTCGACCAGCAGGTGCAGCAGCGGCTCGCCCGGGACGACCTCGATGGCGAAGGCCAGGGACTCCACCACCAGGGACACCGCATCCTCCAGACCGGCGGTGGCTTCGTCGATGCGTTCGCGGAAGTCGTGGAGGGCCGCCAGGCCCACGGCCGAGAACAGGTCCTCGACGCTGGCGTAGTAGCGGTACATCGTGCGCCGCGTGATCCCGAGCTCGTCGGCGACGGCCTGGACCGTCGTGGCCGAGGGGCCGAGCTGCCGCACGCACTCGGCCGTCGCCTCGAGGATGCGCCGACGCGCCTCGTCCTCGCTCGCTGGGGGAGAGCCTCCCCACCCGCGCCCTGCCATCGGTACCTCCACGGCTCCTGATCGATGTGGGCACATCATGCACGACACCCCCTTCGGCGTCACATATAGACATTTGTGTGACGCATTGATGGCATTGCGGCCTCATTGGTGACGCTGAGTGGAATTCTGTTGCACGGAGTGCCAACAGATGTGACACTCGGGTCCATGACCGACCTCGTCGTCCGCAAGATCGCCTTCGACTTCGACGGAGTCGTCCCCTTCAACTGGAACCCGAGCAACCCGGCCTTCTCGCTGCAGGCGAACGCGATCTCGATCCTCGCCATCGCCTTCGAGAAGTTCGTGGTGGCGGCGGTCCGGGAGGCGATGCCGCAGATCGACGATCCGGCGGCGCTCGAGGAGGCGAAGGCGTTCGTCCACCAGGAGGCGCAGCACTCCAAGGCGCACCGGGACCACGTCGATGCGCTGATCCGCGCATACCCGGGCCTGCAAGGCACGCTGGAGGGGGCCATCGCCTACTACCAGCGGCTGGCGCGACGGAAGTCCCTCGCCTGGCGCCTGGCGTTCCTCGCTGACATGGAGGCGACGTTCACGCCCTTCTTCAAGATGCTCCTCGACCACGAGCGCACGCTCTTCCGGCTCGGTGACGAGCGGGTCGCCTCGCTGTTCCTGTGGCACTTCTGCGAGGAGGTCGAGCACCGGTCCTCCGGGCTGATCGTCTACGAGGCCGTGGTCAAGAGCCGTTGGTACCGGACCTTCGTCGTCCCCTCCGCCGCGTGGCACAGCCTCGCGGTCATGGAGCTGATCCTGACGGGGTTCAACGAGCACGTCCCGCTCGCCGACCGGGTGCTCGATGCGCGGGTGCTGTCCACCAAGCACAGCCTGCGCGCCGCCCTGTCCAACCTGGCACCCTGGCGCGAGAAGGTCGAGATCCCCTCACCCTTCCCCGACCTGCCGAAGCACGAAGCCCGAGCGATGGTGCGGGGACTGCTCGACTCCCAGTCACCCTTCCACGATCCCGGCGACCAGCCGCTCCCGGACTTCGCCGACGTCTGGTTCGCGCACTTCGAGGCCGGCGGGGACGTCGCCCACTTCTACTCCTCCCTGGACAGCCACCAGGTCGAGGGCCCGAGAGCGCACAGCTTCCACGACCTGCGCATCGAGGCCATCGAGCCGATGACACCGGACAGCGTCGAGCTCACATTCGAGGTGCCGGGGCACCTGAAGGAGACGTTCGTCTACGAGCCGGGCCAGCACGTCTCCGTGCGAGCGGTGGTCGACGGCGAGGACGTCCGGAGGACCTACTCCATCTGCACCTCGCGGTCGGCTGGTCAGATCACCGTAGGCATCAAGCGCACCCCCGGCGGTCAGTTCTCGAGCTTCGCGGTGGACCGGCTCTCGGTCGGCGACGTGATCGGCGTCGCCCCACCGACCGGCAGGTTCAGCGTGCCGTTGGACCCTGCCCTCGAGCGGCACCACGTCGGGATCGGAGGTGGCAGTGGGGTGGGTCCCCTGATCTCTCTCCTCGCCACGACGATGGAGGAGGAACCGCTCAGCCGCTTCACCCTCATCCACGCCAACCGCGACTCGGCGTCGCGGATGTTCACTCGTCGTCTCGACGCCCTCCTCGCGCAGCACCCGGAACGTCTGCGGGTCATCGATGTCCTCGAGGACACGCACGGCTACGTCGACCTCGCCCTGCTGCGGACCTGGGTCGACGACGGCACCCTGCCTCCGGCCGACGCGTGGTTCGTCTGCGGACCGGATGCGATGGCGGCATCGGTGAACGGTGCGCTCGCGGCCCTGGGCGTGGACCCCGCTGCCGTCCACTCGGAGTCCTACACGCCCGGAGCCGCCCGCGGGGGCGAGGTGTCGCCCTCGGCAGCGGCGCACGCCGACGCCAACCTCACCTTCGTCCTCGGCGGGAGGGAGCACTCCGTGGCTGTCGCGGGTCGCACGGTGCTCGACGCCGCTCTGGCCACGGGACAGGACGTTCCGTGGTCCTGCCGGTCCGGCCTGTGCGGGACCTGCCAGGCCCGCCTGTGCTCGGGGACGGTCGAGATGGCTCACAACGACGTCCTCGGTGATGCCGAGCTCGCCGCGGGGCTCGTCCTCACCTGCCAGTCCCGGCCCACCAGCGACGACGTCCGCGTCGACTACGACCACTAGGAATGACCATGTCCGATTCCCGAGGCCCTTGCCCTGAGGTCGCCAACGAGATCACCCGCGAGCTGGGCGGATTCGACTGCAGCGGCGCACCGCTCGTCGAGGTGCGCAACCCTGCTGACCTGACCCACTGGACGATGCCGCTGCTCGAGGTGGTGATCCTCGCCGGCGCCGTCTTCGCCCTCTGGTACGCCGTGCGACGTCTGCGCCAGCACGGGGACCCCACCAACCTGGCCCTGATGTTCGGCGGCTTGTTCTACCTCACGGTCAACGAGCCGGTCCTGTACTTCCCCAACAAGTTCGGCTTGATGGACGACGTCGGACTGAACTTCGTGCACAACGTGTTCACCGTCCAGTTCATGTACGACCGGCTGCCGCTGTACATCAGCGCCCTCTACATCGCTCTGCCGATGCTGGCCTACGAGGCCGTCCGGGTCACCGGTGTCTTCCAGCGCTACGGCCTGGTGGCCGGCGCGCTCGCGGTCGGGTTCGTCCACAGTGCCTACTACGAGATCTTCGACACCCTGGGCCCCCAGCTGAGCTGGTGGGCGTGGAACCGCGACGCCCCGTCGAACTCGGTCTTCCTCGACGCGGTCCCCGTCGGGAGCATCACCCTGTACTCCGCCGTGAGCGTGGCCGGACTCGCCTACGGCCTGGGTCTGCTGGTCGGTCGCCCGACCTGGGCCGGTCGCCCGCCCCGTGGGATCCGGCTGGTCCTCGGGACCCTGGCCGTGGGGGTCTTCGCCCTGGTCGTCATGCTCTCGGTCGGCGCGTTCGAGCGCGTCGTGCGCGGTCTCGGCGGCGGCGACGACGCCTACGCCGTGGTCCTCTACGTCGAGCTGGCCATCGTCTGGGTCGGCGGGGCGATCGCACTCGTCGCGAGCTGGCGCGCCGCGCGCCGAGAGGGCACGGCCGAGGCAAGCCTCTACTCGCGGGTCTACGGCTGGTCCTTCCTCGCGGCCTTCGCGTTCTTCTGGGCAGTCTCCATCCCCTCGCGACTCGATGCCGAGGGCGGCACCACCAACCAAGGCACCGAGCTCGGCAACCTGCCCTTCGCGACCCTCTGCTTCGTGGCTGCGATCGGCGTCACCGTCATCGCCGGGCATGGCGGGAGACGAGGCGCGGCAGACGATCCCGGCTCCAACAGCCTCGCCGAGGCGAGCGTGACCGGAGCCTGACGTCGCCGGAGGGCTGGTCGACGAGGCCCCAGACATTCCATGAGCACGCACGCCTCGAGCGGGCGTTTCCGAACCCCGATCCTGTGTCGGTGGTGGACCTGAAGGGTGAAGATGACCGCGGAACGCACCACAGCACGATCGAACGGGTCCGCGGGCGCGGTGGCTCTCGATCTGGGGGAGATCGAGGACGCTTCGGTCGGCGGCAAGGCCTTCGGGCTGGCGCGCCTCGTCGCGATGGGACTGCCGGTCCCGTCGGCGTTCGTGATTCGTGATGCCCGCGTCGGCGACCATCCGGCTGATCTCGATGAACGCCACCAGGCGTTGGGAGCCCACGCGGTGGCTGTCCGTTCGTCCGCAAAGGGCGAGGACGGGGCCGAGGCTTCCTTCGCCGGGCAGTACGAGACGGTGCTGAACGTCTCTGGTGTGGACGAGCTCCGTCGAGCGATCGACCTGTGTGTGGCGTCAGCGTCGACCGAGCGCGCCCAGAGCTACCAGGTCGACGTCCTCGGGGCTGCAGGAGCGCGGATGAACGTCGTTGTCCAGCGGATGGTCGACGCGCTGGCGGCGGGTGTGGTCTTCACGGCCGACCCGGTGAGCGCGCGCCGTGACCTGCTCGTGATCGACGCAGTGGCCGGGCTCGGCGAGGCGCTCGTGAGCGGCGAGGCGACCCCGGACTCGTACGCCGTGGCGGTCGACGGAGGCATCGTTCGACGTGACCTTATCGGCGACTCGGCGTTGCTCAGCGACAGCCAGATCTCCCAGATCGCGGAGCAGGCTCGCAGAGCTGCCGCCCACGAGGGCCACCCCCTCGACCTGGAGTGGGCCATCGACCGCTCCGGCGCCCTGTACTGGTTGCAGGCGCGTCCCATCACCACCTTGCCGGCCGACCTCAACGAGTTCGACTCCGTGCTGCCGAGCCCTGATGACGTGCTGACCATCAGCAACGTCAGCGAGATGATGCCCGGCGCGGTGTGCCCGCTGACGATGTCGTTCACGGGGTGGGGCATCGACTACGGACTGCAGCACATGCAGGTCAGTGTCGGAGCCCGCAAGGACATCGACCCTGTCTGGCAGGTCACGGCCTCGGCCTACGGCCACCTGTTCCTCAACCTGAGTGGCAACCTGACCTTGGCCGCCGGGACACTCGGTTCGGACGCCGACCAGACCGCGCAGACCATCTGCGGTCGCGGGGTGCCGGAGCTCGAGGACCCCACCCCGATGCCGTTCTTCCGCCGCCTGTTCAACACCTTCAAGCTGCTGCGCTACTGCTACCAGGCGCCCAGCGTTGTCGAGGAGTTCGACGAGGAGGTGGCCTCGTTCGTCCTCCAGCCCGGTCCGGACGCGGCGACGACGTGGACCCATCTCGCAGGAGAGCTGACGTTCTTCGACCGGAGCATGGCTGTTCACATCCAGTCCTCGGCTCTCTCGGGCTTCTTCAGCGCCACCGTGGAGAACATGGTCTCGCGGTCGGCGAATGCCAGCACCGTCGCTGAGCAGGCGGAGGCGGTTCGGCTCCTGGCCGGCGCCAGCGGTGTGGAGAGCGCCGTGATGCTCGAGGAGCTCGACGAGCTGATCGACCACGTGGCCGCACACCGTGGTGCGCTCGCTGGCTTCGTCGGTCGAGCTCCCGAGGAGGCGCTGGGGTGGTTGCGAAGCGACGAGTCCCTGGCGGGTGGCCTCGACCGGTTCCTGCACCGTCATGGACATCGGGGCTACCGGGAGCTGTGCGTGCGGGACCCATCGTGGGGCGACGACCCGACGCCGCTGGTGCAGAGCATGCAGGCCGCCGTGCAGGCGCGGCTGCGCACCGGGGGGCGCCGTGACATCAGGACCCAGGTCGTCGACACGGCGTCCCTGAGCCGGGGTCTGCGCTGGGCGCTGCCCAAGGCTCACAACGCCATTCGCCGCCGCGAGCACACCAAGTCGCTCCTCGTCGACGTCGCCCACCGGTTCCAGGT
The DNA here is from genome assembly GCF_001653335.1 of Nocardioides dokdonensis FR1436. Lineage (NCBI taxonomy): Bacteria > Bacillati > Actinomycetota > Actinomycetes > Propionibacteriales > Nocardioidaceae > Nocardioides > Nocardioides dokdonensis. Next base: position 3,001,769 of record NZ_CP015079.1, read on the forward strand.
CGCCTTCCGGCACCTGGGTGAGCAGCTCGCCGCCGAGGGGCTCCTCCCCGACGCCGACCTCGTGTACTTCTTCACCGTCGGCGAGCTCGATGCCTTCGACGGTGAACCGACGCCGGCTGGCGTCGAGCAGGCACTGGCGCGGCGAGACGCCCTGCAGTACCAGCAGCGCCTGGAGTTCCCGGAGATCTCCGTCGGGCTTCCCCAGCCGCTGGAGCCCCAGGTCCTGGAGGTGGCCGACGGCGTTCTCCAGGGCCGACCTGCGTCGCGGGGGGTCGTCGAGGGTGTCGTCCGGGTGGCGCACACGTTGGCCGAGGCCGCCGACCTCGCTCCCGGCGAGATCCTGGTGACGCCCATCACCGACATCGGCTGGACGCCGTACTTCAGCCTGATCGGCGGCCTGGTGACCGATCTGGGCAGCTCGGTCTCCCACGGGGCAGTCATCGCTCGCGAGTACGGGCTCCCGTGCGTGGTCAACGCGCGTCAGGCCACGGGCTTCCTGAGCACGGGGGACAGGGTCAGGCTCGATGGCGACTGCGGCACTGTGACCTTGTTGAGCGCTCCCGTGGACGCCTAGGTGGGCTCGATCCCTCAGACCGCGGCGAGCGCGGAGCGCAACGCACCTAGCTGGTCGAGCGGTGGCTCGTAACCGGGGAAGTAGCAGCAGACCCGCTGCGCGAGGTCACCGAAGCGCCGCCCGAGCTCGGCCGCACAGTCCTCGGGGGTTCCGCGGACCGCGAGCGTGTCCAGCATCTCGTCGGTGACCAGGGCGCCCATCGCGGCGATGTCGCCGGTCTTGGACAGCGTGTTGAGCTGCGGCTGGAGGTCGCCCCAGCCCTCGACCTCGAGAACCGGACGGTACGCCGGCGTCGAGCCGTAGAACGCGAGCAGCATCCGCACCCCGGCGTCGGCGGCGGCCTGCTCCTCGGGCGTGCGGCCCATCGCGGTGATGGCCTGCGGGTAGATCGCGACCTCGGTACGCCCGGCGGTGGCGAGGCCCTCGGAGACGGCGGCGAGGGTGCGCTGGCGGACGTGGCGGTGGCTGTGGAACGGCATGACCAGCAGCCCGTCGGCGACCTCGGCGGCCGTGCGGGTCATCAGCGGCCCGAGCGCGCCGAGCAGCACCGGCGGGGCGCCGTACGGGTTGGGGCCGGGAACGAACGTCGGCGGCATCAGCGTGTGGCGGGTGTGCTCACCGACGAAGTCGAGGCGGGTGCCGTCCTGCCACGAGGTCAGGATCGCCTTGACCGCGAGGACGATCTCGCGCATCCGGGCGGCCGGCGGCGACCAGGTGGCGCCGTACCGCTTCTCGACGTGGACCTTGATCTGCGAGCCCAGCCCGAGCCGGAACCGGCCTCGTGACATCAGCTGCAGGTCCCAGGCAGCGTTGGCCAGGTGCATCGGCGAGCGTGGCATGGCGATCGCGACGTTGGTCATCAGGTCGGTCTCGACCGCCTGCGAGGCGACCGCGAGCGGCAGGAACACGTCGTGCGGGCCCTCGAAGGTGAACAGCCCGTCGACCCCGGCGCCTGTGAGCTGGCGGGCCCGCTCGGCCACGGCGTCGGGTCGGGCGTCCAGCTGCACGTCGAGAAGCATGCACCCGATCCTACAGCCGGTTCTAGAACACGTTCTAGTATCTCCCGAAGTTCTTCACGGGGCGAGGGTGAACCAGTCGGCGAAGCCGCTGGGGTCGTGCCGGCCCAGGGCGCCGTGCTCGAAGAGGCCCCAGCCCTCCTGGCCGTCGACCACGGCCCGGCCGACGTGGTCGATGACGCCGAACATGACGCGGCCCGCGACCTCGGGGGCGGCCATGTCGTAGGTGACGCGCTCGGTGAACCCCGCGCCCTTCCAGAGACCGTGGGTCCAGTCGGGGTCGCCGCCGTAGCCGCCGCCGACGTGCAGGGGCACGGCGAGCTTGGAGTCGACCTGGATGTCCAGCTTCTCGCCGTCCTGGGTGGTGCACGCGATGGTCGCGCCGGTCGGCACCCGGGTGCCGGAGGTGTAGTGCACCCGCACCTGGGGCCAGCCGAGCTGCTCGATGCGCCCGTCCTTCCACACCCGGTGGCAGTCGTTGAGCCCGCGGTAGCCGTCGGGCTCCTCCTGGATGATCAGGCAGATCATGAAGTCGTCGAAGCGCATCGACACGTAGAGCCACCACATGCCCTCGAACTCCGGTGTCGCGGGCGCGCCTGCCGGTGGGGCCTCGCCCACCGGACGGATGCCCCAGGAGCGGTCGCGGGCGCCGACCCACCTGTCGGGGGTGACGGCGATGTCGGTCCCGTCGATGGTGATGTGGCCCTGCCACGTGCCGACCTGGGCGAAGCGCTGGGCGTCGAGGGTGACCCGCGAGCCCGAGCGCATCACGTGCGGCATCTCCTTCAGCGCCGGGAACGAGGCGTCCCAGGTGAGGTCGGCGGCGATGCCCTCCGTCTCCTCGAGGACCATCCGCACCTTCTGCAGCGGCTCGATGACCTCGACGCGGTAGGCGCCCACGTGCTGGTTCATCCGGTCGTCGTCGATCGGGTCGCCGAGGTGGACGGTCGTCTGCTCGTCGCCGCGGCGCACCATGAAGAAGGCGTCCTTGGTGCCGAGGTTGGGGTAGTAGCCGTGGCCGAAGATGGCGAAGATGTCACCGCTGCGGTCGTGGGCGTTGAAGTAGGAGCGGTCGTAGAAGTTGCGGTCGCTCGACGCCGCCCAAGTGACCGGCAACGGCGCCTGGTGGATCGGGTACTCGTCGAGACCGCTGAGACCGTGGTGGGCGGATCTGCTGGGGTGCTGGGTCACGTCAGGCCCCCGCCCGCATCCACGATGCCGTGCTCGGTCCAGGTGGCATCGGCAGCGTGGGGGAGTGCGGGATCACGTCCGCTAGTTCAGTAGAACGTGTTTCAGTTGTCAAGTGCGACTCATGACAGACCGCCCGAGCACCAGGGGCCCCAGGGCGATCGCGGCCGCCGCGACACGTGGCGATGCGCCGACCCTCGCTGGCACCGCCACCCGGTCCTCGGCCTGGTCCTGGGGCCGCAGGACAACGAAGAACGGCGGCTGACGCTGCAGGACGTCGAAGACGTTCTCGCAGGTCGGCCGCCGTTCTCGGCAACTACTGTCAGCGGGTGAAGCGCGCTGGTCAGATGTCGTAGTACAGCTCGAACTCGTGGGGGTGAGGACGGGCCTGGACGGGCAGGATCTCCTGCGTGCGCTTGTACTCGATCCACGTCTCGATCAGGTCGGGCGTGAACACGTTGCCGGCCGTCAGGTAGTCGTGGTCCTGCTCGAGCGCGACGAGCACCTCGTTCAGCGACGTGGGCACCTGCTCGATGTCGGCCATCTCGTCCGGCGGGAGCTCGTAGATGTCCTTGTCCACCGGGGCGGGCGGCTCGATCTTGTTCTTGATGCCGTCGATGCCGGCCAGCAGCAGGGCCGAGAAGGCCAGGTACGGGTTGGCCGACGGGTCGGGGCAGCGGAACTCGATGCGCTTGGCCTTCGGGTTCGATCCGGTGATCGGGATCCGCACGCAGGCCGAGCGGTTGCGCTGCGAGTAGACCAGCGAGATCGGGGCCTCGAAGCCGGGGACCAGGCGGTGGTAGGAGTTCACCGTCGGGTTGGTGAAGGCCAGCAGCGACGGGGCGTGCTTGAGGATGCCGCCGATGTAGTAGCGCGCCATGTCCGACAGGCCGCCGTACCCGGTCTCGTCGTAGAACAGGGGTTTGCCCTCGTTCCAGATCGACTGGTGCACGTGCATGCCGGAGCCGTTGTCGCCGAAGATCGGCTTGGGCATGAAGGTGGCGGTCTTGCCGTTGCGCCAGGCCGTGTTCTTGATGATGTACTTGAACTTCATCACGTCGTCGGCGGCCTTGAGCAGCTCGTCGAACTTGTAGTTGATCTCCGCCTGGCCGGCGGTGCCGACCTCGTGGTGGGCGCGCTCGACGTGCAGCCCGGCGTTCTCCAGCTCGATGACCATCTCGTCGCGCAGCTCACCGAAGTGGTCGGTGGGCGCGACGGGGAAGTAGCCGCCCTTGTACTTGACCTTGTAGCCGCGGTTGTCGTTCTCGAACGCGTCACCGGTGTTCCAGGCGCCGGCCGAGGAGTTGATCTCGTAGTAGCCGGCGTTGGCCTTGGTCTCGAAGCGCACGTTGTCGAAGACGTAGAACTCGGCCTCGGGGGCGAAGAACGCCTGGTCGCCGATGCCGGTGGTGGCCATGTAGGCCATCGCCTTGCGCGCGATGTTGCGCGGGTCGCGCGAGTAGGCCTCGCCCGAGATCGGGTCGTGGATGAAGAAGTTGACCACCAGCGTCTTGGCGACGCGGAAGGGGTCGATGTAGGCCGTCGTCGGGTCCGGGAACAGGTTCATGTCGGACTCGTGGATGGCCTGGAAGCCGCGGATGGACGAACCGTCGAAACCCAGGCCGTCGTCGAAGACCGACTGGTCGAAGGACGAGACCGGGATCGTGAAGTGCTGCATGACACCGGGCAGGTCGCAGAAGCGCACGTCGACCATCGCGACGCCCTCGTCCTTGATGTACTTGAGCAGCTCCTCGCTGTTCTGGAACATTCGTCCTCCTTGGTCGTCGTCGTCCGACGACCGGCAGATCTGAGAGTGGACACCCGCGGCGACGCTGCCCCGGACGATGCCGTCACCTTACGAGAAGGCCAGTTTCGTCACCGTATCGGACGTGTTTCCCCCATGTAACAGCCGTCCGCGCAGTGACCCTGCCGGGTGGTTGCCTAGGCTGGCAGCGTGAACCAGGCCCCTCCCCGTGTCATCGAGACCGCGTCGTGGTCGCGCCGCATCCTCGCTCTCCTGGTGGACTGGTTCGCCAGCACGTTGGCGGTGCTGCCGTTCGCGACCGTGTACGGCGCCTCCGCCGACCCGGCGGCGAGCTTCTACGTCCTCGGCGTCTTCGTGGTCGAGTCCGCGGTCCTCACCGCGCTCCTGGGCGGCTCGTTCGGCAAGATCGCGACCCGGCTGCGGGTCGTGCACGCCTCCGGCGACCCCCGCCCGCCCGGCCTGCTGCCGGCCCTGGCCCGCCAGATCCTGGTGGCGGTCGTGGTGCCCCCGCTCGTCTTCCGCCCCGACGGTCGCGGACTGCACGACATCGCAGCCGGCACCGCGACCGTGACCCTGTCGACGTTTCGGAGCATCACCGCGCGGTGATGCTCCGACCAGCAACCCACTGAGAGAGGCACCCCCATGAAGCGCACCCTGACCTGGCGACGTACCGCCGCTGCGGCCGTCCTCCCGCTGGCCCTGACCGGCCTCAGCGCCTGCGGCGGTGACGACGCCGAGAAGGCAGACGACACCAGCAGCACCTCGTCACAGACCGACACCGAGGAGAGCGACACTGAGGAGAGCGACGCCCCCGAGGCCGGTGCCGAGGTGAGCACCGATGAGTTCATCGGCCTGGTCACCGGCGCCTTCGAGAAGGCGACCACCGCCAAGCTGACCATGTCCTCCGAGTCGGCCGGTGCCCCGATGGTGGGGGAGGGCGAGGTCGACTTCTCGAGCAACCCGATGGCCATGAAGTTCCTGATGCCGGACCCCGCCGGCGGCGGCGGGGAGAGCGAGGTCATCATGGTCGACTCGGTCATGTACATGCAGATGGCCGAGGCCCAGGGCAAGTACGTCAAGATCGACTTCAGCGACATGGGTGGCGGCGCGCTGGGGTCGATGATGGCCGACTCCATGGACCCCTCCAAGCAGGCCGAGCTGATGGAGCGCGGGCTGGTCTCGGCCACCTTCATCGGCGAGGAGGACGTCGACGGCGAGGACATGGACCACTACAGCGCCACCGTCGACGGCGAGGACGCCCTGAAGTCGATCGAGGGCTTCGAGGACCTGCCGAAGTCGGCGATCCCCGACGACATGACCTACGACATCTGGTTCGATGACGAGGGCCTGGTCCGCAAGATCGTCTTCGACATGGCCGAGGCCGGTGGGGCGACGGAGATGAAGATGGACGACTGGGGCACCGACGTCAGCATCGAGGCGCCGCCCGCCGACCAGGTCACCACCATGGCCGACATGATGGGCAGCATGGGCTGATCGAGGCCCGCAACAGCGAGAAGGGCGGCGAGGTCATCGACCTCGCCGCCCTTCTCGTGTTGTAGGCGCGCCTCAGCGCCCGCGCATGCCCTTCATGCTGGTCGGCACCGGCCCCTTGGGCAGCGGCACCGCCGGGCGGCTGGCGTCGAGGGCCTTGAGCCGGTTGCGGATGTCGGTGATGTCGGCCGGGCGGACCTGGCGCTTCATCTTCCGCAGGTGCTTCATCAGCTTGTCCAGCGGCACCTGGCCGTCCTCACGACCCACCACGACCTCGTGCACGGGGGTCTCGGAGGCGACGCGCGCGTGCTTCTTGCGCTCGCTCACCATCAGGGCGCGCAGCCGGGTGCCGTTGCCCTCACCGACCAGGATGATGCCCGGGGGGCCCACCACGCGGTGCACGACGTCCTGCTGGCGGTTGAAGGCGATCGCGGTGTCGGTGTGCCAGCCGCGCTTGAGCATGTTGAGCGAGGCCGCGGCGGCGCCGGGCTGGCCCTCCATCTGGCTGTACGCCGACGCCTGCGCGCGACGGCTGAAGAGGATCAGCGCGCCGAGGGTTCCGAAGAGGATCCCGCCCACGACCGAGAGCACCCACTCGATGGCGCCGCTGCCGGGCAGGATCTTGAACAGCAGGAACCCGAGGGCTCCCACGACGAGGAAGGTCAGCAGGAGCCAGAGCCCGATGCGCGGGTCTGTCCTCTTGGTGATCCGGTAGGTCTCGGCGAACTGCTGGCGGCGGTTCATCGATGACGGGTCGGTCTGCTTGGCCATGCGGGGGAGTGCCTCACTCGGGTCGGCCCGGGGCTCGACCCGGGCGGCGGTCAGACGGTGGCGCCCTCTCGCGCCTCCATCGCCTGACCGTACAGGCGTCCGGCGCGGTAAGACGAACGGACCAGCGGTCCGGACATGACGCCGGAGAAGCCGATCTCGTCGGCCTCGTCCTTGAGCTCGACGAACTCCTCGGGCTTGACCCAGCGCTCGACGGGGTGGTGACGCGCGGAGGGGCGCAGGTACTGGGTGATCGTGATCAGCTCGCAGCCCGCCTCGTGCAGGTCGCGCAGGGCCTGGCTGACCTCCTCGCGGGTCTCGCCCATGCCCAGGATCAGGTTCGACTTGGTGATCAGGCCGAAGTCGCGGGCCTGGGTGATGACGTCGAGGGAGCGGTCGTAGCGGAAGGCGGGACGGATCCGCTTGAAGATGCGCGGCACCGTCTCGACGTTGTGGGCCAGCACCTCGGGCCGCGACTCGAAGACCTCGCGCAGCAGGTCGGGCTTGCCGTTGAAGTCCGGGATCAGGTTCTCCACCCCGGTGTCGGGGTTGAGCTCGTGGATCACGCGGACCGTCTCGGCGTACAGCCAGGCGCCCCCGTCGGGCAGGTCGTCGCGGGCGACGCCGGTGATGGTGGCGTAGCGCAGCTGCATCTTCTGCACCGACTCCGCCACCCGGCGCGGCTCGTCGCGGTCCAGCGGCTGCGGCTTGCCGGTGTCGATCTGGCAGAAGTCGCAGCGTCGGGTGCACTGGTCGCCGCCGATGAGGAAGGTCGCCTCGCGGTCCTCCCAGCACTCGAAGATGTTGGGGCAGCCGGCCTCCTGGCACACGGTGTGCAGGCCCTCGCCCTTGACGAGCGCCTGCAGCTCCTTGTACGCGGGGCCCATCTTGGCCCGGGTCTTGATCCATTCCGGCTTGCGCTCGATGGGGGTCTCGGCGTTGCGGACCTCGAGTCGGAGGAGCTTGCGGCCTTCGGGTGCGGGTGCCTCAGTCACGGCCTCGACTGTACGCCGCCGCCCCAGCGCCAGCCGAGTCGGCGCCACCCGACCCGGCGTCGCGGATCAGGGCACGTCGCGGCGGCGGTACGAGACCAGCGAGACCGCCCCGGCACCCAGCAGCAGGAGGCCGAGGTAGGCGCCGGCATCGGCCGCGGTGACCACCTGCTCGCCGTCGCAGTCGACGCCACGCACCCGCCGACCGCTGAGGCACTCCTCGGGCAGGCTGCTCTCGTCGTAGTAGCGGGCCTCGTTGGTCACCCACCCCGCCAGGTGCGTCTGCGGCTGCCACCGCTGGCTGCTGTCCGGCCCACCGCTGTTGAGCAGCCCGATGAGGGTGCCGCCGACGACGGAGACCGCGAAGAGCACCCCGATGGTGGCCACGGTGCTGCGGAAGAGCATCGTCAGGGCGTAGCCGCCCAGGGCGGCAGCGCCGGCCAGCACGGCGCTGCGCAGGACCAGCTCGAAGCCGTCACCCACGACGCCGCCACCGGTGGGGAGGCCGCGCGACCCGGCGAGCACCCACAGCCCGGTCCAGTACGCCGCGAGCACCAGGCCCGCCACCAGCGTCCCGGTCGCCAGGACCACGAGCGCCTTGGCGGCCCACACGCGGGATCGGCGGGGTTCGAAGAGCAGCTGGTTGCTCATGGACCCGGAGTTCCAGTCGTGGCCCACGAACGTGGTGCCCACCAGGAGCATCAGCAGCCCCACGACCGCCACCACCCCGAGGACCGAGCCCGCGCGGACCTCCTGGTCGAGCAGCAGGGTCGAGCGGCCGCCGTACCAGTCCAGGATCTGGGCCTCGCAGGCAGCGGTCACGACCTCGGCGTCCTGCGAGTTCGGCTCGGGATAGAGGAAGTTCGCGGGGTCGCGCTCGCAGCGGCGCACCTCCTTGGCGGCGTACCGCTCGGAGAGGATCTGGTCGCGCTCGCCCTCGGAGACCGGGCGGGTGTTCCAGGCGGTCGCAGCGAAGATGAGGGCCGGCACGGCCACGGCAGCCACCAGCAGCAGCACGATCGCACGGCGCCAGCGCAGCCGGGTGGCCTCGACCCGCAGCAGGGACCTCATGCGGCACCGCCCATCTCGGACTGGCCCATCTGGGACTGGCCCATCTCGGACTGACCCAGGGTGTCGCCGGCGGTGAGCTCGAGGAAGTAGCTCTCGAGGTCCTGGCGCTGGGCGCTGAGCCCCTCGAGCCAGATCCCGGCCTCACCGAGCAGTCGGGTGACCTCGGCGGGCCGTTCGGTGTCGACGAGGAACGAGGCGTCGTCGGGCCCGGGGCGGGTGGTGAGACCGGCCGCGTCGAGCAGGCGTCTCGCTTCGCCGGGCACCGCCACCTCCACGCGGTAGGCCGCGCCCGCGGCCAGCAGGTCGGCCACGGTGCCGGAGGCCAGCAGCCGACCGTTGCCGATGATGGTCGCCGAGGTGCAGACCTGCTGGACCTCGGCGAGGATGTGGGAGCTGAGCAGCACCGTGACACCGCGTTCGCCGAGGGAGCGGATCGTGTCCCGGATCTCGCGGATGCCTGCGGGGTCGAGGCCGTTGGTCGGCTCGTCGAGGATCAGCAGGGCGGGGTCCTTGAGCAGGGTGGCCGCGATCGCGAGGCGCTGCTTCATGCCGAGCGAGTAGGAGCGGAACCGGTCGCCGTCGCGGCCGGTGAGCCCGACGGTCTCGATCGCCTCGTCGACGCGGGTGTCGGGACCGTCGATGGAGCGGGAGAGCAGCAGGAGGTTCTGCCGGCCGGTGAGGTTGGGGGAGAACTTGGGCGACTCCACCACCGCTCCGACGCGGCCCACGACCTGCGGCAGCTCGGTGGGCACCGGACGCCCGAACAGGCGCATCGTGCCGCTGGTGGCCCGCGCCAGGCCCAGCAGCATCCGGATCGTGGTGGTCTTGCCGGAGCCGTTGGGACCCAGGAAACCGTGCACGCCGCCGGCAGGCACCGCGAGGTCGAGCCCGGCCACGGCGACCCGGGTGCCCTGACGGGTGCGGTACTCCTTGCGGAGCGCGGTCGTCTCGATGATCAGGTCGTGCCCGGTGTCGGTCCCGAGACCGCTGGAGGTGCTCACCGGGAGAGGGTCGCAGAACGCGCAGTCCTCACCTCGGCGACGCGCCGCCGAGCCGGCTCAGCTGCCGGGCGTCACCAGCTCGATGCGGGGGCCACGCCCCGGCTCGGGGCGGGCGTCGTAGTCGGGCGTGGGCACGTAGGCGTCCCAGGTGAGCATCCTGGCCAGCTCGGTGCGCAGCACCGGCAGGACCTCCTCGACGCCGACCCGTCGGCCGGTCTCGACGCTCAGGGTCGTGACCCCGGCGTCGGCGATCCCGCAGGGCACGAACCGGTCGTACCAGCCGAGGTCGACGTCGCAGTTGAGCGCGATGCCGTGCATCGTGACCCCGCGGCTGACCCGGATGCCGATGGCGCCGACCTTGCGCTCCTGGCGCAGCCCGTCGGCGCGCAGCCACACCCCGCTGCGGCCCGGCACGCGGGCGGTCTCGACCCCGAAGTGGGCACAGGTGGCGATCATCGCCTCCTCCATGCGGCGCACGAAGTCGACCACCTTGACGTGGTCGGGCAGCGCCACGATCGGGTAGGCCACCACCTGGCCCGGACCGTGGAAGGTGATCTTGCCGCCGCGGTCGACGTCGATCACCGGAGCCCCGCCCGCGTCGAGCGGCCGCTCGTGGGGGTCGGTGCGCTTGCCGGCGGTGTAGGTCGGCGGGTGCTCCAGCAGCAGCACCGTGCCGGGTCGCTCCCCGGCCACCACCTGGGCGTGCACCCCACGTTGGAGGTCCCAGGCAGCCAGGTAGTCGACGGCCTCGTCGCCCAGCCCGGCGACCTCGAACTGCACCTCGTCCATGCCGGCGACCCTACGCCTGTGGACAACGTGGTGGCCGCCGGTGTCCTGGGGGAAGGAGGAGGGCATGGCTGTCGTCCCCGTGTCCCGTGCCGCCCCGGTGGCCGTCGTCCTGGTGCTGCTCGTGCTGCTGGTCCTCGTCCCGCAGGGGGTGGCGGGTCCGGTGGCGGCGGCCGTGCCGGACCTGGCGGCGCCGGGGGCGCAGGAGCAGCGGGCGCGCACGGTCCTGGCCCGCTGGGACACCCGGCGCGGTCGGGCGTGGGAGCGGGGCGACCGGCTCGCGCTGGGCGCGCTGTACGCCGATCGGTCGCGGGCCGGCCGGCGCGACCTGCGGATGCTCGACGCCTGGCTCGACCGGGGCCTGCGGGTGCGGGGGATGCAGGTGCACGTGCTGGCGCTCGACGTGCTCGCCGCGCGCCGGCACCGGCTCCGCCTGCGGGTCACCGACCGGCTCGCCGACGCGGTCGCCGTCGGCAGCGGCGTACGACGGGTGCTGCCGGAGGACCGGCCGACCACCCGGTCGCTCGTGCTCACCCGCCGCGACGGCGCCTGGGTGGTGGAGTCGGTGCGGCTCGCGTGGTGAGGCTCAGTCGGCGGCCAGCCCCGCCGAGACGACGGCCGCGACATCGGGGTCGTGGAACCGGTAGCCGGCCGCCAGCAGGGCCGCGGGGCGGACGTTGAGCGAGCCGAGGAGCTCGGGGGCCATCTTCCCGGCGGCCACCCGCAGCAACGGCGCCGGCACGGTGGCGAAGCTCGGCCGCTGCACCGCGGAGGCGAGGGTGTCGGTGAACTCGGCGTTCGTCGGGGTCGTCTCGCAGCACAGGTTGAACGCACCGGAGGCGCTCTCGTGCTCGGCGAGGTGGACGACCGCGTCGACCCAGTCGCGCAGCGAGATCATCGCCATGTGCTGGCGACCGTTGCCCAGCCTGCCCCCGAGACCGAGCTTGAACAGCGTGATCAGCTGCTTGAGCGGGGGGCTGCGGCGGTCCATGACCGGCGAGGTGCGCAGCACGCAGACCCGCGAGCCGGCGTCGCGCGCGGCGGTGGTGGCGTCCTCCCACTCCCGGCTCACCTCGGTGAGCAGCGCGTCGCCGCGGCTGTCGGACTCCTCGGTCAGCGGCTGCGAGCCGTGGTCGCCATAGATCGCGATGCCGTTGCCGGCCAGGAAGGCCGGCGGCCGGTCGGCCCCGGCGATGATCTCCGCCAGCAGCCGGGTGGTGCGGACCCTGCTGTCGCGGACCTCGCGGGCCCACTTCTGCGAGTGCACGTTGCCGATCAGCGGGGCGCCCGCCAGGTTGACCACGACGTCGGCGCCGGCGACGAGGCCGCGGTCGACCACGCCGGCGTACGGGTCCCAGGTGGAGGCGTCGGCCTCGCTGGTGGGGCTGCGCACGAGCCGGGTGACGCGGTGCCCCCGCTCGCGCAGCGCGTTGCCGAGATGGGTGCCCAGGAACCCGGACGCCCCGCCGATGACCACGTGAAGACTCATGCGCCCACCCTGTCAGCCCCCGCCTCCCCGCGGGTCACCTGCTCAGGCGCGACCCGGCCCAGATATCCCCGGCGGGTTCTAGGTAGTGATGCAACACCTCGATGACTGAGGAGTTGTGCCATGGCTCGACCGATGCGGCCCAGGGAGCTCGACCGTCCGTTCTGGGAGGCGATCCGTTCCGGGCTGGGAGTGAAGTCGGCTGCCCGTGTGACGGGCATGTCGGCGACCACGTCTAAGCGGGTCTTCCGCAAGGCTGGCGGGGTGAACCCTGTTCCTGTGAACCCGCCGGTGGGCCGGTATCTGTCCTGGGTCGAGCGCGAGGACATCGCAGCGTTGACCCATGCCGGCCACGGGGTCCGTGAGGTCGCGCGTCGTACTGGCAGGAGCCCAGCCACGATCAGCCGCGAGCTGGCCCGTGGTGCGACCGGTCGTGGGTACCGGGCCTCGGTGGCCCAGTCCAAGGTCGATCGTGGCCGCACGAGGTCGCGGGGGGCGAAGCTGGCCACCAACCTGCAGTTGCGCAGAGCGGTCCAAGACCACCTGGTCCAGCGTCGCAGCCCCGAACAGATCGCTGGCAGACTTCGACGCGACTTCCCCGACGATCCGGAGATGCGGGTGTCACCCGAGACGATCTACCAGTCGCTGTACATCCAGGCCCGCGGCGGGCTGAAGCGCGAGTTGAGCGCGCACCTGCGCACCGGACGTTCGATGCGCAAACCCCACCGCCGTGAGGCCGAGCGACGCGGCCGGATCCCCGGCATGGTCATGATCAGCGAACGACCCGCCGAGGTCGAGGACCGCGCCGTGCCCGGGCACTGGGAAGGCGACCTGATCCTCGGCTCGACCGCCTCGAAGTCCGCGGTGGGCACCCTGGTCGAGCGCAGCACCGGGTTCGTGATGCTGCTGCACCTGCCCGGCGACCACGGCGCCTTGGCGGTCCAAGAAGCGCTCGTGGCGAAGATGGCCACCCTGCCCGAGCAGCTGCGCCGCTCGCTGACCTGGGACCAGGGCGGCGAGATGGCCAACCACGTCGCGATCGCCGAGGCCACCGGCCTGGAGATCTACTTCTGTGACCCGCACTCGCCCTGGCAACGCGGCTCGAACGAGAACACCAACGGCCTGCTGCGCCAGTACCTGCCCAAGGGCACCGACCTGTCCTTCTACGGCCCCGGCCTGCTCGACAACATCGCCTCCGAGCTCAACGCCCGACCCCGCAAACGCCACGACTTCCAAACCCCAGCCGAGGTCCTCGACCAACTACTCTCAGACCCCATCACCAACCACGGTGTTGCGTGACTACCTAGATTCCGCCCCCTCGACCCGGCCCAGATATCCCCTCGACCCGGCCCAGATATCCCCTCGACCCGGCCCAAATATCGCGCTGACTCGGCCTAGATGTGCACGGGCACATTCGCGCCGACTCGGTGCGACATCTGCGCCGGGTCAGCGCGACATCTGGGCCGACTCGCGGGTTCTGCTGGTCCTCGGTGCTCCCGACCCCGGGAGGCTGCCCTGGTGCGACCGGGGTGCTGGAGGCTCAGCCGGCGAGGTGGCGCCAGCGGGGGGCCAGCCGGGACCAGGGTCCGCTGGCGGCGATGGTGCCGTCGACGAGGACCACGACGCGGTCGGCGCGGGCGAGGGCGGCGGTCTTGGAGGTCGCCCCGACCACGGTGGTCCCGCGGGCACGCAGCGACTCCCACAGCTCGATCTCGGTGGCGGCGTCCAGGGCCGAGGACACGTCGTCGGCCAGCAGCAGCTCGGCGTCGCAGGCCAGGGCACGGGCGAGCGCGACGCGCTGCACCTGCCCGCCCGAGAGGCGTACGCCGCGGTGCCCGACCAGCGAGTCGGCGCCGCCGGCCTCCTCCACGTCGCGGCCCAGCCGGGCGGCCGCGACGGCCGGGTCGACCTGGCGGTGCTGGTGGTCGAGGCTGATGTTGTCGCGGAACGTGCCGGAGAGCACGCGCGGCACCTGGGCCACGTGGGCCACCCGGCCGGGACGCAGCTGGGTCTGCGGCTCGTCGAGCAGCCGACCGTTCCAGCGCACCTCCCCGGTCGTCGACACCAGCCCGGCCAGGGCGCCGAGCAGGCTGGACTTGCCGGAGCCGACCTGGCCCAGCAGCAGCACCAGCTCGCCCCGCGCGACCTGCAGGTCGATGCCGTGCGCGCCGACGGTGCCGTCGTCGTGGACGGCGCTGAGGCCGCGCACGTCGAGCTCGTGCAGCGGGTCGTGGCTCTGGGCGGCCGGACGGGGCGCGGCGCCGCTGACCAGGTCGACGCCCGGCGGCTCGGCCATCAGGTCTCCGCCGCCGGCGAGCCGGCTGGTCTCGTGCATCCAGGCGCGGGTGCCGGGGGCCTCGGTCACGATCGACCCGGCCACGCGGCCGAACCAGTCGAAGCCGGCCACGGCGTTGGCGACCAGCAGCGCGGTCGCCAGGCCCCAGCCGTCGGCGACGTAGATGCCCCAGGCCGCGACGACGCCGAGCTGGACCATCACGATCGGGACACCGTCGAGCAGGGCCTGCACCCGGTGCTCCTTGACCGCGGCCTCGACCCGTCCGGAGTCGACGTCGCGCAGGTGCTGGTGGACCTCGGGGGTCGCGGCCGCCAGCTTGACGGTGCGCACCGACTCGAGCGCCGAGACGAGGGAGCGCCCGAACTGTGCCCGCGCGGACGACGACGCCGCGGCGGAGCGTCCCGCGACGCGCCGCCCGAGGGAGGAGGCCGCGGCCGAGATGACCATCACCGCGAGCAGGACGCCGCCGGCGAGCAGGCTGCCGGCCAGCACCGAGGTCAGCGCGACGATGAGCAGCCCGTTGACGAAGTCGACCCAGCGGTCGGCGTACCGGGCCAGCCGGTCGGCGTCCATGGCGCGGGCCACGACCTCGCCGGGAGGGGTGCGGGTCAGGCGGTGCTGCTCGGTCTGGCCCTGCAGGACGGCCGCGCGCACGCGCAGCATCACCGCGATCCACCAGCGCGGGTAGACCTTGAAGGCCTGGGCCAGGATCAGCGGGGAGACCATCAGCGAGGCGATCAGCGCGACGGTGAGGCCGAGCGGGCGGCCGCCGTCCTGGAGGTCGGTGACCAGCAGCCCCCAGATCCAGCCGGTGACCGCGCCGAACGCGCCGGTCATCGCCGAGACCGTGAACAGTCCGGCGCCGACCAGGCCCCAGCGGGGCTCGACCAGCAGCGCGTTCCAGGTGGCCCGGGCCAGGCTGGGCAGCGGGCGCAGCGCGGGGGGCGCCGGGGGCAGGCCGGTACGCCGCGCACTGCCGATGTGGGCGGTGGCCGCCCGGTCGTCCGTGCCGTCCGGGCGGTCCGTGCCGTCGTCGGCGGCGCTGGCCTGCTCGTGCGCGGAGGCGTCGAGCAGCTCGCGGAACGGTCCGGGCTCACGGGCCAGGACTCCGCGCGGGCCCTGCTGGACCACCCGTCCGGCCTCGAGCACCGCCACCTGCGAGGCGCGCTCGGTGGTGCCGAGCCGGTGCGCGACCAGCAGGCCGGTGCGGCCGGTCAGCAGCCGGTCGGCGGCGCGCACGACGCGCGCCTCGGTGACCGGGTCCATGCGCGCGGTGGCCTCGTCGAGCACCACCACCCGGACGTCGCGCACCAGCAGGCGGGCGAAGGCGACCAGCTGCTCCTCCCCGGAGGAGAGCGTCGTGCCGCCGGGCCCGAGCGGGGTGTCGAGGCCCTGGGGCAGGCCGGACACCCAGCTGTCGAGCCCCAGCTCGGTGACCGCCGCCTCGACCCGGGCACGGGCACCGTCGGCGAAGAGGGCGATGTTCTCGGCCAGGGTGCCGGCCAGGATCTCGGTGCGCTGGGTGACCACACCGACGGCGCTGCGCAGCGACTGCAGGTCCAGGTCGAGCACGTCGGTGCCGCCGAGCACGACGCTGCCGGGCTCGGGGTCCACGGCCCGCGAGACGAGGGAGGCCAGGGTCGACTTGCCCGAGCCGGTGCGCCCCACGAGCGCGCACGTGGTGCCGGCGGGCACCGTCAGGTCGACGCCCTGCAGTGCGAAGGTGCCGGTGCCGTAGGAGAAGTGCAGGTCGCGCAGCTCGAGGTCGAGGGCGCGCTGGCTCAGCTGTTCCCCGCCGACCGGCTCCGCCTCGGCCCCGAGGAGCCCCCGCAGCCGCAGCACCGCACCGAAGCCCGCCTGCAGGTCGGGCAGGTGCCGGGCCAGCTGGTCGACCTGCCCCACGAAGGTGGTGGTGACCAGGAACAGCGTCACCAGCGCGGCGGTCGAGAGCGAGTCGCCGAGCACCAGGGCCACCCCGACCACGGCGGTGCCCGCGAGCATCCCGTGCAGCAGGGTCCCGGTGCGCCGTCCCACCTGGCTCTCCAGCTGGAGCACCTCGGCGAAGCGGGCGTGCACCGTCGCGGCGAGCTCGGTGCAGCGGCGTACGAGGTAGGCCTGGCCCAGCGTGGTGCGCAGGTCGTCGCGGGCGGCGATGCCCTCCTCCATCGCCGCCGCGTGGTCGGTCCAGGCGATCTCCTCGACGATCTTGCGCTCGGAGATCTGCGGCAGCAGCGGGCGTACGACGGCGACCGCGGCGACGCCCGCCAGCGGGAAGAGGAGGAAGGCCGGCCACCAGGTCAGGCCTGCGACCAGCCACAGCGGGCCCGAGGCGAGCAGGGTGCGGATCGCCATCCACACGCTCTGGCGCAGCAGCGAGCCGACCTCGTGGGTGTCGTCGTCGACCCGGTCGAGCACCTCGCCGACGGCCTGCTCGTCGAGCGCGGCCAGCGGCTGCATCATCGCCGCGTCGAGCAGGTCGGCGCGCAGCCGACCCTCGGCCCGGTCGACCACGCCGGCCCAGACGGTGCGCCCGATCGAGTCGAGCACCGCTGCGCCCACCACGCACACCGCCAGCGCCCACACCAGGGCGGTGGTGGCGTCCTCGGCGAGCTGCCCGGCCACCGCGGACCCGACCGCGGTGCCGACGGCCCCGAGCAGGGATCCGAGCAGGGCCAGGAGCGCCCACGGGCTGCGCATCCGACGCCAGTCGACGGGTCGTCGGTGGGCGGCGGGGCCGGTGGGCTGGTGGGTCTGGGCGAGCGCGGGGTGTGCGCCGAGATCGGTCGTAGTCACGGTGCTTCAAAGGTAGGCCCTCGCACCGACTCCCCGCCTCTGCTTTTGCGGGTACCCCCGGGGGTGTGACGAGCACGACACCCCGCCCGGAAGAGCTCCGGGCGGGGCGTCGTGGTTGCTGCTGTGGTGCTCAGACCTCGAACTGGCCGCTCTCGAGACGCTGCTTGACGTCGGAGAGGAACCGGCCGGCGTCGGCACCGTCGACGAGACGGTGGTCGTAGGTCAGCGCCAGGTAGACCATGTGGCGCACCGCGATGGTCTCGCCCAGGTTCGGGTCGTCGATGACCACCGGGCGCTTCACGACCGCGCCGGGGCCGAGGATCGCGACCTGCGGCTGGTTGATCACGGGGGTGTCGAAGAGCGCACCCACGCTGCCCAGGTTCGTGATCGTGAAGGTGCCGCCGGACAGCTCGTCGGGGCCGATCTTGTTGGTGCGGGTGCGCTCGGCCACATCGGCGATCTTCTTGGCCAGGCCCGAGATCGACAGGTCGCCGGCGTCCTTGACCACCGGGGTGATCAGGCCCTTCTCGGTGTCCACCGCGAACGCGAGGTTCTCGCGGTCGTAGTAGGTGACCTCGCCGGCCTCGGTGTCGATCGTCGCGTTCAGCGAGGGGTGCTGCTTGAGCGCGTCGACCGTCGCCTTGGCGAAGAACGGCAGGTAGGAGAGCTTCACGCCCTCCCGCGCCAGGAAGTCGGCCTTGTGGGCCTCGCGCAGGCGCGCCACGTTGGTGACGTCGACCTCGATCACCTGGGTGAGCTGGGCCGAGACCTGCAGCGACTCGACCATGCGCGAGGCGATGATCTTGCGCAGCCGGGACAGCTTCTCGGTCTTGCCGCGCAGCGGCGACGGCGTGCTGGGCGCCGACGCGCCACCGGACGGTGCGGACGAGGCGCCGGACGCCGCGGGAGCGGCCGGGGCCTGCTCCTTCGGCTTGGCCGCCTCGAGGACGTCCTGCTTGCGGATGCGGCCACCGACACCGGTGCCGGTGACGGTGTTGAGGTCCACGCCGTGCTGGCCGGCGAGCTTGCGCACCAGCGGGGTCACGTACCCGGGACCGTCGTTGCTGGAGGACGCGCTCGACCCGGAGGCGGGCTTCTCCTGCTCCTTGGTCGGCTCGGGGGCCTTCTCCTGCGCCGGCTCGGCCGGCTGCTTCGGCTCGGGAGCCTTCTCCTGCTTCGGCTCCTCCTTCTTCGGCTCCGGCTCGGGCTCGGGCTCGGGCTCCGGCTCGGGCTCGGGCTCGGGCTCGGGCTCCGGCTCCGGCTCGGAGGACTGCTCACTCGCGGAACCGTCACCGATGACGGCGAGCTCGGCGCCGATCTCGACGGTCTCGTCCTCGGCGACCTTCACCTCGAGCAGGGTGCCGGCCACGGGGGAGGGGATCTCGGTGTCGACCTTGTCGGTGGAGATCTCGAGCAGCGGCTCGTCGACCGCGACCTCGTCGCCGACCTCCTTGAGCCAGCGGGTGACCGTGCCCTCGGTGACCGACTCGCCCAGCTCGGGGAGCGTGACGGTCGTGCCACCGCCGCCGGACTTCTTGGTGTCCGCGGCGGGCTTCTCGGTCTCCTCGAGCGGCTGGTCGTCCGAACCGTCCGACTTCTCCGACTCGGGCGTCTCGTCGCCGGCGGGGAGGTCGCCGGTCTCGTCGGCGATCTCCTCCTCCTGCTCGGCCTTCTTCTCGGCCTCGCCCTCGTCGGCCGGCTCGGCCTCGGGGGTGGCGCTGTCGCCTCCCTCGGAGCTGTCGCCCGAGGACTCGCCCTCGTCACCGATGACGGCCAGGAGGGCGCCGATCTCGACGGTGTCGTCCTCGTCGACCTTGATCTCGAGCAGCGTGCCCGCGACCGGCGACGGGATCTCGGTGTCGACCTTGTCGGTGGAGATCTCGAGCAGCGGCTCGTCGACGGCCACGGTGTCGCCGACCTGCTTCAGCCAGCGCGTGACGGTGCCCTCGGTGACGGACTCGCCCAGTTCCGGGAGGTTGACTTCGGTGGCCAATGCAGTTCCTTCGCTCGCGGTCTTCAGTGGGAGTGCTCGGTGGTGCGGGTGTGACGGGGTGTGTCGGGCTCCAAGGCTAGGAGGCCGTCACGAATGTGCATGCAGCGCCTTGCCGGCCAGGGCGAGGTGCGCCTCGCCGAGAGCCTCGTTCTGGGTGGGGTGGGCGTGGACCAGGGGCGCGACATCCTCGGCGTGCGCCTCCCAGCCGTAGATCAGCTGGGCCTCGCCGATGAGCTCGCCGACCCGGTCGCCGACCAGGTGCACGCCCACGACCGGACCGTCGGTGCGGCGTACGAGCTTGACGAAGCCCTGGGTCTTGAGGATCTGGCTCTTGCCGTTGCCGCCGAGGTCGTAGGTCAGCGTCTCGATCGCGTCGTCGCCGTACGTCGAGCGCGCGGTGGCCTCGTCGAGTCCGACGGAGGCGACCTCCGGGTGGGAGTAGGTCACCCGCGGGATGCCGGCCTCGTCGATGGGGGCCGGGTCGAGCCCGGCGATGTGCTCGGCCACGAAGATGCCCTGCTGGAAGCCGCGGTGCGCGAGTTGGAGCCCGGGCACGATGTCGCCGACGGCGTAGACGCCCTCGAGGTTGGTGCGGCAGCGGTCGTCGGTGCGCACGAAGCCGCGCTCCATCTCGACGCCCTGCTCGTCGTAGCCGAGGCCGTCGGTGCTGGGACCGCGCCCCACCGCCACGAGGAGCAGCTCGGCCTCGATGACGTCGCCTCCCTCGACCGTGACGGCGACCCCGTCGTCGGTGGTCTTCACGCTCTGGAACGGGGTGCCGGTGCGGGCCTTGATGCCGCGCTTCTTGAACGCCCGCTCGAGGACCTTGGAGGACGCCTCGTCCTCGGCGGCCACCAGCCGGGGCAGCGCCTCGACGATGGTCACCTCGGCGCCGAAGCTGCGCCACACGCTGGCGAACTCGCACCCGATGACGCCGCCACCGAGCACGACCACGGAGGCCGGCACCCTCTCGAGGCGCAGCGCGTGGTCGGAGGTGAGCACGTGGGTGCCGTCGACCTCGAGGCCGGGCAGCGAGCGGGCGTACGAGCCGGTGGCCAGCACGACGTGGCGCCCGGTGTAGGCCGTGCCGTCGACGGTGACCTCGCGGGGACCGGTGAGCCGGCCCTCGCCGGCGACGACGGTGACGCCGCGCCCCTTGACGAGGCCGGTCAGGCCCTTGAAGAGGCGCGAGACGACGCCGTCCTTGTAGGAGTTCACCCCGGCCATGTCGATGCCCTCGAGCGTGGCGCGCACGCCGAACTGCTCGGAGTCGCGGGCGGCGTCGGCGATCTCGGCCGCGTGCAGCAGGGCCTTGGTCGGGATGCAGCCCATGTGCAGGCAGGTGCCGCCCAGGTCGCCCTTCTCCACCAGCGCCACGCTCAGGCCGAGCTGGGCAGCGCGCAGCGCGCACGCGTAACCCCCCGAGCCAGCGCCGAGGATGAGTACGTCGAAGTCGGTGTCAGGCACCGTCGTCCTTCCGGTGGGTCGTCACGATCGCGCGGCCATCCTTGCACTTAACCCGGGCGTGTCCACACCGACCTTCGGGTGGGTTGGCAGACTGGACCCCATGGGAATGATGGATCGCTTCCGCCGCGGCTCGAAGATGCGCATGCGCAGGCCCGCGAGCGACGCCGCCCGCACAGGGTCGACCACGGTGCGCGCCTCCGACGCGGTGGACCGCGAGCACCTGAGCTCGTGGGTCTCCGAGCGCCGCGGGGTGGAGGGGTTCGTCGAGCCGCGCACCGCGGTCAGCGACGTGACGCTGCTGCTGGTGGCCCACGACGGTGAGTGGACGCGGCGACGCGTTCCGTCGGTCAGCTGGGCGCACGACTTCTGCAACCGCTTCCAGGTGCCGTCGTACGACGCCGGGCTGGTGGGCATCCCGCAGCGGATGCGCGACTACAACAGCCGGATGAAGCAGCAGAAGAAGCTGGGCGAGCAGGGTCCCTGACCCCGCTCGCCCCGCCCCTCGGCGTCGACCCGCTCAGGCCAGGCCGCGGGCCAGGTCGACCAGAGTGGTCACGGCGAAGCCGGTGCCCCCGGTGGTCAGGTGCCCGTCGGGGCCGCCGGCGTTGTACGACGGCCCGGCGATGTCGAGGTGCGCCCACGGGCGACCGTCGGTGAACTCGCGCAGGAACGCGCCGGCGAACAGTCCGCCGCCCCAGCGCACCCAGTCGTGCTGGGCGAGGTCGGCGATCTTGCTGGAGGTGACGCGCTGCTTCATCTCCTCGGGGATCGGCATCGCCCAGATCGGCTCCCCGGCGCTGGTGCCGGCCGCGACCACCTGGGCGACGACCTCCTCGGAGCCCATCACCCCGGCCATCTTGTTGCCGAGCGCGACGACCATGGCTCCGGTCAGGGTGGCGACGTCGACGATCAGGTCGGGCTCGGTCTCCACCGCGCGCACCAGCGCGTCGCCGAGCACGAGGCGGCCCTCGGCGTCGGTGTTGAGCACCTCGACGGTGCGGCCGCCGTACATCGTCAGGATGTCGCCGGGTCGCGTCGCGTCCCCGGAGACCATGTTCTCGGCCATCGGGGCGAAGCAGGAGACCTTGACGGGCAGACCGAGCTCGGCGATGGCGAAGGTGGCCTGGATGACCGCGGCGGCGCCGGCCATGTCGGACTTCATCTCGTGCATGCCCTGGGCCGGCTTGATGCTCAGGCCGCCGGAGTCGAAGGTGATGCCCTTGCCGACCAGCGCGAGGTGCGTGGTCGCGCCCTTGGGTGCGTAGGTGATCTCGACCAGCCGGGGCGGGGCCGAGGAGCCGGCGCCGACCCCGAGGATGCCGCCGCAGCCGAGCTCGGCGAGCTCGACCTCGTCGAGCACCCGCAGGGTGATCTTGGGGGCGCCACGACCCTTGCCGAGCTCCTTGGCGCGCGTCTGCGCCGACTCGGCGAAGGCCGGCGGGCGCAGGTCGCCCGGGGGAGTGTTGACCCAGTCGCGGGTGGCGGCCACCGCGCGGGTGACGACCTGGGCCTCCTCGAGCGCGGTCACGACCTCCTTGCGGCGCGCGCCGCCGCTGAGGATGACGACGTCACCGGCGGTGGTGTCGTCCTTCGCGGTGTCCTGCTTGTACGTCGTGAAGGTGTAGGCGCCCAGCGCCCAGCCCTCGGCCACGGCGCGGACCTCCGCGGCGGTCTCGGCCGGGAGGGCCACGGCGACGCTGGCGGCGTTGGTGACCGCGCGGGCGGCGGCACCGGCGGCGCGGCGCACGTCAGCGGGCTGCGGGTCGGTGCCGAGTCCGACGAGGACCAGCAGCGGGGCGCCGATCACGCCGGAGGTGGGGATGCGGGTGACCTCCCCGACCGTGCCCTTGACGTCGAGGGAGGCGAGGAGGGGTCGCAGCTTGCGGCCGTAGGCCTTGGCGACGTCCTCGGCGCCGGGCGCCAGCTCGAGCCCCGGCGCGGACGCCGACGCGCCCTTGGCTTGCTTGCGGCCGCCCGACGGGCTGCTCTGGACGATCCCCACGACCACGGCGTCGGCCTTGGTCTTGGCGGGGCTGGCACTGCGGAGTATGAACGAGGTCACCGCGCCACACTAACCATCCGCGGCCACGTCGCACGCCACCCCGGTTCGGGCCCCGTGCGCCGCCCCGGTCGATGTCGGGGGCTGGGGTAGGTTCGCGCCATGGCTGAGCTGCTGACCTCTCCGCTGCACGACCGGCACCTCGCGCTGGGTGCCAAGACCGCCCCGTTCGGTGGCTGGGAGATGCCGCTGGAGTACCCGACCGGCGTGGTCGCCGAGCACACCGCGGTGCGCACCGCCGTGGGGGTCTTCGACGTCAGCCACCTCGGCAAGGCCGAGGTCACCGGCCCCGGTGCGGCGGCGTACGTCAACGCCTGCCTGACCAACGACCTCGACCGCATCGGGCCCGGCCAGGCGCAGTACACGCTGTGCTGCGACGACGAGACCGGCGGTGTGGTCGACGACCTGATCGTCTACCGCTACTCCGACGAGCGGGTGCTGCTGGTGCCCAACGCCGCCAACACCGCCGAGGTGGTGCGCCGCCTCGCCGCGAGTGCCCCGGACGGGGTCACCGTCACCGACCTGCACCGCGACCTCGCCGTGCTGGCGGTGCAGGGCCCGCACAGCGACGAGGTGATGCAGGCGCTCGGCCTGCCCGTCGACCACGACTACATGAGCTTCGCCGAGGCGACGTACGCCGACGCCACGGTCGTGGTGTGCCGCACCGGCTACACCGGCGAGCGGGGCTACGAGCTGGTCGTGGCGAACGCCGCCGCCGGCGCCCTGTGGGACGCCCTGCTGGCCGCGGGCGCCGACCTCGGCATCCTCCCGTGCGGCCTCGGCGCGCGCGACACGCTGCGCACCGAGATGGGCTACCCGCTGCACGGGCAGGACATCTCCCTCGACATCACCCCCGTGCAGGCGCGGATGGCCTGGGCCGTGGGCTGGGACAAGCCGACCTTCTGGGGCAAGGAGGTGCTCGCCCGCGAGCGCGCCGAGAAGCCGCGCCGGGTGCTGCGCGGCATCGTGGCCACCGGTCGCGGCATCCCGCGCCCCGGCATGAGCGTCTCGCTGACCGCCGACGTCCTGGTCGGCGAGGTCACCTCCGGCACCTTCTCGCCCACCCTGCGCAAGGGCATCGGCCTGGCCCTGGTCGCCGCGAGCGTGCACCCCGAGGCGGAGGTCGGCGTCGACGTCCGCGGGCGCCGCGAGATCTTCCAGCTCACCAAGCCCCCGTTCCTCGACCCGTCGGTGAAGGAGTCCTGAGCAGTGAACCTGCCCGAGCAGCCCGCGACCTTCCGCCCGCCCACAGCCGAGGAGCGTCCCTGGTGGTGGCGCCTCGAGGACGCCTCCGGCCAGGAGGTCGAGGTCGACGGCGACCTGGCCGGTGAGCGCTTCGCCAGCCAGGCCGACGCCGAGTCCTGGGTGGGCGAGGCCTTCGCGGACCTCGCCGACCAGGGCGTCGACGCGGTCGTCCTCTTCGAGCTGGAGCGACGGGTCTACGGCCCGATGTCGCTGCACCCCTGACCACCCCGCACCGGCGGAGCTGAGGGTCACGTGCACGGTGGCGCGGGC
Organism: Nocardioides dokdonensis FR1436; assembly: GCF_001653335.1. Lineage (NCBI taxonomy): Bacteria > Bacillati > Actinomycetota > Actinomycetes > Propionibacteriales > Nocardioidaceae > Nocardioides > Nocardioides dokdonensis. The sequence continues at coordinate 3,026,030 of NZ_CP015079.1, forward strand.
GACGACGAGGACTTCGCGGCGTACGTCGCTGCGAGACGCGCCGCTCACGTGCGGGCCGTCGTGGCGCTCGGATCACCGCCGGGTCACGCCACCGCGCTGACCGACCGGGCCCTGGCCCGGGCCCGCGCCGAGTGGCGCGTCCTGCGCGAGAGCGCCGACCCCGGGGTCGAGGTGTGGCGCCTGCTGCTCGAGGTGCGGGCCGAGGACACGACGCGCTGGTGGCACAGCGAGCCGGCGACACCGGCCCCGGGGCTCGACCGGCTCACGCCGGTGCGGCGCACGTGCCTGGTGCTGGCAGCGGTGGCCGGTCTCGACGACGCCGCCCTGGTCGAGCTGACCGGCGAGTGGCCCCGACCTGGCGACCCCCGCACTGAGGACCTCTCCCAGGAGGCCCGCGACCTGGCGGCCGGCGTCGAGGTCACACCGCGAGCGGCCGGTGCGGTGGCCGCGGTCCCGCGCGGGCGGCGGGTGCCGCGCCGTGTGCTCGTCGGCGGCGTCCTGCTCGCGGTCGTCGTCGGGCTGGGCACCTGGCAGGCAGCCGGCCCCGGGGGTCCCGACCCGGACGCGGGCGGGCTCGGCCCGGTGCCGGTGCGTGCCGTGCGCAACTCGGTCCCCACGGCGTGGGCCGCCGCGGGCGAGCTGGTCGTCGACGACAGCGCGCTGACGCTGCCCGGTGTACGACGCCTGGTCCGCGTCCGGGGCGCCGTGGTCTACAGCGACGGCTCGGGCCGGGTCGTGCGCACCGACGCCACGGGGGAGCGGCTGCAGCTGGGCACCTCGGCGCCGGGTGCGGCGCTGGTCGTCGAGCGGGAGCGGGCCTGGGTGGCCTGGACGGACGTCGCGGGCACGGAGCTGGTCGTCGCGGACGTCCGCACGGGCGAGGAGCTGGCCCGGCACGGCCTCGACCCGGGGCCGCCCGCCCCGGGCCCGCTGAACCTCGAGGGCCCCACCCTCTACTACGTCGACGGGTCCGGTTCGCACACCTGGGACCCCCTGGCCGACCCCGACGGACAGGCGGGCGACCCACCCGAGGGGCCGGGACCGGCCGGCCTCCTCGACGTGGACGGTCTCACGACGGTCGTGCAGGTGGGTGAGCGGCGGATCCGGTTCGACGGGCCGTTCGCCCCGGCGCGCACGCGCCGCGGCGTCGGCGCCCAGCTCTCGCCCGGGGGCGGCTACGTCCTGACCCGCACCGGCCCGGACCCCCGGGCGCCGGTCCGTGTCTACGAGACCGCCAGTGGCCGCAGCCGCCGCACCGGCATCGGTGCCGAGGAGATCGCCCTCGACGCCGTCTTCAGCACGACCGGGGCCATCACCTACGTCGTCGGCGACGCCGACCAGGTGGCCGCCGCGGGCGAGTTCCGCCGGCTGTCGGGAGCCCGGGGGTGGTTGTTGCGGACCTGTTTCATCCGCTCCGGCACCTGCGTCGACCACCTGCGCGTCTCGAGCGCCGACGGCGAACCGGTCCTGGCCCGGTGACCGCAGCCGCCTACGCTGGGGGCGTGCGGATGAGCCAGGTCGACGTGTTCAGCACCGAGCCGCTGCTCGGCAACCCGGTCGCGGTCGTCCACGACGCCGACGACCTCACCGACGAGCAGATGGCGGCGTTCGCGCGCTGGACCAACCTGTCGGAGACGACGTTCCTCCTGCGGCCCACCGTGGAGGGCGCCGACTACCGGCTGAGGATCTTCACCCCCGGCGAGGAACTGCCGTTCGCGGGGCACCCCACGCTCGGGTCGGCGCACGCCTGGCTCGAGGCCGGCGGGCGGCCGCAGGCTGACGACGTCGTGCAGGAGTGCGGAGCCGGTCTGGTCACGGTGCGCCGCTCCGGCGAGCGCCTGGCCTTCCGGGCGCCGCCGCTGGTGCGCGCCGGCCCGGTCGGGGAGGTTGACCTCGGGCGGGTGCGCCGTGCCCTGGGACTGGGCGTCGAGGACGTGCTGGCCTCCGCCTGGGTCGACAACGGCCCCGGGTGGGTCGCGGTGCTGCTCCGCGACGCCGACGCGGTGCTCGCCCTGGCCCCGGACTGGTCGGCGTTCGACGACCTCGAGATCGGTGCCGTCGGCGCCCACCCGGCGGGCGGCGAGGCGGCCCTGGAGGTGCGGGCGTTCTGCCCCGGCATCGGGGTCGCCGAGGACCCGGTCACCGGCAGCCTGAACGCCGGGATCGCCCAGTGGCTGCTCGGCGAGCGCGTGCTCGGCGACGCGCTGGCAGCGTCGTACGTCGCCGCGCAGGGCACCGCGCTCGGCCGGCGCGGGCGCGTGCACGTGGAGCGCGTGGGCCACGGCGCCGAGGCCGAGGTCTGGGTCGGTGGCGCGACCCGCACCACCATCGCCGGCGAGCTCGACCTGCGGGGCTAGGGTCGTCCCCGTGCAGGCCTACCTCGACCTCGTCCGACGCATCCTCGACGAGGGCGTCGAGAAGTCCGACCGTACCGGCACGGGGACGCTCAGCGTCTTCGGCCACCAGATGCGCTTCGACCTGCGTGAGGGCTTCCCGCTGGTGACCACCAAGAAGGTGCACACCCGCTCGGTCTTCGGCGAGCTGCTGTGGTTCCTGCGCGGCGACACCAACGTCGCGTGGCTGCAGGAGCGCGGCATCAGCATCTGGGACGAGTGGGCCGACGAGCACGGCGACCTCGGCCCGGTCTACGGTCACCAGTGGCGCTCCTGGCCCACCCCCGACGGGCGCCACGTCGATCAGCTGGCGCAGGTCGTGGAGCAGATCCGCACCAACCCCGACTCGCGGCGCCACATCGTCTCGGCCTGGAACGTCGCCGACGTCGACGACATGGCGCTGCCGCCGTGCCACACGCTCTTCCAGTTCTACGTCGCCCCGTCCCCCGACGGCGGCCCGGGCCGGCTGTCGTGCCAGCTCTACCAGCGCTCGGCCGACACCTTCCTCGGCGTGCCGTTCAACATCGCCTCCTACGCGCTGCTGACCCACATGGTCGCTCAGGTGACCGGTCTCGAGGTCGGCGACTTCGTGCACACGCTGGGCGACGCGCACCTCTACACCAACCACCTCGAGCAGGCCCGCCTCCAGCTGACCCGGGAGCCCCGGCCGCTGCCGACGCTGCACCTCGACCCCTCGGTCACCGAGATCGACGCCTTCGAGCTCGACCACCTGCGCCTCGAGGGCTACGACCCGCACCCGGGGATCAAGGCGCCGATCGCGGTATGACTGCTGAGCACTCCGCGGGCCGGCGGGTCGTGCTGGTCGCGGCGTACGGCCGCAACCGCGTGATCGGTGCCGACGGCGAGATCCCCTGGCACCTGCCCGAGGACTTCGCGCACTTCAAGCGCGAGACGCTCGGCCACGTCCTGGTGATGGGCCGGCGCACCTGGGACTCGATCGGGCGCCCGCTGCCGGGGCGCAGCACCGTGGTGCTGACCCGCGACCCGGCCTTCGATCCCGGCTTCGAGGGCGTGCACGTGGTGCGCGGCCTCGAGGAGGCCCTGGAGGTCGCCGCCGAGCTGCCCGGCGACGTCGTGGTCGCCGGGGGAGGGGAGGTCTACCGCCTCGCCCTGCCGCTCGCCACGCACCAGGTGCTGACCGAGGTCGACCTCGAGCCCGCGGGAGACGCGACGTACCCCGACTTCCCGCTCGAGGAGTGGGCCGAGACCCGCCGCGAGCACCGCCCCGACCTGGGTCTGGACTGGGTCTGGTGGGAGCGCCGGGTGGCTGCGTCGTGAGGGTCCCGTGATCGTTGTCGCCGCCGTCGCCTTCGTGCGTGACGGCCGGGTGCTCACGGTGCGCAAGCGGGGCACCACCCGGTTCATGCTGGTCGGCGGCAAGCTCGACCCCGGCGAGTCGGCGTACGACGCCGCGGTGCGCGAGACCCGCGAGGAGGTCGGCCTCGACGTGGGTGCACCCGGCGCGCTCGAGCCGCTGGGCGTCTACCTCGCCCCGGCCGCCAACGAGCCCGGGCGAGAGCTGCACTCCACCGTCTTCACCGCCCCGCTGCCGGCCGAGCCGCACGCCGCCGCCGAGATCGCCGAGCTGCGCTGGATGTCGCTCGACGGCGACGGCCACCTCGACCTGGCCCCGATGCTCGAGCACCACGTCCTCCCGGCGCTGCGGGCCCGCCACCAGGTGCGCTGAGCCCGCCCCCGTCCGGGTCGCCCTCTCCATTCGTCGATCGGTCGATCAATGCGGCGCCTCGTTGATCGACCGATCGACGATCGTGGAGTGCCGGTGCCGGTGCCGGTGCCGGTGCCGGTGCGGGTGCGGGTGCCGGGGAGGCTCTGTCACCTGACGTCGGGCGAGCAGGCACGCGAGACACCGCGCCGGAGCCAGCGGTCAAGCTCCTCGTCGGTGGCGACGGCAGCGATCGACACCACCAACCAGCCGCGCATCTGCCTCCCGTGCATCTCCATCGGCCGCACCCCTGGCTCGTCGAGCCACGCGTCGGCCTCGCCCGGGTCCACGCGCACCATCAGGTCCCCGCCGCTGGCCACGGCCACCGCCATGTGCCCGCCGACCATGAAGCCGAGCCCGCCGAACATCTTCTGCGACCGCACGTCCGGCAGGTCCCCGAGCAGCTCGGCTACCCGAGCTGCGAGCACCTCGTCGTAGGCCATGGACCTCAGTACAGCACCACCTGGCAGGCTGGTGCCATGGAGCTGCGCATCTTCACCGAACCCCAGCAGGGCGCCACCTACGACGACCTGCTGCGGGTGGCCCTGGAGGCCGAACGACTGGGTTTCGGGGCGTTCTTCCGCTCCGACCACTACCTCGGCATGGGCACCGAGGGACTGCCCGGACCCACGGACGCGTGGGTGAGCCTGGCCGGGCTGGCGCGTGAGACGAGCACCATCCGCCTCGGCACGATGATGACCAGCGCCACCTTCCGCCACCCCGGTCCGCTGGCGATCTCGGTCGCGAACGTGGACCAGATGAGCGGCGGGCGGATCGAGCTCGGCCTGGGTGCGGGCTGGTTCGAGGCCGAGCACCAGAAGTACGCCATCCCGTTCCCGCCGGTGGGGGAGCGCTTCGACCGCTTCGAGGAGCAGCTCGCGATCGTCACCGGGCTGTGGGCCACCGAGGGCGGCTTCACCTACGAGGGCACCCACCACTCGGTCATCGACTCGCCGGGTCTGCCCAAGCCGGTGCAGCGCGACGGGCGCGCCGGTGGCCCGCCGGTGCTGATCGGGGGCGGCGGGAAGAAGCGCACCCCGGCCCTCGCGGCGGCGTACGCCGACGAGTTCAATCTGCCGTTCATGTCCTTCGAGGACGGCCTGGTGCAGAACGACCGGGTCCGGGCAGCCTGCGAGGCGATCGACCGCGACCCGGCCTCGCTGATCTTCTCCAGCGCCCTGGTGCTGTGCGTCGGCGAGACCGACGCCGACGTCGTGCGCCGCGCCGAGGCGATCGGCCGCGACGCCGACGAGCTGCGCCGGAACGGCCTGGCCGGCACCGTGGCAGAGGTCCTCGAGAAGATCGGTCGCTACGCCGAGTCCGGTCAGAGCCGTCTCTACCTGCAGACGCTCGACCTCTCCGACCTCGACCACCTGCGCCTGGTGGCCGAGGAGGTCATGCCCCACCTGTGAGCCGAGGCGCGAGCGCACCTCGACCAGCGATAGCCTGACCCCATGCAGTCGACCCCCGCGCCCTTCGGACGCGTGCTCACCGCGATGGCCACCGCATTCCACGACGACGGGTCGGTGGACCTCGACTCGACCGCCCGGATCGCGGCCTACCTGGTCGACCACGGCCACGACGGCGTCGTCGTCTCCGGCACGACCGGCGAGGCGCCGACCACCACCGTGGCCGAGGACGGGGAGATCCTGGCCGCGGTCAAGGACGCCGTGGGCGCCCGCGCCACCGTCATCGCCGGCGTCGGCACCAACTCCACGTCGCACTCGGTCGAGCTGGCCCGCCAGGCCGAGAAGCTCGGCGCCGACGGGATCCTGCTGGTCACGCCGTACTACAACAAGCCCGGCCAGGCCGGCGTGCTGCACCACTTCCGCAGCGTGGTCGAGTCCGCCGACCTGCCCGTCATGCTCTACGACGTCCCCGGACGCACCGGCACCACGATCGCGATGGACACCTTCGAGCAGGCCTTCGCCTGGGACCGTGTCGTCGCGGTCAAGGACGCCACCGGCGACCTCGTGCGCGCGGTGCGCCTGAGCCAGATGGGCTACGCCGTCTACTCCGGCGACGACGAGGCGAACCTGGGCTACCTGGCGCACGGCGCCGTCGGCGTCGTCAGCGTCGTGGGCCACGTCGCCGGGCGCGAGCTGCGCGCCCTGGTCGACGCGTACGCCGCCGGCGACCACGCCGGCGCCCTCCAGATCTTCACGCGGCTGCTCCCCGCGATCGACGCCGTGATGGGCGTCGACAACTACGGAGCCACCACCGCCAAGGCTGCGCTGCAGCTGCTGGGTGTGCTCGACAACCGCAACGTCCGCAGCCCGCTGGTGGCGCTGGACGAGGCCGAGGTGGACGCGCTGCGCGTCGGGCTCGACGCGGCTGGGCTCCTGGCGACCAGTGCGTCCGAGGCCTGACCCACAGATCGGACCTGCATGTCTCATCCCCACCCCGAGCTCTCCGCTCCGCCGGCCCTGGCCGACCACGGACTGAGGGTCACGGCGTTCGGTGGTCTCGGCGAGATCGGTCGCAACATGACCGCCTTCGAGCACCAGGGACGCCTGCTCATCGTCGACTGCGGCGTGCTGTTCCCCGAGGACCACCAGCCCGGCGTCGACCTCGTCCTCCCGGACTGGTCCTCGATCAGCGACCGGCTCGACACCGTCGAGGCGCTGGTGCTGACCCACGGTCACGAGGACCACATCGGGGCCACGCCCTACCTGTTGCGCGAGCGCGGCGACATCCCGCTCGTGGGCTCCGAGCTGACGTTGGCCCTGCTCGGCTCGAAGCTGCGCGAGCACCGGCTGCGCGAGACGGTGCACCACGTGGTCAAGGAGGGCGACCGGATGAGCTTCGGGCCCTTCGAGCTCGAGTTCGTCGCGGTCAACCACTCGATCCCCGACGCCCTGGCGGTCGCGATCCGCACCAGCGCCGGCACCGTGCTGCACACCGGCGACTTCAAGATGGACCAGCTGCCCCTCGACGGACGGATCACGGACCTGCGGGCCTTCGCCCGGCTGGGGGAGGAGGGGGTCGACCTCTTCCTGACAGACTCCACCAACGCCGAGACGCCCGGGTTCACCCCGACCGAGAAGGCGATCACCCCGGTCATCGACCAGGTCTTCCGGGAGTCGAAGCAGCGCATCATCGTCGCCTGCTTCGCCTCCCACATCCACCGCGTCCAGCAGGTCCTCGACGCGGCGTACGCCCACGAGCGCCAGGTGGCCTGGGTGGGGCGCTCCATGGTGCGCAACATGGGCATCGCCCGCGACCTGGGCTACCTCCGGGTGCCGCCGAACACGGTGGTCGAGGCCAAGCAGCTCGCCGACCTGCCCGCCGAGCGCCAGGTCCTCATCTCGACCGGCTCGCAGGGCGAGCCGATGAGTGCGCTGAGCCGGATCGCCCAGCGCAACCACCACTTCGTGCACATCGAGGAGGGCGATACCGTCCTGCTCGCCTCGAGCCTGATCCCCGGCAACGAGAACGCCGTCTACCGCGTCATCAACGGCCTGTCGCGCTGGGGCGCCCGGGTGGTGCACAAGGGCAACGCGATGGTCCACGTCAGCGGGCACGCCAGCGCCGGCGAGCTCCTGTACTGCTACAACATCGTGAAGCCGCGCAACGTGCTGCCGGTGCACGGCGAGATCCGGCACATGCTCGCCAACGCCGAGCTGGCCCGGATGACCGGCGTCGAGAACGTCGTCGTCGCCCAGGACGGCATGGTCGTCGACCTCGTCGACGGGGTGGCCGAGATCGTGGGCAAGGTCGACTGCGGCTACGTCTACGTCGACGGCTCCTCGGTCGGCGACGTCACCGAGTCCGACCTCAAGGACCGCCGGATCCTCGGCGAGGAGGGGTTCGTCTCGGTGATCGTGGTGCTGGACTCCGTGACCGGCAAGGTCGCCAGCGGGCCCGAGATCCACGCCCGCGGCAACGCCATCGACGCCGCAAGCCTCCAGGAGGTCAAGCCGGCCATCATCGAGGCCCTCGACCGGGCCGTGGCCGAGGGGAACACCGACACCTACGCCCTGCAGCAGACGGTGCGCCGGGTCGTGGGCCGCTGGGTCTCCAGCACCCACCGCCGCCGCCCGATGATCATCCCGGTCGTCCTCGAGTCCTGACCCCCACGGACGAGCGGTCACTTTTGCACCACCCACCGGTCACTTTCGCACCGTGGACCGGCCCGGCCGGGTGCACAAGTGACTGCTCGGTGGTGCGAAAGTGACCGCTCGTGCGAAACCCTCAAGCGACACGTGAGGGTGGTGCGGGTGTTAATCCCTGGGACGGGTGAGGCGTTCACCTAGGGTGTGGACCATGGCGACCCGTACGTCTTCCCCGCCGGGGTCGCGGAGCACGAGCACGTCCACGACCGGTTCCTCGAGCCGGTCCGGAAGCTCAGGCACCCGATCCCGGAGTACATCCACCACCAGCGCTGCGCGCGCGACCTCGACCGGCAAGCGCCCGTCGAGCTCCAAGCGCGCCACCCCGACGAAGAGGAGCAGCACCGCGAAGCGGCCGGCTCCGCGCGCCGTGCGCAGCGGTCCCGGCCCGGTGCTGCTGACCCTGGGCGCGCTCGCCCGGGGTGCGGTCGCGCTCTGGCTGGCCTTCGCCCACGGCGTCGGCGCGCTGGCGCGCGGCATCGGGCGCGGTGCCCGTGACCTCGACCCCGAGCACCGCCGCGACGGGGTCGGCCTGCTGCTGCTGGGCCTCGCGGTCGTGAGCGCCGGTGCGGTCTGGTTCCAGATCCAGAGCCCGGTCACCGACCCGGTGCGCGTCGCCGTCGCCGGATCGGTCGGCAAGCTCGGCTGGTTCGTCCCGATGGCCCTGGTCTGGGTGGGCTGGCGCACCATGCGCGACCCGGTCAGCAACGGACCGGCCGGGCGCCAGGTGATCGGCTGGACCGCGCTCGCGTTCGGCCTGCTCGGCATCGTGCACATCGCCAACGGCAGCCCGCAGCCGGTCGCCGGCGACGCCACCCCGCTGCAGTCCGGCGGGGGAGCCGTCGGGTACGTCGTCTCCTCGCTGCTGCTCGACCTGCTCCGCTCGCCGTACGTCGTCGTCCCGCTGCTGCTGATGCTGGTCGTCTTCGGCGTCCTGGTCGTGACCGCTACGCCGGTCTACCAGGTGCCCCAGCGGCTCGCCGACCTGCGCGACCAGGCCCTGGGTCGCCACCTCGACGACGAGGACGGCGCCTCGCCCCGTGGGCGCGGACGCCGGGCCTCCGGCGACATCGACCCCGACATGGGCGACCCCGCCTACGACACCCCGGTGCTCAGCGACCGGGAGCTCGACAAGCGCAAGCGCAAGCGTGAGCGCGACGCCCTCGACGTGGCGCTCGACGAGGACCTCACCGTCGAGCAGCAGGCCGCCCGCGGCCAGCGCGAGGACAGCAGCGTGGGCGTCGACATCTTCGCCCCCGCCGCCGCGGCCGCGGTCCCTGGCGGCGCCGACAAGCCCGGCAGGGCAGCGAAGGCCGGCAAGCCGGAGATCGCGACCGCGGAGGCCACCGAGGACCTCGAGCCGCCGCCGCACACCCCGCTGCCCCCGCGCGTCGAGCAGCTCTCGCTGTCCGGCGACATCGCCTACTCGCTACCGGCCAACGAGGTCCTCAAGCCCGGTTCGGTGCACAAGGCCCGCTCGCAGGCCAGCGACGACGTGGTCGCGCGCCTGACGAACGTGCTGGACGAGTTCGGCATCGACGCCCAGGTCACCGGCTACACCCGCGGCCCGACCGTGACCCGCTACGAGGTCGAGCTCGGCGCCGGCATCAAGGTCGAGAAGGTCACCGCGCTGAGCAAGAACATCGCCTACGCCGTGGCCTCGGCCGACGTGCGGATCCTCAGCCCGATCCCCGGCAAGTCCGCGATCGGCATCGAGATCCCCAACGTCGACAAGGAGATCGTCAGCCTCGGCGACGTGCTCCGCTCGGGTGCGGCCCGCAACAACCACCACCCGATGGTCGCGGGGCTCGGCAAGGACGTCGAGGGCGGCTTCGTGGTCGCGAACCTCGCGAAGATGCCGCACCTGCTCGTGGCCGGCGCGACCGGATCGGGCAAGTCGAGCTTCATCAACTCGATGATCACCTCGATCCTGATGCGCTCCACGCCCGACGAGGTCCGGATGATCATGGTCGACCCCAAGCGGGTCGAGCTGAACGCCTACGAGGGCGTCCCGCACCTGATCACCCCGATCATCACCAACCCCAAGAAGGCCGCCGAGGCGCTGGCCTGGGTCGTGCGCGAGATGGACATGCGCTACGACGACCTGGCCAACTTCGGCTTCCGCCACATCGACGACTTCAACAAGGCCGTGCGTGCCGGGGAGGTGGAGGTGCCGGCGGGCAGCGAGCGCGAGCTCGCGCCGTACCCCTACCTGCTGGTCATCGTCGACGAGCTCGCCGACCTGATGATGGTCGCCCCGCGTGACGTCGAGGACGCGATCGTGCGGATCACCCAGCTGGCCCGTGCGGCCGGCATCCACCTGGTGCTGGCCACCCAGCGCCCCAGCGTCGACGTCGTCACCGGTCTGATCAAGGCCAACGTGCCGAGCCGGCTCGCCTTCGCCACCTCCAGCCTCTCCGACAGCCGGGTCATCCTCGACCAGCCGGGTGCGGAGAAGCTGGTCGGCCAGGGCGACGGGCTCTTCCTGCCGATGGGCTCGTCGAAGGCCGTGCGGGTGCAGGGCTCGTGGGTCACCGAGGCGGAGATCGCCCAGGTCGTCGCGCACTGCAAGACCCAGCTCGAGCCGACCTACCGCGAGGACGTCACCGCCCCGGCGGCCGCCAAGCGCGACATCGACGACGACATCGGCGACGACATGGACCTGGTCATCCAGGCCATCGAGCTCGTCTGCTCCACCCAGTTCGGTTCCACCTCGATGCTGCAGCGCAAGCTCCGCGTGGGCTTCGCCAAGGCCGGCCGTCTCATGGACATCATGGAGTCCCGGGGCGTGGTCGGTCCCTCCGAGGGTTCGAAGGCACGAGACGTGCTCGTCAAGCCCGATGAAATCGATGGCCTGATCGCCACCCTGCAGGGGGAGATGTGAGCGAGACCCAGATGGACCAGACCCAGCCCGAGACCCAGCCCGAGACCGGGGGCGAGAACCAGACCGAGCACCGTGTCGTCGAGGTGCGTCGCGACGTGCGCGTCGCCGGTGCGCTCGGCGTCGTGGCCGCGCTGGTGGCCGCGGCGTACGTCGCACGCGTCGCCGGTGGCGGGAGCGCGCTGGACTGGGCGCTGCTGACGCTGGTGGGTGCCATCGCCGTGGTGCACCTGGCGACGCTGGCCGACAGCCGTGCGCCGCTGTTCGTGGCCGACGAGCAGGGTGTCCGGCTGCGGCGCGGCCGGACCTGGCACGGGCTGCCGTGGTCCGACATCGACGCCGTCGAGGTGCTCGCCCGCCGGCGCTGGTGGCGCGACGGCTCCGTCGACGTGCTGTCCGGTGAGGACGAGCCGCGCAGCGTCGCCCTGGCCCTCGCGACCACCGTGACCGGCGTCCCCGAGGGCAGCGACCTGGTCGCCGCGCTCGACGAGCTGGCCGGGGGAGCGACCGAGGTCGCCGAGATCCAGGGCTACGAGTACGTCGACGAGCACGAGTGGGCGGCGACGCGCACCGACGACGAGCCGGAGCTCCCCACCGGAGCGACCGACCAGCCCAACGAGGACGAGGACGAGGACGAGGCCGAGATCGACATCGAGGACGAGTCCGGGAACGACGAGCCCACCGGGGTCGAGGAGGCTGCGCGGCACCGCCTGCCCGACCCGCGCCCGCTGCTGGCCCACGCCATCGGTCGGGTCGCCTCCGGGCTGCCGGAGCGGTTCCGGCCGGCGGCGACGGACGCACCGGTGGTCGAGCCCGCGGCGGCCCACGCCAGCGCGACCCCGGCGCCGACGCGGGACCCGGTCACCGCGGTGCGCGCCGAGATCCGCAGCGACGTCACGATCGGGCGCGGCGACGACTTCCAGACCCAGGTCTTCGGGTCGAACGCGCTGCGCCTCGACCACGCCGAGGGGGACGACGACACGGCCGTGCGGTTGCCCGAGGGGCGCGAGCTGCGCCGTCCCGGCAGCGTCTCGCTGGTCGAGGACACCGTCGTGTGGGGGGACCGCGACGGTCGGGTCCGCCCGATCGCGACCGAGGGCTCCCCGGTCGAGCCGATCGTCATCGACGACCTCGGCGAGCCGGCGCCCGACCCCGTGGTCGGCCCCGAGCTGGCCGCCGCCCGCACCCGCCTGGGGCTCACCGTCGACCAGCTGGCCGACCGCACCCGCATCCGCCCGCACGTCATCGAGTCCATCGAGGTCGACGACTTCGCACCCTGCGGTGGCGACTTCTACGCCCGCGGCCACCTGCGCACCCTTGCGCGGGTGCTGGGCACCGACGCCACCCCGCTGCTCGCGCACTACGACGAGCGGTACGCCGACGCCCCGATCAACCCGCGGCGCGTCTTCGAGGCCGAGCTCGGCTCGGGCGGCGCGATCCGCGCGACCCGTGGCGGGCCGAACTGGTCGGTGCTGATCGCCGCGGTGATGGCGCTGGTGCTGGCCTGGTCGGTCGCGCGCCTGATCACCGACAGCCCCGTCGAGCTGCGCGACCCGGTGCCGCAGCTGTCCACGGCCGGCGCCACCAGTGCCGGCGCGCCGGTGCCGGTGGTGCTCAACGCCGCCGGTGGGGGCGCGGAGGTCGTGGTGCGCGACGGCGCCAACGAGCTGGTCTATAAGGGCTCGCTGTCCTTCGGAGAGGTCAAGGTGCTCCCCAAGGTCTCGCAGCCCGTGCGCGTGCAGTCCAGCGACGGCTCGCTGGAGATCACCGTGGACGGGGTCGAGCAGGGAGCGCTGGGCAGTACCGGCCAGGAGGCCCAGAACACCTTCGTCGCCCGCGACTGACCCACGACCGCACGGCCGCCCGCACGGGCGGCCGTGCGCTGGGTCACCCGAGCCCGTCCCCGCGGCCCCGCGGGTTCGCGTCGGTGCGCGCCCGGCGGCCATACTCGAGGACAGCCATGACTACCCAGACCCCCACCCCGGACCAGTCCACCGCCCCCGACCTGTTGTCGGTGGCGATGGTGACCCTCGGCTGCGCGCGCAACGAGGTGGACTCCGAGGAGCTCGCGGGCCGCCTCGAGGCCGGCGGCTTCCGCCTGGTCGAGGACGCCTCCGAGGCCGACACGGTCGTGGTGAACACCTGCGGCTTCGTCGAGGCCGCCAAGAAGGACTCGGTCGACACCCTGCTCCAGGCGGCCGACCTCAAGGTCGAGCACGGCGGACGCGCCCAGGCCGTCGTGGCCGTGGGCTGCCTGGCCGAGCGCTACGGCAAGGACCTCGCCGAGTCGCTGCCCGAGGCCGACGCGGTCCTCGGCTTCGACGACTACCCCGACATCGCGGCGCGGCTGCGCTCGATCGTCGCGGGGGAGACCCACCAGGCCCACACGCCCCAGGACCGTCGCCGGCTGTTGCCGATCAGCCCGGTCGACCGCGCCGACACCGAGTTGGCCGTGCCGGGCCACGGCGACGTCACCACGGTCGGCCAGGGCGGGCCCGCCACCGGCCCCCGCGCCGTACGCCGCCGCCTCGACTCCGGACCGATGGCCCCGCTCAAGCTCGCCTCGGGCTGTGACCGGCGCTGCTCGTTCTGTGCCATCCCCGCCTTCCGCGGCTCGTTCGTGTCGCGTCGCCCCGCCGACGTGCTCACCGAGGCCCGCTGGCTGGCCACCCAGGGCGTGCGCGAGCTCTTCCTGGTCTCCGAGAACTCGACCTCCTACGGCAAGGACCTCGGCGACCTGCGCCTGCTCGAGACCCTGCTGCCCGAGCTGAGCGCGATCGAGGGCGTCGACCGGGTGCGGGTCTCCTACCTGCAGCCCGCCGAGACGCGCCCGGGCCTGATCGAGGCGATCGCCACCACCCCCGGCGTGGTGCCCTACTTCGACCTGTCCTTCCAGCACGCCAGTAACGCGGTGCTGCGCCGGATGCGCCGCTTCGGCGACCCGGAGAGCTTCCTGGGTCTCCTCGAGCAGGTCCGCTCCCTCGCCCCCGAGGCGGGGGTGCGCTCCAACGTCATCGTCGGGTTCCCCGGTGAGTCCGAGGACGACCTCCAGACGCTGTGCGACTTCCTGGTGGCGGCGCGGATGGACGTCACCGGTGTCTTCGGCTACTCCGACGAGGACGGCACCGAGGCGGCCCGCCTCGACGGCAAGCTTGACGAGGACGAGGTGCGGGCCCGCACCGAGCACGTCACCGGCCTGGTCGAGCAGCTCAACGCCGAGCGCGCGGAGGAGCGCGTGGGCGAGCGGGTGCGGGTGCTGGTCGAGAGCCTCGTGGACGAGGACGGCGCCCCGATGGTCGCCGGCCGCTCCGCCCACCAGGGCCCCGAGGTCGACGGCACCACCTACCTGCCGGCCTCGGCCGGTCTGCGGATCGGGGACCTCGTCGACGCCGTGGTCACCGACACCGAGGGCGTCGACCTGTTCGCGGAGGAGAGCCGATGAGCGGGACGACCGGGGGGACCGGCCAGGAGGCCCGTCCCAGCAACTGGAACCTGCCCAACGCGCTCACCACGCTGCGCATCGTGCTGGTGCCGTTCTTCGGTGCGGCGCTGCTCATCGACGGCGGCGACTCCGCCGTCTGGCGCACCGTCGCCTACGTGATCTTCGCGGTCGCGATGATCACCGACAAGATCGACGGCGACATCGCCCGGGCCCGCAACCTGGTCACCGACTTCGGCAAGATCGCCGACCCGATCGCCGACAAGGCCATGACCGGGATGGCCCTCATCGCCCTCGCGATCATCGGCGACGTGTGGTGGTGGGTCGCGATCGTGGTGCTGGTGCGTGAATGGAGCGTGACGCTGCTGCGGCTCTCCATCGCCAAGCGGGTCGTGCTGGCCGCCAAGGACCTCGGCAAGCTCAAGACGACCGTGCAGGTGCTCTCGCTCGGCGCGCTGACCCTGCCGTTGCGCGACCCCGACCTGCCCGCGGTGCTCGACGTGCCCGGTGAGGTCCTCTTCTACGTCGCCCAGGTCCTGCTCGCCGCGGCGGTCGCGCTGACGCTGTGGTCGGGCTGGGAGTTCTTCCGCGACGTGTGGAAGCAGCGGGACTCGCTGTCCGGTCCCCGCCCCCCGCGCCCCTGACGGTCGCCCGGGCTATCACGCCGGTCGCGCGGGTATCTACGGCGGAACCTGTCGAGAGATCCACGTCACTTGTGGCAGTGGTTCACCCGATGCCGGATCGACACCGTTTCGCCCGGCCCTGTTCACGCCCGGCTAACGACTTTGCCGCCCCGTGAGGGTTACGTTGCCGTCGCCGTATCCGGACGACGTCAAAGGACCCCCACACGTGTCATCTCGTTCCTGGGCAGGGCGCGCCACCCGCCCCCTGGCCGTCGGGCTCGGGCTGGGCCTCGCGGCCAGCGCCCTCACCCTGACCACCACCACCGCGGCGTACGCCGCCGACCCCGTCGACGTCACCATCGTCGGTATCAACGACTTCCACGGCCGTCTGCTGCCGGCGCGGGACGCGGGGGGTGCTGCCAAGCTCGCGAGCGCCGTCGACTCGGTGCGCGCCGCGCACCCGAACACGATCTTCGCCGCGGCCGGTGACCTCATCGGCGCCTCGACCTTCGAGTCGTTCATCCAGCAGGACAAGCCGACGATCGACGCCCTGAACGAAGCGGGCCTCGACGTGTCCGCGGTCGGCAACCACGAGTTCGACCAGGGTTACGACGACCTGGTCAACCGGGTCATGAAGCCCGCCTCCGACGCCAACCCCTACGGCGGGGCCGAGTGGGCCTACATCGGCGCGAACGTGAAGATGCGTGACACCGGCTCCGACGCCCTCGAGCCGACATACGTGCAGACGGTCGGGACGGGAGACCAGGCCGTCGAGGTCGGCTTCATCGGCGCCGTGACCGAGCACCTGCCCGAGCTGGTGACCCCTGCGGGCATCTCGGAGATCGTGGTCACCGACATCGTCGACGAGGTGAACGCGGAGGCGGACTCCCTCGAGGCCGCCGGCGTGGACGTCATCGTGATGCTCGTCCACGAGGGCGCGCCGAAGGCGAGCTGCACCGACATCGCGGCGCTGGGCGCCGACACCGACTTCGGCTCCATCGTCAAGGACGTCGACTCCTCGGTGGACGCCATCGTCTCGGGACACACGCACCTGGCCTACGACTGCAAGATCGGGTCCGCCGAGGCGCCCGCGACGCTGCGTCCGGTCGTGTCCGCCGGCCAGTACGGCTTCAACATCAACCGGCTCAGCTTCAGCGTCGACCCGGCCAGCGGGAGCATCGCGGGCGTCGACACCGAGCTCATCAACGTCGCGCGCACCGCGGAGCCCTTCCCGGAGGACGCGGCGGTCAAGAAGATCGTCGACGACGCCGTGGCTGTCTCCGACGAGCTCGGCGCGGCACCTCTCGGCGAGATCGCCGGTCCCTTCACCCGCGCCAAGCGTGCCGACGGCACCACCGAGAACCGGGGCGGGGAGTCCACGGTGGGCAACCTCGTCGGGGAGGTCCAGCGATGGGCCACCGGCACCGACATCGCGTTCATGAACCCCGGTGGTCTGCGCGACGACATCATCGGCCTCGCCGAGGGTGGCTACCCCGCGACGGTGACCTACAAGCAGGCCGCGATCGTCCAGCCCTTCGCCAACACCCTGGTGAAGATGGGGCTGACCGGCACCCAGCTGAAGTCGCTGCTCGAGGAGCAGTGGCAGCCGGACGGCTCCTCGCGCCCGTTCCTGCACCTCGGCGCCTCGGACGGCTTCGAGTGGACCTACGACCCGACCGCGGCGCGCGGCGAGCGGATCACCGGCATGTGGCTCAAGGGTGAGCCCATCGACGCCGGGACCACCTACTCGGTGACCGCCAACTCGTTCCTGGCCTCGGGCGGTGACAACTTCGGCACCTTCGCCGCCGGTTCGAACCCGACCGACACCGGTCAGTCCGACCTGCAGGCCATGGTCGACTACATGGAGGAGTTCGGCTCCGAGGCCCCCGTGGCCGTGGACTACGCCCAGCACAGCGTGGGTGTGAGCTTCCCCGACGACGCCCCGGCGACCTACGCCGCCGGTGACACCCTGGCGATGGACCTCTCCTCGCTGCTGCTGGCCCCGACCAAGGATGTCGCCGGTCTCAGCGACGACGAGGTCGAGGTCTTCCTGGCCGGCAGGTCCGTGGGCGTCTTCGACGTCGACAACACCGTCGTCAGCGACGTCGCCGACGAGAACGGCACCGCCTCGGTCAGCCTGACCGTGCCCGCCTACTCCGGTTCGCCGGACTCGGTGCGCGTGGTCGGCACCACCACCGGCACCGAGGTCGAGGTCCCGGTCGCGTTCGAGGCCGGCACCGACGCCGTCGTCGAGGCCAAGCGTCGCCCCAAGGGCGCCATCAAGGCCGGCAAGCGGCTCAAGGTGACCGCGATCGTCACCATCGACGGTGAGCCCGCCTCCGGCGAGGTCACCCTCACCGGCTCGGGCGTCGACAAGACGATCGAGCTGAACAAGAACGGCAAGGCCAAGACCAAGGTCGGTCCCTTCACGAAGGGCAAGCACACCATCCTCGTCAGTTACGGGGACTTCTCGGACCTGTTGCGCTTCCAGGTCCGCTGATCCACCCGGAGGCCCGCCGACCGAGTCGGCGGGCCTCCGGCCTTTCCAGCCCACCTCCCTCCTCGGAAGGCTTTCCCATGCCTGTCTCCACCCGGGCCACCCGTCGGTTGGCCCCGCTGCTCGCCGGCACGCTCGGCCTCGCGGCGCTCGCCACCGGCGTCAGCATCGCGCCCGCCTCAGCCGTCAGTCCCGGCCTCGTCATCAGCGAGGCGTACGGCGGCGGCGGCAACTCCGGCGCCACCTACACCCACGACTTCATCGAGCTGCACAACCCCACCGACGCCGCCATCAGTGTCGACGGGATGTCGGTGCAGTACCGCTCCTCCGGAAGCAACAGCGCCGCCACCGGCGTGACCCCGCTGAGTGGCACCGTGCCCGCGGGTGGTCACTACCTGGTCCAGCAGAACGCCGGAGCCAACGACCAGCTCGACCCGTTGCCGACCCCCGACGCGACCGGCTCGGTCTCCATGTCCGGGACGGCCTTCACCGTCTGGCTGGCCGAGGGCACCACCGCCCTCAACCCGGTCGCCGGGTCGGTCACCTCCGCTCCGGGCGTCGTCGACCTGCTCGGCGTCAACAGCAACACCTTCGAGACCGCCAAGACCGGGGCCACCAGCAACTCGACCTCGGCCGGGCGGACGTCGCCCGACGGCGACAACAACCTCGCCGAGTTCACCGTCGGCGCGCCCGGCCCCCAGAACAGCGGAGGCGGTGGCGGAGAGCCGGAGCCGACCGAACCCGTCGAGGCCACGATCCCGGAGATCCAGGGCAGCGGCGCGACCTCCCCGCTCGCCGGGCAGGACGTCGTCACCACCGGCGTCGTCACCGCCGCCCCGCGGTTCCTCTACGGCTTCTACCTCCAGGACCCGCAGGGCGACGGCGACGCCGCGACCTCCGACGGGGTCTTCGTCTACTACCCGCAGGGCTCCGGCTCGATCAGCGTGCAGCCCGGCGACCACGTCGAGGTCACCGGCGAGGTCGACGAGTACGCCGGCCAGACGCAGGTGGTCTCCTCCGAGGCCGGCACCGTCGCGCTCGTCGAGCCCGCCGACGAGGTGTCGGCGTACACGGGGCAGTGGCCGGCCACCGACGCGGCCAAGGAGTCGCTCGAGGCCATGCTCTTCAGCCCGCAGGGTGGGTTCACGGTCACCGAGACCTACAACACCAACCGGTTCGGCGAGGTCGGTCTGGCCCGCGGCGACAAGCCGTTGATCCAGCCCACCGAGGTGGCCGACGCCCAGGACGCGGCGGCCATCGCCGCGGTCGAGGCCGACAACGCCGCCCGGGCGATCACGCTCGACGACGGCTCCGGCACCGACTACACCCGCAACAGCTCGCTCACCCCGGCCTACATCTCCAACGAGGCCCCGGTCCGCGTGGGTGCCGCGGTGGACTTCACCGAGGACGTCATCCTCACCCAGGGCGGTTCGCCGAGCTCGCCGACCTACCGGTTCCAGCCGCTGGTGTCGGTCGACGGGGAGAACTTCCCGGCGACCTCGCCGGCGACGTTCGAGAACACCCGCACCGAGGCACCCGACGCCGCCCAGATCGCGGCCGACGGCACCCCGGACCTGACGGTGGCGTCCTTCAACGTGCTGAACTACTTCACCACCCTGGGTGACCCCGACGACGACAACGTCGGCAACGACGGCTGCACCTCCTACACCGACCGGGACGGCGACGGCACCACCGTGCGCGGCGGCTGCGACCTCCGCGGCGCCTGGGACCCCCAGGACCTCGCCCGGCAGCAGGAGAAGATCGTCGCGGCGATCAACGGCCTCGACGCCGACGTCGTCGGCCTGATGGAGATCGAGAACTCCGCAGCCCTGGGCGAGGAGGCCGACGAGGCCACCGAGACCCTGGTCGCGGCACTCAACGCCGACGCCGGTGCCGGCACCTGGGCGGCAAACCCGTCCTCGACCGAGCTGCCCGCCGCCAGCGAGCAGGACGTCATCACCAACGCCCTGATCTTCAAGCCCGCCGCGGTCGAGCGGGTCGGCGAGGCCCGTGCCCTGGGCGACCAGAGCGCGAGCGGTCAGGCCTTCGGCAACGCCCGCGAGCCCATCGGGCAGGTCTTCGCCCCCGTCGACGGAGGCGAGGACGTCCTCGTCGTCGTCAACCACTTCAAGTCCAAGGGTTCCGGGACCAACGACGGCACCGGCCAGGGCAACGCCAACCCCGACCGGGTCGCCCAGGCGACCGCGCTCGAGGCGTGGGTGCCCGCCGTCCAGGGCGACACCGGCACCGACGCGGTGCTGCTCGTCGGTGACTTCAACTCCTACTCGATGGAGGACCCGCTGCAGGTCCTCTACGAGGGCGGGTACACCAACGTGCAGGAGCTGTCCCCGGTCGAGGAGTGGTCCTACTCCTTCAGTGGGCTCTCCGGCTCGCTGGACCACGTGCTCGCCAACGAGGCCGCGCTCGAGCTGGTCACCGGTACCGACATCTGGAACATCAACTCCGGTGAGTCGATCGCCATGGAGTACAGCCGCTTCAACATCCACGGCACCGACTTCCACGCCCCGGGTCCCTACCGCTCCAGCGACCACGACCCCGTGGTCGTGGGTCTGGACACCAGCGACGAGGCCGAGCTCGCCGACGCCGACCTGCGCGTCAAGGTGCGTCCGAAGCACCCGAAGGTCGGCCAGCGCAACGTCAAGGTCGAGGTGCGCGTGGTCGCCGAGGGCACGGTGCCGACCGGCGAGGTGAGCATCGAGCTGCCCGACGGTTCGACGTACACCGCGGTGCTGGACCGCAAGGGGAGGGCCAAGATCAAGGTCCGCAAGGCCTTCCAGGAGTCCGGCCGCCAGAAGATCGTGGTCCGCTACTCCGGTGACGACGCCGTCGCTGCGACCGAGGAGAGCGTGACCGTGCACGTCAAGAAGAGCAAGAAGAGCAAGAAGAGCAAGAAGGGCAAGAAGTAGCAGCAGCAGGACCGCTCAGCGGCCCGTCCGCACCCCGCTCAGCGAGGTGCGGACGGGCTGTTGCTGTTGCGGGCCAAGGCGAAGGCGGCCTGGGTGAGCGTGAGGTGGCTGAAGGCCTGCGGGAAGTTCCCGACCATGCGGCCGGTGGCCGGGTCGTACTCCTCGGCGTAGAGGCCGACGTCGTTGGCCAGGCCCACCAGCCGGTCGTACAGCGCCGTGGCGTCCTCCATGCGCCCGGCCTCGGCGTAGGCCTCCACCAGCCAGAACGAGCAGGCCAGGAACGGGTGCTCGTCACCGTCGAGGCCGTCGACGCCCGAGGAGGTGCGGTAGCGCAGCACCAGCCCGTCGCGCATCAGGTCCTCCTCGACCGCGCGGATCGTGCCCAGCATCCGGGGGTCGTCGCCGTCGACCAGGCCGAACGCGCCGAGCACCAGCAGCGAGGCGTCGACCTCGTCGGTGTCGTAGTGCTGGGTGAAGGTGCCGCGCTCCTCGTCGTAGCCGCGGGTCAGCACCTCCTCGCGGACCTCGTCGCGAATGCGCCGCCACTCCTCGACGGGGCCTTCGAGCCCGTGCTCCTCGACCGCGCGCACCGCTCGGTCGAAGGCCACCCACACCATCGCCTGGGAGTGCGTGAAGTGGCGCGGCTCGCCCCGGACCTCCCAGATCCCGCTGTCCGGCTCGCGCCAGTTCTCGGCCAGCCCGGAGAGCAGCGCCGTCTGCAGGGCCCAGGCGTTGGGGTCGGCCTCGTCGGTGGCCCCGCGCACCCGCTCGAGGGCATCCATCACCTCGCCGATGACGTCGTGCTGCAGCTGGCCGACGGCGGCGTTGCCGACCCGGACCGGACGGGAGTCCTCGTAGCCGGGCAGGTGGTCGAGCTCGTACTCCTCGAGCCGGCGGGCGCCGTCCACGGCGTACATCACCTGCACGTCGTGCGGGTCGCCGGCGACGGCGCGCAGCAGCCAGTCGCGCCACAGCATGGCCTC
This sequence comes from Nocardioides dokdonensis FR1436, assembly GCF_001653335.1. NCBI lineage: Bacteria > Bacillati > Actinomycetota > Actinomycetes > Propionibacteriales > Nocardioidaceae > Nocardioides > Nocardioides dokdonensis. The sequence goes on from NZ_CP015079.1 coordinate 3,047,629, forward strand.
GTCCGAGTAGCCGGCCTCCAGCAGGGAGGCCAGGGTCAGTGCCGCGTCGCGCAGCCAGCAGTAGCGGTAGTCCCAGTTGCGGGAGCCGCCGAACGCCTCGGGGAGCGAGGTCGTGGGGGCGGCGACGATCCCGCCGGTGGCCTCGTGGGTCATCAGGCGCAGGGTCAGCAGCGAGCGCTTGACGGCCTCGGGGTGCCGCAGGTCGGTGCGGCACAGCTGGGCCCAGTCCTCGTCTTGGTCGATGGTCTGGCGGATGCGGTCGTCGAGCTCGCCGAGGTGCTCCACGCGCCGGTGCGAGGGCATCCAGGCCATCGAGTAGGTCAGCTCCTCGCCGGCCTCGACGTCGAACTCGTCGTTGTGCGTGTGGTCGCGAGCGGTGGGCAGCCGGGGACCGCGCAGGACCAGGAGGTCGGGGCCGGCGACGGCGGTGATGACCTGCTCGCCGCCGATCTCCTCCCGGCGCACCCACGGCACCACCTGGCCGTACTCCATCCGTACCCGCCACTGCAGGCACAGGCGCACGGTGCCCTCGACGCCGCGCACCCGGCGCACGACGTCGGCGCGGCCGTCGCCGCGGGGCATCAGGTCGGTGAGGGTCACCGTGCCGGTCGCGGTGCGGAAGGTGGTCTCGAGGACCGAGGAGGAGGACAGGTAGCGCCGGCTCGACTCGTACTCGCCCGCGGGCTCGATCTGCCAGTGCCCGTGCTCCTCGCTGCCGAGCAGGGCCGCCATGCAGGCCGCGGAGTCGAAGCGGGGCAGGCACAACCAGTCGATCGACCCGTTGCGGCCCACGAGGGCGGCCGTGCGTCGGTCCCCGATGAGGGCGTAGTCCTCGATGCGCAGAGCCATGTCGCGACCCTACGTGTGCCACGCTCAGCACGTGGACGACACCGACGAGACCACCCAGGCGATCGTGCGGGCGCTGCACGCCACGCTGCGTGAGCGCGGCGCCACACTGGCCACCGCCGAGTCGCTGACCGGGGGGCTGCTGGCCGGGCTGTTCACCGCCGTGCCCGGCTCGTCCGCGACCTACGCCGGCGGACTGGTCACCTACGCCACCGAGCTCAAGCAGTCGCTGCTGGGAGTGCCGGACGCGCTCGTGGCCGAGCACGGCGTGGTGTCCGGGGCCTGCGCGGTGGCGATGGCGCAGGGTGCGCGGACGGTGACCGGGGCGACGTACGCACTGAGCACCACGGGGGTCGCGGGCCCGGACCGCCAGGAGGGCCACCCGGTCGGGACCGTCTTCGTGGGGGTGGTGGGCCCCGGGGTGGAACGGGCCGTGCCGCTGCTGCTGCCCGGGACCCGGAGCGAGGTCCGCAGTCGCACCTGCCGCGAGGCGGTGTCGGTGCTGACGCAGATCCTGGCAGGGTGAGCCGAGGAAGAACGGGGGCTCCGCTAGTGTTGGCACCCATGCACGCCCGATCCCGAGGCCCGCAGTCAGGAGAACCCCGCATGGTGCTGTTTCGTCGGTTGCTCGGCGACGTGCTCCGCGCGCAGCGCGTCGAGCGCGGCATGACCCTGCGTGAGGTCTCCGCGGAGGCCCGCGTGAGCCTCGGTTACATCTCCGAGATCGAGCGGGGGCAGAAGGAGGCGTCCTCCGAGCTGCTCGCCTCGCTCTGCAACGCCCTCGAGGTACCGCTGTCCTCGGTGCTGCGCTCGGTCTCGGACGCGGTCGCCCTCGAGGAGGCCGTGGCCGCGGCCACACCGATGGTGCCGCGCCCCGCAGCCGCCCGACGCGACAGCGTCGTCGCCTCCGCCGCCTGAGCCAGGTGCCGCAGTCGGCCGCTGGTGAGGCGAGAGTCATCACGCTCTGCGGCTCGACCTCGTTCGAGGCTGCGTTCGCGGAGGTCAACCGGCGGCTCACGATGGAAGGTTGCGTCGTGCTCAGCCTCGGGATGTTCCACCTGCCCGATCTGCCGGGCTACGACTGGACGGCCGACGGCTCGGACCTGAAGGGGCGGCTCGGTGACGTGCACTTCCAGAAGATCCGCATGGCTGACGAGGTCTACATCGTGGATCCCGGCGGCTACGTCGGTGAGTCGACCCGGCGGGAGATCGCCTACGCGGAGTCGCTCGGCAAGCCGGTTCGGTATCTGAGTCGCGACGAGGGCCGCGCCCGCCTCTGCGAGTGAGGTGTGATGGATCCACGCTCCCATGGGCATGGAAGCGCGCGGATCGCGGCAGTTCCGGGCGGTGCTTCAGCAACCGTTCTGACTGCCCGTTCGGTTGCCGGTTCACCGCTGGCCCCCGTCCGGCCAGGTCGGCGGTGCATCGGTAACCGGATGCGGTCGGCACATGGTTGCTGGGTCACCGCTGACCCGCGCGCACGACTATCCGAGGCTCGGCATGAGCGTGCGTCTCCACGGCTGGATGTATCCCACCTCAATCGCAGAGGGGGGCGCTGGTACCTACGTTCTCTGTTCGTCGATCGGTCGAAGAGCTCGCGGATGCGTTGATCAACCGATCGACGATCCTGGGAGAGCCCTACCCGGAGTGGTCCCCGGCTCCGGCTGGCAGCGCGGGCACCAGTAGATCGCCCGCTCGCGCCCGGCCGGTCCCTGCTGGGCCACGGCGATCGGGGTGCCGCAGCGCCGGCAGGGGGAGCGGTCTCGGCGGTAGACCCACATCCGCTCCCGTTCGCGCAGGTCGCCGGTGGTCGACTGCACCGCCCGCTCCTTGTTGAGCTCGAGCATCTGCCGGCCGCGACGCACCACCCGGGCCAGGCCGCCCACGTCGGCGATCGGCAGGCGGGGGTGCAGGCCCGAGACGAAGCACAGCTCGGCGACGTACATGTTGCCGAGCCCGGCGAGCCGGGTCTGGTCACGCAGGGCGTCCCCGACCTCGCGGTCGGGCTCCTCCAGCAGTCGGCGCAGCGCCTCCGGCTCGTCCCAGTCGGGACCCAGCAGGTCGGGGCCCAGGTGGCCCACCACGGAGTCCTCCTCGGCGGTCGGCAGCAGTGCGACGATGCCGAGGGAGAAGCCGACCGCGGTGACCCGGTCGTCGCCGAGCACGACGCGGGCCTGGTGCGCCGGGCGCGGCCACCGACCGCCCTGCTTGAGCACCCGCCAGGCGCCCTCCATCTTGAGGTGCGTGTGCAGCGTCAGCGGGGGACCGACGGGCGGGCGCAGCCTCGTCAGCAGGTGCTTGCCACGCGAGGCGGTGCCCTCGACGTGCGAGCCGACCAGGTCGGCGGTCGCGTGCTGCGGCACCCGCAGGTCCGCCACCGTGAGCGTGTGCCCGGTGAGGGCCCGGTCCAGCAGCCGGGCCGCCCGGTAGACGGTGTCGCCCTCAGGCACGGTCGGGGGTCCGCAGTCGTAGCCCGCGCGGGGTGGAGACGAAGCCGGCCTGTGTCAGCGCCTCGCGCAGCGGGGTCCCGCCCTTGCCCAGGAGCTGCTCCCCGTCGGCCTTCTCGACGGTGAGGCGCCCCAGGGCGCCGCGGCCGGCCGCCGCGGCCAGGGCGGCGACGGCGGGGCCCAGGAGATCGGCCTCCTCGCTCCAGGTCAGCAGGGTGCGGCCGCCGCGCTCGATGTAGAGCACCAGGCGCCCGTCGACGAGCACGACCATCGCCCCGGCCTTGCGCCCGGGTCGGTGGCCGGCCTCGCCCTCCTCGCGGGTCGGCCAGGCCAGCGCCGCGCCGTAGGGGTTGGCCGGGTCGGTGGCGGCCAGGGCGAGGGCGACCGGGGCCTCGTCGCGGCCGCCGGCGTTGTCGGGACGGGCGACGCCCTCGGCGAAGGTGCGCAGCCGGTCGACCGCGCCCGAGGTGCCGAACTGGGCGGCGCCGAGCCCGGACACGAAGTACCCACGCCGGCAGCGGCCGGTGTCCTCGAAGGCGGAGAGCACCTTGTAGACCGCGGCGAAACCGCCGGGGACGCGCTCGCTCACGACGGCCCCGCGCGTGACGACGCCGTGCCGGTCGAGCAGCCGCTCGGCCACGGCGTGCGCCCGGCGGGTCGGGTCGGCGTCGATCGCGGGCAGCAGCGCCCAGCGCCCGGCGGTCTCGGGCGGGCCGGTGCGTGCGGTGGTCGGGCGGGCGCCGGAACCGGTCGTCGACCCCATCCTCGGGCGCCCCATCCGAGCCCGCGGCGGCGGGCGTCGGGTGCGGTGGCTCGCGTTGCCACCACGGGTCAGGGCGCGCAGCGGCGTCAGGGTGTCGTTGCTGACCCGACCTGCCCACACGAGCTCCCACAGCGCCGCGGAGAGCACGGGGTCGCTCGCCTCGACGCCGGCGGCGTGCACGGTGTCGGCGAGCTGGCGGAAGAAGTAGGCGCCGCCACCGGCCAGGGCGTCGAGCACCGCCTGCCCGGCCTCGGAGTGCTCGGGCGCCTGCGGCTCGGGCAGGGTCAGGTCGGCGGAGTCGGCCAGGTGCAGCGAGACCCAGCCGTCGGAGCCGGGCAACGTGCCGTGCCCCGCCCAGATGACCTCGCCGGAGGCGGTGAGCTCGTCGAGGTACGACGCCTCGTAGTCGCGCACCCGGGCGGCCAGGACCAGCGGCTCGAGCGCCGACGCGGGCACCGGGCAGCCAGCGAGCTGGTCGATCGCCGACAGCACGCCGTCGACGCCGCGCAGGCCGCCCCGACCGCTGCCGGCGCGACCGCCCGCGGACGGCGCCGCGGCCCACACGTGCTGCCACGCGCCCAGGAAGCGGCCCAGGGCGTCCGGCTCGACCGGCTCGACCTCCTTGCGCAGCCGGGCCAGCGAGCGGCGACGCAGCTTGCGCAGCACCTCGGCGTCGCACCACTCGGTGCCCGAGCCCGCGGGACGGAACTCCCCGTCGAGCACGCGGCCCTGGGAGCCGAGACGCTGCAGGGTCTGGCGGACGACGGCGGTGCCCAGCCCCAGGCGGGCGGCGACGTCGTCGACGGTGAAAGGGCCGTGGGTGCGGGCGTGGCGCGCCACCAGGTCGCCGATCGGGTCCTCGACGAGGTCGGTGAACGCGTCGGGCGTGCCCGGCGGGACCGGCACCCCGAGACCGTCACGCAGGCGCCCGATGTCCTCGATGGCGCTCCACCGCTCGGCACCGGCCATCCGGACCTCGACGATGCGGCGACTGGCGGTGAGCTCCTGGGCCCAGGCGTCGACGTCGGCGCCGGGCACCGAGCGGGCCACCACCTCCTCCCGGGAGAGCGGCCCGAGCAGGCGCACCAGGTCGGCGAGCCCCTCGGCGTTGCGGGCCCGGCGGTCCTCGCTGAGTCGTTGCAGCTCGGCCTCGACCTCCTCGAGCACCTCGGGGTCGAGCAGCTCGCGCAGCTCGGCGCGCCCGAGCAGCTCGGCGAGCAGGCCCTGGTCGAGGGAGAGCGCGGCCGCCCGGCGCTCGGCGATGGGGGAGTCGCCCTCGTAGACGAACTGGGCGACGTAGCCGAAGAGCAGGCTGCGGGCGAAGGGGGAGGGGGCGTGGGTGGTGACCTCGGCGACCTGCACCTCGCGGCGCTCCACGCGGCGCATCAGCCCCACCAGGCTCGGCAGGTCGTAGACGTCCTGCAGGCACTCGCGCACCGCCTCGAGGATGATCGGGAACGAGGGGTAGCGCGAGGCGACCTCGAGCAGCGCTGCGGAGCGCTGGCGCTGCTGCCACAACGGTGAGCGCCGCCCCGGGTCACGGCGCGGCAGCAGCAGGGCCCGCGCCGCGCACTCGCGGAAGCGGGAGGCGAACAGCGACGACCCACCCACCTCCTGGGTGACCAGGTCGTCGACCTCGTCGGGCTCGAAGACCACGAGGTCGGCACCCGGCGGCTCGGCGTCGGTGTCGGGAACCCGGATCACGATGCCGTCGTCGGAGGCCACGGCCTGGCCGTCGACGCCGTACCGCTCCCGCAGGCGGGCGTTGATGGCCAGCGCCCACGGCGCGTGCACAGGGGTGCCGTAGGGCGAGTGCAGCACCAGGCGCCAGTCGCCGAGCTCGTCGCGGAAGCGCTCGACGAGGAGCGTGGTGTCGCTGGGCAGCAGGTTCGTGGCCTCGAGCTGCTCGTGCAGGTAGGTGACCAGGTTGCCGGCCGCGAACTCGTCGAGACCGTTCTCGCGGGCGCGTGCCTCCGCCTTCGCCCTCGGCAGCGCGCCGAGCTCTCGGGTGAAGGCGCCGACCGCGGCGCCGAGCTCGGCGGGCCGGCCCAGGCCGTCGCCCTTCCAGAACGGCAGCCGGCCCGGGATGCCCGGCGCCGGGGTGACCAGGACCCGGTCGTGGGTGATGTCCTCGATCCGCCAGCTGGTGGCGCCGAGCGCGAAGATGTCGCCGACGCGGGACTCGTAGACCATCTCCTCGTCGAGCTCACCGACCCGGCGACCGGGGCCCTCGCCCCCGACGAGGAAGACGCCGAAGAGGCCGCGGTCGGGGATGGTGCCACCGCTCGTCACCGCGAGCCGCTGGGCGCCGGGCCGGCCCGTCAGCTCGCCGGTGACCCGGTCCCACACGATGCGCGGGCGCAGCTCGGCGAACTCGTCGCTGGGGTAGCGCCCGGCCAGCAGGTCGAGCACCCCGTCGTACGCCGAGCGGGGCAGGCCCGCGAACGAGGCCGAGCGTCGCACCAGGTCGTAGAGCTCCTCGACCCCCCACGCCTCCAGCGCCGTCATCGCCACGACGTGCTGGGCCAGCACGTCGAGGGGGTTGGTCGGGACCCGCAGCGACTCGATCGCACCCGCGCGCATCCGCTCGACCGACACCGCGGTCTGGGCGAGGTCGCCGCGGTGCTTGGGGAACAGCACGCCGCGCGAGACCTCGCCGACCTGGTGGCCGGCGCGGCCCACCCGCTGCAGCGCGCTGGCGACGCTGGGCGGGGACTCGATCTGCACGACGAGGTCGACCGCGCCCATGTCGATGCCGAGCTCGAGGCTGCTGGTGGCGACCACCGCGGGCAGGCGGCCGCGCTTGAGGTCGTCCTCGATGAGCGCCCGCTGCTCCTTGGAGACCGAGCCGTGGTGGGACTTCGCGATGACGGGGGCACTGCCCTCGGTGGCCCCGGACTGGCCCATGGCCTGGGCCGGGATCCGGTCGCCGGGCTCGGCCTCGACCCCGGCCCGCTGGGCGGCGATCTCGTTGAGCCGGGCGGTCAGCCGCTCGGAGAGGCGGCGGGAGTTGGCGAAGACGATCGTCGAGCGGTGCTGCTCGATCAGGTCGACCACCCGCTCCTCGACGTGCGGCCAGATGCTCGAGACCCGCTCTCCCGCGCCCTCGTCGTCCGCGTCGGAGGCGTCTGTCCCGCCAGGGCTGGTCATGTCCTCGACGGGCACCACCACCGAGAGGTCCCAGCGCTTCTCGCTGGGCGGGGCGACCACCTCGACCGGGGCGGTGCCACCCAGGTAGCGCGCCACCTCCTCGACGGGACGCACGGTCGCGGAGAGCCCGATGCGCTGCGCCGGCCGCTCGAGGAGGGCGTCGAGCCGCTCCAGGGAGATGCCGAGGTGGGCTCCGCGCTTGGTGCCGGCCACGGCGTGCACCTCGTCGAGGATCACGGTCTGCACCCCGCGCAGCGCCTCGCGCGCCTGCGAGGTGAGCATCAGGAACAGTGACTCCGGCGTGGTGATCATGACGTCCGGCGGTGTGGTGACCATCTTGCGCCGGTCGGCGGCGCTGGTGTCGCCCGACCGGACCCCCACCCGGACCTCGGGCAGCTCGGCGCCGAGGCGGGCGGCGGTGTGGCGGATGCCGGTCAGCGGGGCCCTGAGGTTGCGCTCGACGTCGACCGCGAGCGCCTTGAGCGGGGAGATGTAGAGGACCCGGCAGCGCTGCTGCTTGTCCTCCGGGGGGGCGTCGGTGAGCAGCCGGTCGATCGACCACAGGAAGGCGCTCAGCGTCTTGCCCGACCCGGTCGGGGCCACGACCAGCGCGTGCCGCCCGGCGCCGATGGCCTCCCAGGCGCCTGCCTGGGCCGGGGTCGGCTCGGCGAACGCCGCCTGGAACCAGGTCCGCGTCGGTTCGCTGAAGCGGTCCAGTGCGGGGTGGGCGGCAGCGACGTCGGGCACGGCGCAAGTCTGTCGCACCGCACCGACACCCGCGCCCACCCCGGAGGGCCGGGCCGGGGATCAGCCCAGGTGCAGCTTCATCCCGTCGTGCGAGGGGACGTAGCCCAGGCGTTCGTAGAAGCGGCGGGCGTCCTCGCGTGCCCGGTCGGTGGTGAGCTGCACCAGTCCGGCGCCGTGGCTGCGGGCGTAGCCGGTCACCCACTCCAGCAGGGCGGTGCCGAGACCGAGGTCGCGCACCGAGGTCGCCACCCGGACCGCCTCGACCTGCAGCCGCAGCGTGGCGCCGCGGGAGAGGTCCGGCAGCATCACCAGGTGCAGGGTGCCCACCACCGTGCCCTCCGGCGCGCGCACCGCCACCAGCAGGTGGTCGGGGGAGCGGTCGATGCGGGCGAAGGCGCGCAGGTAGGGCTCGGGGTCGGCGGTCTCCCGCTGCCGGCCCAGCTCGTCGTCGGCGAGGAGGGCGACGAGCGCCCCGACGTCGCCGCGGCGCGCACGGGTGACGGCGTACGCCGTGCCGGCGACGTCGAGGGTGCCCAGCCGGGAGGCGTCGTCGGCGATGCCCATCAGGCAGCACCGATCGGGCTGGGCAGCAGGTGGGACGTCACGGGGCCGAAGATAGCGGCTGGTGGGGGTGGGTGTCCCCTAGAGTGCTCGCGTGCCCGATGCCCCTCCCGACCCGGACTCCATGATCCACGCCTCCGGGTTGCGCAAGAGCTTCGGCGACTTCGAGGCGGTGCGCGGGATCGACGTCGACGTGCGGCGCGGGGAGGCGTTCGGCTTCCTGGGCCCCAACGGGGCCGGCAAGTCCTCGACGATGCGGATGGTCGCGGCCGTGTCGCCGATCAGCGCCGGGCGGCTGCGCATCCTGGGCATGGACCCCGCGGTGGACGGCCCGTCGATCCGCGCCCGGATCGGGGTCTGCCCGCAGGAGGACACCCTCGACACCGAGCTGTCGGTGCGCGACAACCTCTACGTGTACGGCCGCTACTTCGGGCTGTCGCGCCACGAGGTGCGCGAGCGGGTCGACGAGCTGCTCGACTTCGTCCAGCTCACCGAGAAGGCCGGCGCCCGCGTCGAGGACCTCTCGGGCGGCATGAAGCGGCGCCTGACCATCGCCCGGTCGCTGGTCAACCGGCCCGAGGTGCTCCTGCTCGACGAGCCCACCACGGGGCTGGACCCGCAGGCCCGCCACGTCGTGTGGGACCGGCTCTTCCGGCTCAAGCAGCAGGGCGTCACGCTCGTGCTGACCACGCACTACATGGACGAGGCCGAGCAGCTGACCGACCGGCTCGTGGTGATGGACAAGGGTCTCATCGTCGCCGAGGGCTCGCCCCTCCAGCTGATCCGCGAGCACTCCACCCGCGAGGTCGCCGAGCTGCGCTTCGGGGTGGCCCGCGAGGGCGAGAGCCACGCGGGCGTCGCCGACCGGGTCGCCGATCTGGCCGAGCGGGTCGAGGTGCTGCCGGACCGGCTCCTGCTCTACACCGCCGACGGCGAGGAGACCATCGCCAAGGTCCACGAGCGCGGCCTGCAGCCGGCCGCGACCCTGGTGCGCCGCGCCACCCTCGAGGACGTCTTCCTGCGCCTGACCGGACGGACCCTGGTCGAGTGAGCGGCAGCACCGCCCCGGCCGGCCCCCTCCAGGGTGCGCTGCGCCTGCTCGACTACTGGGCGACCGTCTACCGCCGCACCTGGCGCGGCAGCATCGTCTCCTCGTTCGTCACCCCGCTGCTCTACGTGCTGGCGATGGGGGTGCTGCTCGGCGGCTTCGTCGAGGCCGACGCCGAGACGCTGGAGGGCGCGACGTCCTACCTGGCCTTCGTGGTGCCGGGGATGGTGGCCGCCACGTCGATGACCACGGTCGTCGGTGAGGTCACCTACCCCGTCATGGCGATGGTGAAGTGGAACAAGACCTACTACTCGATGACCGCCACGCCGCTGAGCGTGCCGGACGTGGTGCTGGCCCACCTCGGCTTCGTGGCCTTCCGGGTCGCGGTCACCGCGGCGGTGTTCCTGGCCGTGACCGCGCCGTTCGGCGTCTACGCGTCGTTGCCGGGCGTGCTGGCCGCGTTCGTGGCCCAGGTGCTGATCGGGATGGCCTTCGCCGCGCCCCTGTACGCCTTCTCGGCCGGCCTGCGCGACGAGAGCGCCTTCTCGATCGTGTTCCGCCTCGGGATGATCCCGATGTTCCTCTTCTCCGGCGCGTTCTTCCCGGTCTCGAACCTCGACGCACCCCTGGAGGCGCTGGCGGTGGCCACGCCGCTGTGGCACGGCGTGGACCTGACCCGGATGCTCGTCCTGGGCCTGCCGGACTGGTCGATGGTGCTGGTGCACGTCGCCTACCTCGCCGTCCTCGTCGTGCTCGGCTGGTGGTGGGCCGTGCGCCGCCTGACCCGGCGGATGGTCCTGTGATGACCCCGATCACGGGTGCGGTGGCCACGGGGCTGATCCTGCAGCGCAACTTCATCGCCTACCGGCGGGCCTGGTGGATCTTCGCCACCGGCTTCCTCGAGCCGGTCTTCTACCTCTTCTCCATCGGCGTCGGCGTCGGCGCGCTGATCAGCGGCTTCGAGGTGGGGGGTCGCGAGATCCCGTACGCCGAGTTCGTCGCACCCGGCATGCTCGCGGCGTCCGCGATGAACGGGGCGGTGCTCGACTCGACGTTCAACTTCTTCTTCAAGCTCAAGTACAGCAAGCTCTTCGACCAGATGCTGGCGACGCCGCTGACCACCACCGACATCGCCCGCGGAGAGCTGGCCTGGTCGCTGCTGCGCGGCGGCGTCTACTCGCTCGGGTTCCTGCTGGTGATGCTGGCGATGGGCCTGGTCTCGTCGTGGTGGGCGGTGCTGGTGGTCCCCGCGGCGCTGCTCATCGGCCTGGCCTTCGGCGGGGTCGCGATGGCGCTGACGACCTGGATGCGCTCCTGGCAGGACTTCGAGCTGGTCACCCTCACGACGCTGCCGATGTTCCTGTTCTCCGCGACCTTCTTCCCGGTCACGACCTACCCCGGGGTGCTGCGCTGGGTCGTGGAGGCGACCCCGCTCTACCGCGGTGTCGTGCTGTGCCGCGAGCTGACCACCGGCGCGGTGTCGTGGGACTCGGCGTTCTCGGTGGTCTACCTGGTCGCGATGGGCGTGGCCGGGCTGCTGGTGGCCCGCCGGCGCCTCGACTCGCTGCTGCTGACCTGAGCAGCGCATCATGGTGCCCGTGAGGCACACGGAATTCTGGGCACGGCTCGACGAGGCCCTCGGCAAGGAGTCCGCCGGCTCCTGGGCCGAGCTGTTCGTGCTGCCCGAGCTCGGCAGTCGCACCACCAGCCAGGCCCTCGAGGCCGGCATCGCTCCGAAGCAGGTGTGGGCCGCGGTCTGGAACGCGCTCGAGCTGCCGGAGCGCTACCGGTGACCGCACCGACCACGACCCCCGGGGACCCCCTCGGAGCGACCACGGTCGCGGCCGTGCAGCGGCGTACCGTCGCCGTGCTGGTGCTGACCCAGGCGGTCGGCGCGGTGGGCATCACCATCGGCATCGCGACCGCCTCCCTGCTCGCGCGCGACATCTCGGGCAGCGACGGGCAGGCCGGTCTGGCCCAGACCTTCCAGGTGCTCGGCGCCGCCCTGGCCTCCTACGTCCTGGCCCGGGTGATGGCGATGCGCGGGCGTCGCCTCGGGCTGACCACCGGCTACCTCCTCGGTGCCTGTGGTGCTGTGCTCGCCGTCGTCGCCGGCACCATCGACTCGATGGTCGTGCTGCTGCTGGGCGCGGTGCTGCTCGGTTCGACGACCGCCGCCAACAACGCCGCCCGGTACGCCGCCACCGACCTCGCCGAGCCGGCCCAGCGCGGCCGGGCGCTGGCGATCGTCGTGTGGGCCACCACGATCGGCGCGGTCGCGGGCCCCAACTTGACCGGCCCCGCCGCGGCCCTGGCCCGGTGGCTCGGGCTGCCCGAGCTGACGGGCCCCTTCGCGCTGGGCAGCATCGGCATGCTGCTGGCCGCCGCCCTCGTGAGCACCCTGCTGCGCCCCGACCCGCTGCTGCTGGCCCGCGAGGTCGCCGGCACCGCGGGCCAGGTGCCCTCGGGCACCTCGTGGGGCCGGGTGGTCGCCGCCGTGCGCGAGCGCCCGGTCCTGGTCGCCGCCGTCGTCGGCCTCGCCGGCGCGCACGCCGCGATGGTCGCGGTGATGGTGATGACCCCGCTGCACATGGAGCACGGGGGAGCCGAGCTGCGCATCATCGGTGTCGTCATCAGCGTCCACGTCCTCGGCATGTTCGCCTTCGCCCCCGTCGTGGGGTGGCTGGCCGACACGCTCGGCCGCCCGGTCACCCTCGGCACCGGCGGCGTCGTCCTCGTCGTCGCGCTCGTCATCGCGGGCTCGGCCCCCGAGGGCTCGTCGTGGCAGATCTTCGGCGGCCTCTTCCTGCTCGGGCTGGGGTGGTCCTTCGCCACGGTCGCCGCCTCGACGCTGGTCGCCGACCACGCGCCGCTCGACGCCCGCGCCGACGTCCAGGGCGCGGCCGACCTGGTGATGAACCTGGTCGCCGCGGCCGGTGGTGGGCTCGCCGGCGTCGTCGTGGCGCTCGCCGGCTACCGCGCCCTGTCGCTGGGCACCGTCGCGCTGGGCCTGGCCGTCCTGGCGGCCGCGGTCGCCGCGCACCGCCTCACCCCCGTGGCGGCCGCGGAGCACCCGGGCCACCTGACAGAGTGAGCGCCATGAGCCAGACGCGTGCAGACATCGCCGTGATCGGCGGCACCGGTTTCTACTCCTTCCTCGAGGACCCCGAGGAGGTGCGCGTCGAGACGCCGTACGGCGACCCCTCGGCGCCGGTCGCGATCGGCACCGTCGCCGGTCGCAGGGTCGCGTTCCTGCCGCGGCACGGCACCTCTCACGAGTACGCGCCGCACACCATCCCCTACCGCGCCAACCTGTGGGCGCTGCGCTCCCTGGGCGTGCGCCAGGTGCTGGCGCCCTGCGCGGTGGGCGGGCTGCGGCCCGAGGTGGCCCCGGGCGACGTGGTGGTGCCCGACCAGCTGGTCGACCGCACCTACCGCCGGGTCCCGTCGTACGTCGAGGGCGGTGCGGTGCACCTGCCCTTCGGCGACCCCTACTGCGACCGGTTGTCCGCGGCGGTCGCCGGCACCGCCGACGACGTGCACCGCGGCGGCACGATGGTGATCATCGAGGGCCCCCGCTTCTCCACCCGCGCCGAGTCGCGCCACTACGCCGACCAGGGCTGGACCCTGATCAACATGACCGGGCACCCCGAGGCGGCGCTGGCCCGCGAGATGCGCCAGTGCTACACCCCGATCGCGCTGGTCACCGACATGGACGCCGGCGCCGAGAGCGGTGCGGGCGTCGGCCAGGCGGAGGTCTTCGCACGCTTCAAGGCCAACCTCGAGCGGCTGACCGGTCTGCTCACCGACGCGATCGCCGCGCTGCCCGACCCCGACGGCTGCTCCTGCTCGACCTGGGCCGACGGACTCGAGCTGACCTACTCGATCCCGGGCGAGGTCCCGGCGCCGGTGTTCCCGTGAAGGTCCTGCTCACCGGCTCGGCCGGGTTCATCGGCGGCGCCATCGGCGACCGGCTCGAGGCGTCGGGCGACGAGGTGGTGCGCGTCGACCTGATGCTGCCGATGGCGCACGGATCCGTCACCGCGCCGTCCGGCACCCACCAGCTCGACGTCCGCGACGCCGACTCCTGGCCGGCCCTGCTCGACGGCGTCGACGTGGTGTGCCACCAGGCCGCGATGGTCGGCGCCGGTGTCACCGTCTCCGACCTGCCGCTGTACGCCGCCCACAACGATCTCGGCACCGCCGTGCTGCTGGCCGCGATGCACGAGGCCGGCGTGCACCGGCTGATCCAGGCCTCGAGCATGGTCGTCTACGGCGAGGGCCGCTACACCTGCCCCACGCACGGCGACCAGGTGCCGCCGCCGCGTCCTCGCGAGGCCCTCGAGGCCGGCCGGTTCGGCAACCCCTGCCCGGTGTGCGGCGAGCCGCTGGGCTGGGCGCTCGTCGACGAGGACGCCCGCCTGGAGCCGCGCTCCAGCTACGCCGCCAGCAAGGTCGCGCAGGAGCACTACGCGACCGCGTGGGTGCGCCAGGCCGACGCCGCCGCGGTGTCGCTGCGCTACCACAACGTCTACGGGCCCGGCATGCCCCGCGACACGCCGTACTCCGGGGTCGCGGCGATGTTCCGCTCCTCGTTGGAGCGCGGCGAGGCGCCGAAGGTCTACGAGGACGGCGCGCAGATGCGCGACTTCGTGCACGTCGACGACGTCGCCCGGGCCAACGTGGCGGCGCTGCGAGCGGTGCTCGAGGCGCCCCAGGGCCACCACCGCGCCTACAACGTCGCCTCCGGGCACCCCGTGGGCATCCGCGACGTCGCGACCCTGGTCGCCCGCGGCACCGGCAGCGACCTGGAGCCTGAGGTGACCGGCGGCTACCGCCTCGGCGACGTCCGGCACATCGTGGCGTCCCCGCAGCGGGCCGCCGACGAGCTGGGCTTCACCGCCACGGTGCACCCCGACGTCGGCCTGGCCGCCTTCGCCACCGCCCCCCTGCGAGCCTGACCCGGCCCAGATGTCTCGCCGAGCCGGCGCAGATGTCCCTCACCAGGACGTGTAGAGCAGGTGCTGGACCAGCACCGCCCAGACGATCTGCAGGGCGAGGCCCCACCGGCGCCACCCGGAGGGCAGCAGCGCGACCGCCAGGGTCAGGAACGGGATGAACGGCAGCCAGATCCGCTCGACCTCCGACTTGCTCATCCGCGACAGGTCCGCGACCAGGACGGCGAGCACCGCGCCGAGGACCAGCAGCGCCACGATGCGCGTGTCGGGGCGCGCCTCCGGGCGTTGGTCGGGGCGCCCGTCGGGACTGCGGCGGGCACGCCGGGCGGCGTGCGCGAGACCGGCCCCCACCAGTGGACCCGCACTGACGGCGAGCGCGGCCAGGTTGCCCCACATCCAGTACCAGGCGGGCCGGTCGGCGGCGATGCCCTCCCAGTAGCGCTCGGTGAGCACGGGGTAGGCCTCCCACCAGGCGAAGCCCGCGAGCGCCATCAGCAGCACGGGGACGAGCGCGGCTGCGACCACCACCGGCAGCGGGCGCCACGAGCGGGCGGCCAGCAGGACCGCGAGCGCGACCAGCCCCATCAGGCCCATGCCGTAGGACAGCAGCACCCCGCTGCCCAGGACGAGGCCCGCCCCCACCGACCAGGGCAGCCAGGCGCGACCGGTGCTCACCGCAGCCCGGGCCAGCAGCGCCAGACCGGCGGCCAGCACGGCGGCGAAGACGGCGTCGGCCGAGACGGCCATGAAGACCGCGGCGGGGGAGAGGACCAGGAACGGTGCCGCGTCGCGGGCGAGCCGCTCCGCGCCCAGGGAGCGCACCAGCGCCAGCACCGAGACCACGGTCGTGGCGCCCACCACGGTGACGACGAGACCGGCGGCCAGCGACCCGCCCAGCCCGACCCGGACCAGACCGACGAAGAACAGCAGCGCCAACGGCGGGTGCCCGGCGGCCTGGGTGGGCCAGTTGTCGGGGTGGCTGTAGGGGATCCGGTCGATGTAGGTGCGCAGCATCTCCGGGACGTCGTCGACCTCGCGCGCGCTCGGCAGGTACTCCGAGGAGTGGTCGAGGACCCGCGAGATCCCCTCGGGGCCGTCGACGAGGGCCAGCGAGAGCATCCAGGCCAGCGCCAGCACGTAGGACACCGCCAGGAGCCGGCCCCACGACGCGGAGGCGGCGAAGCGGGGGAACCACGCCCAGCCCAGGAGCGCGACGAGCAGCGTCGGTGCGGTCCCGGGCCCCACGAGCTTGGGCTCCCAGAAGCCGTGCAGCGGCGGTGCCGCCCAGGGGTGCGCCGAGCGGCTGGCCCGGCTCCAGGTCTCCCAGTCGAGCAGCACCGGCAGCGCGAACGCGGCCAGCACCAGCAGCAGCGCCAGCGCGAGCCCGGTGCCGGCCGCCCGCGAGCGGCGTACGGGCGCGGCGGGGGGTGAGGGCATGCCCAGACCCTAGAGGCGAGGCCGGCACTGGGGGCCCGCCCCTAGGGTCGGGGCATGGCTGTCGCTGATCTCGTCCTGCCCTGCCGCGACGAGGCACCCGCCCTCGAGGCACTGCTCCCGCTCATCCCGGAGGAGTTCTCGGTGATCGTCGTCGACAACGGCTCGCGCGACGCCACGGCCGAGGTGGCACAGCGGCTGGGTGCGCAGGTGGTCCGCGAGAGCGTGCCGGGCTACGGGGCGGCCGTGCACACCGGCCTGATGGCCGCCACCCACGAGTACGTCGCGTTCATGGACGGCGACGGCAGCTTCGACCCCGCGGAGCTGCTGGCGCTGCTCGACGACGTCGCGTCGGGCCGCGCCGACGTCGCAGTGGGTCGCCGGCGCCCGGTGGCACGAGGGGTGTGGCCCTGGCACGCCCGGATGGGCAATGCTCTCATCGTCGCCTGGTTGAGACGGAGGATCGCGATGGACGCGCACGACATCGCCCCCATGCGGGTGGCCCGTCGCCAGGCCCTGATCGACCTCGGGGTCGAGGACCGCCGCTTCGGCTACCCCGTCGAGCTGCTGCAGAAGCTCACCCTCGCCGGCTGGCGGGTCTCCGAGCGCGACATCGGCTACCACCCGCGGGCCGAGGGCACCCGGTCGAAGGTCTCGGGGTCCGTCAAGGGCACCGTGCGCACCGCCCGCGACTTCTGGCGGGTGCTCTCGTGACCCCTCCCCGGATGCTGCCCCGGATGCTGGTCGTCGCGAAGGCGCCCGTGGCCGGGAAGGTCAAGACCCGCCTGGGGGCCGACATCGGGCTCGAGGCGGCCGCCGAGGTGGCCGCCGCCTGCCTCCTGGACACCCTCGCCGCGTGCACCGAGGCCGTCGGCGCCAAGCACTGCCACCTCGACCTGGCCGGTGACCTCGCCGACGGCGTGCGCGCCGACGAGCTCGTGGCCGCGAGCGCCGGCTGGACCACCAGCCCGCAGCGCGGCGACGGCTTCGACGAGCGCCTGGCCCACGCCCACGCGTCGGTGGCCGCCACCGGCCCGGGCCCGGTCGTGCAGGTCGGCATGGACACCCCGCAGGTGACGCCCGCCCTGCTCCTCGACGCCGCCGCCGGGCTCGCCGACCACGACGCCGTCCTGGGCCCCGCCGACGACGGCGGCTGGTGGGTGCTCGCGCTGCGGGACCCGCTCGCCGCGCAGGCGCTGGTCGGGGTCGAGATGTCCACGCCGACGACGTACGACGACACCCGCGCCGCGCTCGAGGCCGCGGGCCTGCGGGTCGGCAGCACCGCCACCCTGCTCGACGTCGACACCGTCGCCGACGCCGAGGCCCTCCTGGCCGACGCCGCGCCCGGCGCCCGGTTCGCCGCCTCGTGGAAGGTGCTGGTGCCCCGATGATCCAGCGCGACGAACCGTTCTCGACCGTCTTCGCCCGTGCCCTGCAGGGCATCCCGTGCCGGGTCGTCGGCCTCGACGACGGGCCCTCCGTCCTGCCGATGGGGGAGTG
This sequence comes from Nocardioides dokdonensis FR1436, assembly GCF_001653335.1. Taxonomy (NCBI): domain Bacteria; kingdom Bacillati; phylum Actinomycetota; class Actinomycetes; order Propionibacteriales; family Nocardioidaceae; genus Nocardioides; species Nocardioides dokdonensis. The sequence goes on from NZ_CP015079.1 coordinate 3,065,083, forward strand.
GACCCGCGAGGCGGACGAGCAGGACCTCGCCGTGCTGGCGCACTGCAGCGGCCCCACCCTCGACATCGGGTGCGGCCCCGGCCGGATGACCGCGAGCCTGGCCCGGATGGGCCACCAGGTCCTCGGGATCGACGTGGTCCCCGAGGCCGTCGAGCAGACCCGGCAGCGCGGGGTCCCGGCGCTGCTGCGCGACCTCTACGACGCCCTGCCCGACGAGGGGCGCTGGGAGACCGTGCTCCTGGCCGACGGCAACGTCGGCATCGGCGGCGACCCGGTGGCGCTGCTGCGACGCTCGCGCGAGCTCCTCGGGAGCTTCGGCCGCGTCGTGGTCGAGGTCGCGGCGCCCGGGACGGCGCTGAGCACCCGGTGGGTCACCCTCGAGGCCGGCGAGGCGCGCAGCCGTCCCTTCCGCTGGTCGGTGGTCGGGGCCGACGACATCGCGACCGTCGCCGCCAAGGCCGGTCTGGGAGTGACGACCTGCACCGGCGTGGGCAGCGGCGACCGCTGGGTCTCCGTGCTGCAGGTGCGCGGATGAGCGCATCACTGCGGCTGCCCGACGAACGCTCCTTCTCGACCCGGCTGCGCAGTGCCGCGGTCGCGGCCCGGGTCGGCACCGTGCTGGGCGTGTGCTTCGCGCTGGCCTTCCTGACCGGGCTGGTCAGCCACTACGCCCAGAACCCCACCCAGCCGGTCCCGTTCCCGACCAGTCCCGCGTGGGGCTACCGACTCACCCAGGGGCTGCACATCATCAGCGGCACCGCCGCGGTGCCGCTGCTCCTGGTCAAGCTCTGGACCGTCTACCCGCTGCTGCTGGCCCGCCCGTCCCTGCGCCTGCGCCGCCTCGCGGTCGAGCTCGCCGAGCGGCTCTCGATCCTCCTGCTCGTCGGCGCCGCGCTGTTCCTGCTGGTCACCGGGCTGCAGAACATCAGCCACTGGTACCCCTGGGCGTTCTCCTTCCGCTCCACCCACTACGCGATGGCCTGGATCGCGATCGGATCGCTGGTCCTGCACGTCGCGGTCAAGCTGCCGCTGGTGCGGCACGCGCTGACCCACGACGTCGACGACACCACCCTCGACCGGCCCGGCGCGGCCGAGCCGGGCGCGGCCGAGCCGGGCGCGGCCGAGCCGGCTGCGGCCGGACCCGGTGCCCTGGGCCGCCGCGGCCTCCTGCGGGCGACGTGGCTGGCCACCGGCGCGGTGGTGCTCGCGACCGCAGGGTCGACGGTGCCGTTCCTGCGCTGGGTCTCCGTCCTGGCGGTGCGCTCGGGCGAGGGCCCGCAGGGCGTGCCGGTCAACAAGACCGCCGAAGACGCCGGGGTCACCGAGGCCGCACAGGACCCGGCGTACCGCCTCGAGGTGGTGCACGGCGAGCGCAGCGTCTCCTTGGACCGCGACGACCTCCTGGCCCTGCCGCAGCGCAGCGAGGAGCTGCCGATCGCCTGCGTCGAGGGCTGGAGCGCCTCCGGCACCTGGAGCGGCGTCCGGCTGCGCGACCTCCTCGACCTGGTCGAGGCCCCCCAGGACGTCGAGGTGGTCCTCACCTCGCTGCAGGAGTCGGGGCCGTTCCGGGTGACGCTGCTGCAGAGCGGCTTCGTCGACGACGACCGGACCCTGGTGGCGCTGGGCCTGGCCGGGTCGCCGCTCGACCTCGACCACGGCTACCCGGCCCGCCTGATCGCACCCAACCGACCCGGCGTGCTGCAGACCAAGTGGCTGAGCCGCATCGAGGTGCGGACGTGAGCCCCGGCCGTCTCCTGCTCGGCGCCGCCGGCGCGTCGGTGACGGCGTACGGCGCCTGGTTGCTCTGGTCGCGCCGCGAGCCGGCCGACGTGCTCGACGCCGCCGTGTGGGCCGGGGGTGCGGTGCTGGTGCACGACGTGCTGCTCGCAGCCGTGCTCCTGCTCGCGGGGCTGGTGCTCGCCCGGCTGGTCCCGGCCGTGGCCCGGGCCCCGGTCGTGGTGGGCGCCGTCGTGCTCGGCAGCCTGAGCCTGGTCGCGGTGCCCGTGCTCGGCAGCTGGGGGCGCGACACCGACCCGACCAACGAGACGCTGCTCGACCGCGACTACGTCGCCGGGTGGTGGGTGCTGGCGGCGCTGGTGGCCGCGGGCGTGCTCGTCGGGGTGGCCGTGCGCCTCCTCCGCGCCCGGCACGCGCGTCCCTGAGACCCGCTCGCCCGGCCGGCCGGGCGACACGCCGACCCTGCCTCCCACCTCGAACAGGTGTTCGGCCTACAGTAGGTGCACAGGTGACGCGCAGGACGCCGTTCCCCACAGGCCCGGGCTCCCGGCCCGGTCTTGTCGGTGGTCCCCTCTAGCGTCGGCCACGACGACAGACCACATGACCGCGGGGCCGCCGGCCCCGCACACGGACGGAGACATCATGGCTGGTGCAGACCGCGACAAGGCGCTCGACGCCGCACTGCTCAACATCGAGAAGCAGTTCGGCAAGGGTTCGGTGATGCGCCTCGGTGACGAGACGCGCGCCCCCCTCGAAGTCATCCCCACGGGCTCGATCGCCCTCGACGTGGCCCTGGGCCTCGGTGGGCTGCCGCGCGGTCGCGTGGTGGAGATCTACGGCCCAGAGTCCTCGGGAAAGACCACGGTCGCGCTGCACGCGGTGGCCAACGCCCAGGCCGCCGGCGGCATCGTGGCGTTCATCGACGCCGAGCACGCGCTGGACCCCGACTACGCCAAGAACCTCGGCGTCGACACCGACGCACTGCTGGTCTCGCAGCCCGACTCGGGTGAGCAGGCCCTCGAGATCGCCGACATGCTCGTGCGCTCGGGTGCCCTCGACCTCATCGTCATCGACTCCGTGGCCGCGCTCGTGCCCCGCGCCGAGATCGAGGGCGAGATGGGTGACAGCCACGTCGGCCTCCAGGCCCGGCTGATGAGCCAGGCGCTGCGCAAGATGACCGGTGCCCTGAACAACTCGAACACCACCGCGATCTTCATCAACCAGCTGCGCGAGAAGATCGGCGTCATGTTCGGCTCGCCCGAGACCACCACCGGTGGTCGGGCGCTGAAGTTCTACTCCTCGGTGCGCCTCGACGTGCGCCGCATCGAGACGCTCAAGGACGGCCAGGACATGGTCGGCAACCGCACCCGCTGCAAGGTGGTCAAGAACAAGGTCGCGCCGCCGTTCAAGCAGGCCGAGTTCGACATCATGTACGGCAAGGGCATCAGCCGCGAGGGCGGTCTGATCGACGTGGGCGTCGAGGCGGGCCTGGTGCGCAAGGCCGGCGCTTGGTACACCTACGAGGGCGACCAGCTCGGCCAGGGCAAGGAGAACGCGCGGACCTTCCTGCGCGACAACCCCGACCTGGCCAACGAGCTGGAGAAGAAGATCCTGGAGAAGCTCGGGGTCGGCCCGCAGGTCGACGCCGAGGTCCCCGCCGAGCTCGCCGAGCCTGTGGGTGTCGACGACTTCTGAGGACCGTCCGCCGCCGTCCTGGGCGGGGGACGTGTCCGTCGGTGTCGATGCCTGGACCCAGCGCGCCGCGCCGGACCCAGGTCACCAGCCGGTGCCACCGCCCGACCCGGTCGCCGAGGTGCCGCACGCCGACCCCGAGTCGGTGGCGCGCACGATCCTGCTGGACCAGCTCACCGGGCGGGCCCGCAGCCGCAAGGAGCTCAGCGACAAGCTCGCGGCCAAGCTCGTCCCCGACGACGTGGCCACGCGGCTGCTCGACCGGTTCGAGGAGATCGGCCTCATCGACGACGAGGCCTTCGCCCGGTCGTGGGTGGCTGCTCGAGGGCCGGGGGAGGGCGGCACCGGGCGCCGCCTCGCGCCCCGGGCGCTGTCCCAGGAGCTGCGGCGCAAGGGCATCGACGACGAGATCGTGCGCGAGGTGCTCGACGAGGTCGACCCGGACGACGAGGAGCAGGCCGCCCGGGCCCTGGTGCGCAAGAAGCTGCGATCGTTGAGCCGCGTCGACGACGTCACCGCGACCCGTCGGCTGGTCGGGATGCTGGCGCGCAAGGGCTACGGCTCCGGGCTGTGCTTCCTGGTGGTGCGCGAGGAGCTCGCCGCCGCCGACCGCGACGCGCCCGAGCGGTAGCCCCGCTGCGGGTCCGGGGTGGCAGGATGCCCCGGGTGATCGCCGAGCACCTGCGCCTGCCTCCGGGCCCCGTCGACCTGGCCGCAATCCCGACCGGGGCCACCCCCGGCTTCGACGGCGGCAAGAGCGACGGCAAGGAGGCGCTCACCGAGCTCGGTGACGAGCTGAGCGACCTGCAGGAGCGACTGTTCGCCGAGGGTCGCAGCGGCGGGCACCGCAGCCTGCTGCTGGTGCTGCAGGGCATGGACACCTCCGGCAAGGGGGGCGTGGTGCGCCACACCGTGGCCCTCGTGGACCCGCAGGGCATCGAGGTGACCGCGTTCGGCCGTCCCACCGAGGAGGAGCTGGCCCACGACTTCCTGTGGCGGGTGCGCAACGCGCTGCCGGCCCCGGGCCGGATCGGCGTCTTCGACCGCTCGCACTACGAGGACGTGCTGGTCGCCAAGGTGCGCGAGCTCGTGGACGCCGACGAGGTCGAGCGGCGCTACGACGCCATCAACGAGCTCGAGGCCGAGCTGGTCGCCGGGGGCACCCCGGTGCTCAAGTGCTTCCTGCACATCTCGCCCGACGAGCAGCGCGAGCGCCTGCTCAAGCGGCTCGACCGGCCCGAGAAGCACTGGAAGTTCGACCCCGTCGACATCGACGACCGCCAGCTGTGGCCCGAGTTCCGCGACGCCTACGAGACGGCCCTGGAGCGCACCAACACCGAGGTCGCGCCGTGGTACGTCGTGCCCGGCGACAAGAAGTGGTACCGCAACCTCGCCGTCGGCCTGCTGCTGCGCGACGCCCTGGCGCACCTCGCCCCGACCTGGCCCCCGGCCGAGATCGACGTCGAGGCCCAGCGCCAGCGGTTGCTCGACGAGCAGCCGGTCCAGTGACCTCCGTGGTCCCCGTGGAGGCGCTGGCGCGCGTCGCCGTCACCCGCTACGTCACCCCGCTGCGCGAGGGCGGCAGCCTCCCCGGCATCGTCGAGGCCGAGGACCTCGGCACCTACGTCTGCAAGTTCCGTGGCGCGGGTCAGGGCCTGCGGGTGCTGGTCGCCGAGGTGGTGGTGGCTGAGCTGGCCCGCCGCGTCGGGCTGCGCACCCCGCGGCTGGTGGTGCTGGACCTCGACCAGGAGCTGGCCCGCTACGAGGCCGACGAGGAGGTCCAGGACCTGCTGCGCGCCAGCGTCGGGTGCAACCTGGGCGTCGACTTCCTGCCCGGCTCCTTCGGCTTCGACGGCGCGCTGCCGACCGGCTCGTCGCCGGACGAGGCCGCCCGGGTGCTGTGGCTCGACGCGTTCTGCGCCAACGTCGACCGGTCCTGGCGCAACCCCAACCTGCTGGTCTGGAACGGCGACCTGTGGGTCATCGACCACGGCGCCTCGCTCTACTTCCACCACGGCTGGCCGGGGGGCACCCTGCTCAAGGAGGGCGCGGCCCGGCGCTTCGCCCAGCAGAAGTGGAACGTGGACGACCACGTGCTGGTCGAGCACCTCGACCGGCTCCCCGCCGTCGACGCCGCCATCAGCGCCGCGCTCGACCCCGAGGTCCTGCCCGAGGTGCTCGCGCTGGTGCCCGACGAGTGGCTGGAGCCGGTGCCGGGTGCGGACACGCCCGCGCAGGTGCGCGCGGCGTACGTCGAGTTCCTGGCGGCGCGGCTGGCGACCCGCGACTGGCTGCCCTCCGGCGCGACGGGCGGCAGCCGGTGACCGCCCTGGCCTACCAGTACGTGACGTTGCGCTGCGTGCCGCGCGTGGACCGCGAGGAGTTCCTCAACGTCGGCGTCGTCGTCTACTGCCACGCCCGGGAGTACCTCGATGCCGCCTGGCACGTGGACCGCGCCCGGTTGGCTGCGCTCGACCCCGGCCTCGACCTCGACCGGGTCTGCGAGGGCCTCGAGGTGGTGCGCGGCGTCTGCGCCGGCGAGCCGGGCTCCGGGGTGGCGGCCTCGCACCCGATCAGCATGCGCTTCGGGTTCCTCAAGGCGCCGCGCAGCACCGTCCTGCAGCCGGGGCCGGTGCACGGGGGACTGACCCGTGACCCGGCCCGCCAGCTCGAGCACCTGCTGGAGCGGCTGGTGCTCTGAGCCGGCGCGCCCGTCAGACCGGGACGAGCTCGACGGCACCGACCGCGTAGCGGGCCAGGATGGTGCGGGCGATCTCGGGGTGCGCGCCGAGCGGCTCGGAGACCGCGACGGCGCCGGCCTCGAGCGCGAGCTCGGCGGCCCGGTCGGGCAGGAAGCCCGGGGCGAGGAACAGCGAGGCGACCGCGATGTGGCGTCGACCCTCGGCGCGGAACGCCCGCACCGCCTCGCCGGCGGCAGGCGGGGCCGCGGAGGCGAACGCGGCGGTCACGGGCAGCTTGTGGTGGGTGCCCCACAGGCGGGCCATCCGGGCGACGCTCTGGTTGGCCAGCGCGTCGCTGGTGCCGGCCGCGGCCAGCACCAGGGCGTCGAGCTCCCGCACCCGCGAGCGCCTCAGCGCCTCGCGCAGCCGCACGTCGAGGACCTCGAGGAACGAGGTCTCCAGACCCAGCACGTCGGTGGCGCGGACCTTCAGCCCCGGGTGCCGCTGCATGGCGGCCTCGATCGCCGCGGGCACGTCGACGGTGGCGTGGTGGGCGCGCGTCAGCAGCAGCGGCACGACCACGATCTCGTCGTGACCGGCGCGCACCAGGCGGTCCACGACGGTCTGGAAGGAGGGCTTGCTCAGCTCGAGGAACGCCTTCTCGATGCGCAGGTCGGGTCGCGTGCTGCGGACCTCGTCGACCAGCGCACCGATCGTCTCGGCGGAGCGCGGGTCTCGGCTTCCGTGGGCCAGGGCCACCAGGGCGGGAGCGGTCATGGGAGGGACCTCCTCGGGTCGGGGGGTGCGACGGGACTCATGCGTGGATCCCGCACTCGGTCTTGGTGGTGCCGGCCCACCGGCCGCTGCGGGCGTCGTCGCCGGGGGCGACGCGCCGGGTGCAGGGCCAGCAGCCGATGGAGGGGTAGCCGTCGTGGACGAGCGGGTTGACCAGGACGCCGTGCTCGGCGACGTAGGCGCCGACCTGGTCGTCGGACCACCGCGCCAGGGGGGAGACCTTCACCTTCTGCTTGCGCGCGTCCCAGCCGATGACCGGGGCGATGACCCGGTCATGGGTCTCGGCGCGACGCAGCCCCGTCGCCCACGCGTCGTACGACGCCAGGGTGCGGCGCAGCGGCTCGACCTTGCGCAGCGCGCAGCACAGGTCGGGGTCGGTGCGGAAGAGCTCGGGCCCGTGGGTGGCGTCCTGCTCGGCGACGCTCTGCTCGGGCAGCACGGTGCGCATGGTGACGTCGAGGGTGGCCTCGACGGCGTCGCGGGTGCCGATGGTCTCGATGAAGTGGTAGCCGGTGTCGAGGAAGACCACGTCGACGCCGGGCACGACCCGCGAGGCCAGGTGCGCGAGCACCGCGTCACCCATGGAGGAGGTGATCGCGAACCGGTCGCCGAAGGTGGCCGCCGCCCACTCGATGATGGTCTCGGCGGGCGCCAGCTCGAGCTCCGCACCCCAGTGCGAGACCAGGTCGCGCAGCTCCTCGGGGCTGCGACCCTCGGTGCTGGTGGCGCGGTTGTCCCGCGCGGCGCGGGTCGTCGCGGTGCTCATCGCGGGCCCTCGTCGACGACGTCGGCCGGGCGCAGCTGCCCGATCATCCGCAGCGAGAACGCCCGCAGGCACGAGCGGCAGGCCCACGAGCCGTGCGGGGACGAGACGGTGCCGTCCTCGGCCACCACCTCGTGCGGTCGCAGGTCGTCGTCCCCGCAGTAGGGGCACTGGTAGGGCACCGCGCGCTCGCTCATCAGGCGCCGCCCCGCAGCAGGTCGTCGTCGGCGCGGGCGACCCAGTCGGCGAAGGGCTCGTCGGCCCCGGTGCGTCCGGCCAGGTAGTGGGTGACCACGTTGTCCACGTAGTCGCCGAGGCCTTCGCTGGTGACCTTGTGGGCGCGCAGCTTGCGACCGAAGCCGGCGTCGATGCCGGTCGCGCCGCCCAGGTGCACCTGGAAGCCCTCGACCTGACGGCCCTCGTGCATGACCAGCTGGCCCTTGAGGCCGATGTCGGCCACCTGGGTGCGGGCGCAGGCGTTGGGGCAGCCGTTGACGTTGATGCTGATCGGCACGTCGAGGTCGGGCCGGCGCTGCTCCAGCTCGGCGACGAGGTCGCGAGCCCGGTTCTTGGTGTCGACGATGGCGAGCTTGCAGAACTCGATGCCGGTGCAGGCCATCGTGTTCTGCCGCCAGCCCGAGGGCCGCGCCGACAGTCCGATGGAGTCGAGGCGGGCGACGAGGTCCTCGATGCGTGCGGGGTCGGCGCCCAGCAGGACGATCTTCTGGTACGCCGTCAGGCGGGCGCCGGCCAGGCCGAACTCCTCGATCACGTCGGCGAGCGCCAGCAGCGTCTCGCCGGAGATCCGGCCGACCACGGGGGCCACGCCGACGTACTTGAGCCCGTCGACCTGGTCGTGCACGCCGATGTGGTCGCGGTGGGCCCGTGGCGAGACGGGGGAGTCGCAGTCGACCAGGCGACGCTGCAGGTACTCGGTCTCGAGGACCTCGCGGAAGCGCTCCACGCCCCAGTCGGCGACCAGGTACTTCAACCGCGCCCGGTTGCGCAGGCGGCGGTAGCCGTAGTCGCGGAACACGGCGGCCACGCCGGCCCAGGCGTCGGCCACCTCCTCGAGCGGGATCCACACGCCGAGCTTCTGGGCGAGCATGGGGTTGGTCGAGAGACCGCCGCCGACCCACAGGTCGAAGCCCGGGCCGTGCTCGGGGTGCACGGTGCCCACGAACGAGATGTCGTTGGTCTCGGGAGAGACATCGTGGGAGGGGTGCCCGGTGAGCGCGGTCTTGAACTTGCGCGGCAGGTTGGCGTACTCGGGGTCGCCGATGTAGCGGCGGTTGATCTCCTCGAGCGCGGGGGTGCCGTCGATGATCTCGTCGGCGGCCACGCCGGCCAGCGGCGAGCCGAGGAAGGGGCGCGGCGAGTCGCCGCAGGCCTCGAGGGTGCTGAGACCGGCCGCCTCGAGGCGCTCCCAGATCTCCGGGACGTCCTCGATGCGGATCCAGTGGTACTGGATGTTCTGGCGGTCGGTGACGTCGGCGGTGTCGCGGGCGAAGTCGACACCTACGCTGCCCAGGGCCCGCACGGCTGCGGCGTCGAGCAGCGTGCCGTCGGTGCGCACCCGCATCATGAAGAAGCGGGCGTCGAGCTCCTCCTCGGACAGCACCGCGGTCTTGCCGCCGTCGAAGCCGGGGGCGCGCTGGGTGTAGAGGCCCATCCACCGGAACCGTCCGCGCAGGTCCGCGGGGTCGATGGAGTCGAAGCCGAGACGCGAGTAGGTGTGCAGGATGCGGGCCCGCACGTTGAGCGGGTTGTCGTCCTTCTTGGTCTGCTCGTTCTTGTTCAGCGGCTCGCGGTAGCCCAGGGCCCACTGGCCCTCCCCGCGCTTGGCGCGGGGGCGGGCCGGAGGGGCCGGGGGAGAGGTGAGGAGCTCGGTCATGGCGTGTCCTTCGGGAGCGGGTGCGCGGAGTGCGCGGGAAAGGGCGGCTCAGGAAGGTCGACACATGGAGCTACGGGTGCGACCGAGGTCCACGTGGCGGCGGACCACCAGGTGCACATGGGTCACGTCGAGGCTCATGACGAGGAGTCTCAACCTCTGGACCGTCGTCCCACAAGGCGAATTCTCATGCAGTGGGACGGGTGTCCCGACATGTGGACAGAGAGCGCGGTTCTGCGGCGCACCGCCGCCTCCAGTGCGTCGTACGTCACACCCTCATGGGTGACGAGCGTGGCTGTGGGGCGTGGGCTCGCTGCCCGTCGCTGCGTAGGCTGACCCCCATGAACGACGACCTGTCCCGTCTGTCCAGCAGCGCCTACTCCCAGGCACTCGAGGTCATCGCCTCGGTGGAGCCCCGGATCGCCGAGGCGACCCGCGCCGAGCTCGCCGACCAGCGTGCCTCGCTCAAGCTGATCGCGAGCGAGAACTACGCCTCGCCGGCGGTGCTGATGACGATGGGCACCTGGTTCAGCGACAAGTACGCCGAGGGAACCGTGGGGCACCGCTTCTACGCCGGCTGCCAGAACGTCGACACCGTCGAGTCGATCGCCGCCGAGCACGCGCGCGAGCTGTTCGGGGCGGAGTACGCCTACGTCCAGCCCCACTCCGGCATCGACGCCAACCTCGTCGCCTTCTGGTCGATCCTGGCCCACCGGGTCGAGGGCCCGTGGCTGGAGAAGGCCCAGGCCAAGAATGTCAACGAGCTCACCGACGCCGACTGGGAGTCGCTGCGCAAGGAGCTGGGCAACCAGCGCCTGCTCGGGATGAGCCTGGACGCCGGCGGGCACCTGACCCACGGATTCCGCCCCAACATCAGCGGCAAGATGTTCCACCAGCAGCAGTACGGCACCGACCCGACCACGGGGCTGCTCGACTACGACGCCGTCGCCGCCAAGGCTCGGGAGTTCAAGCCGCTCGTGCTGGTGGCCGGCTACTCCGCCTACCCGCGCCGGGTGGACTTCGCCAAGATGCGCGAGATCGCCGACGAGGTCGGCGCGACGCTGATGGTCGACATGGCGCACTTCGCCGGTCTGGTCGCCGGTGGGGTCTTCACCGGCGACGAGAACCCGGTCCCGCACGCGCACGTCGTCACCACCACCACGCACAAGTCGTTGCGCGGCCCGCGCGGCGGGATGGTGCTGGCCACCGAGGAGTACGCGCCCAGCGTCGACCGCGGCTGCCCCATGGTCCTCGGCGGCCCGCTCTCGCACGTGATGGCCGCCAAGGCCGTCGCGTTCGCCGAGGCCCGCCAGGACTCCTTCCGCACCTATGCCCAGCAGGTCGCCGACAACGCGAAGTCGCTCGCCGAGGGCTTCCTGACCCGCGGGGCCGACCTGGTCACCGGCGGCACCGACAACCACCTCGTGCTGCTCGACGTCAGCAAGTACGGCCTGACCGGGCGCCAGGCGGAGACGGCGCTGCTCGACGCCGGTGTGGTCACGAACCGCAACTCGGTGCCCGCCGACCCCAACGGCGCCTGGTACACCTCCGGCATCCGTCTCGGCACGCCGGCGCTGACCACCCGCGGCTTCGGGCACGACGAGTTCGACACCGTCGCCGACCTGATCGTCGACGTGCTCTCGAACACCCAGGCCGGCACCACGAAGGCGGGCGGCCCCTCCAAGGCGTCGTACGTCCTCGGCGACGGCGTGGCCGACCGGGTCAAGGCCGCCTCGGCCGAGATGCTCGACAAGCACCCGCTCTACCCGGGCCTCGAGCTCTCCTGAGCCCGGCCCGCTGACCTGGCCAGCAGGTCGAGGGCGAGAGCGGTGATGGCCGCGCGCGCAGGCGCGAGGGCCGCCACCCGCTCCGGCGGACCCTCCACGAGGTCGAAGGGCAGCGCGGACAGCCCGGCGAAGAGGAACAGCTGGAGCGCGTGCGCCCGGCGGAGGGTGGTGGCGTCCACCACCACCCCCTCCGCCGCCAGCCCGTCGGCGTACGCCGCCAGCACCAGCTCGTCGAGGTCCACCAGGTCGTCGGCAGGTCGCCGGCCGATCTGGATCTCACCCACGAGCAGCTGGGTGAGGTCGTGGGCGACCGGCTGGAGGTTCCACAGCCCGAAGTCGATGAGCACGAACCCGTCGGCGTCGTCCGGGTCGGGGAGCAGGTTGTTGGGGCAGGCGTCCCCGTGGGCGGCGAGGGTCGGCAGGGTCTCGATCTCGGCGACGAGGTCGGGCAGGTCCTCGGCCGCGGCGAGCAGGGGTGCCCGGAGGTCGGCGAACGCCGCGAGCCCCGGGTGCTCCCAGATGCTCGAGCGCAGCACGGGCAGCACCTGACCGGCCACCCGTCCCTCGAGGTAGCTGCGGACCGTGAGCGGGAAGTCGCCCAGCAGGGCCCGGGCCCGGGTGGCCGGGGAGCCGGCCAGCCGTCCGAGCGCGCGTGCCGCCGCTGCGAACCGGTCCCTCGTCCAGGGCTGCTGCTGCGCGGGCACGACCTCGAGCCACAGCGCGGCCATCGGTCCGGGCAGGTCGGCGACGTCGTAGGCGTGCGGCATCCGCAGGCCTGGCGGCAGCACGTCGGCCAGGTCGGAGCGGTAGACCGCGGGCTCGGTGCGCCACGGGAAGGAGGCAGCAGCCTGCTCCCGCAGCTCGGGGGGCACCTGCGCGAAGAGCGGGGAGAGCTGCCAGGGGCGCACCGTCTTGACGAAGAACGCGAACGGACGCGACCCCGCCGCGGTGGTCGCCTCGCCGCGGACCCACCAGCGTCCGGCCGTGGTCAGGGCGGGGATGTCGTAGGCCACGGTCTCGACGTGGCCCGCCAGGTCAGCGACCGGGGCACCGACCTGTGCCTCGACCAGGGTGCGCAGCCGCTCCGGGGTCGGGGCGGCCGGCCCCAGCAGGTCGAGCTCGCGGATCACCCCTCCAGTGAACGACTGCCCCCGGCGCGGGTCAACGGCAGCGGCAGGCGTGCCTCAGAGGGTGGGGGTGGTGCGGTCCACGACCGCGCGCAGGTCGCCGCCCTCGAGGGTGCCCAGCACGCCGTCGTACGTCGGTGAGAGCCGCGAGGCGCAGAACAGGTCAGCCACCTCGGCGGGCGCGTGGCGCACCAGCAGGGAGCCCTGGAGCACCGCAGCCATCCGCGAGGCCAGTCGGCGGGCGTTGCGCTCCATGCCCTCCGGCTCGCCCATCAGCGAGCCGATGAGGGCCAGGGTGTCCTCGACCGCCCGGTCGAGGCGGTGGTCGCCGCCGCGGGCCAGACCGACCTCGGTGATCCAGGCGTCGAGCGTCGCGGGCTCCCGGGTGAGGGCACGCAGCACGTCGAGGGCGTTGACGTTGCCCGAGCCCTCCCACACCGAGTTCAGCGGGGCCTCGCGGTAGAGCAGCGGCAGCACCGACTCCTCCACGTAGCCGTTGCCGCCCAGGCACTCCAGCGCCTCGGCGACCATCGTCGGGGTCCGCTTGCACACCCAGAACTTCGCCAGCGGCAGCGCGATGCGTCGCAGCGCCGCCTCGTGGGGGTCGTCGAGCGCGTCGACGGCCGAGGCCAGGCGCAGCGCCAGCGCGGTCGCGGCCTCGGACTCGACGGCGAGGTCGGCGACGACGTTCTGCATGAGCGGCTTGTCGACGAGCCGGGAGCCGAACGCCGAGCGGTGCGTGACGTGCCACGACGCCTCGGAGACCGCGCGGCGCATCAACGAGGCCGAGCCGAGCACGCAGTCGAGGCGGGTGGCGGCGACCATCTCGATGATGGTGCGCACGCCGCGGCCCTCGTCGCCGAGGCGCACGGCCACGGTGCCGTCCATCTCGAGCTCGGAGGAGGCGTTCGAGCGGTTGCCGAGCTTGTCCTTGAGGCGCACCACGTCGAGCTGGTTGCGGGTGCCGTCGGGCAGCACCCGCGGCACCACGAAGCAGGTCACGCCGGCGTCGGTCTGGGCCAGCACCAGGAAGACGTCGTTCATCGGTGCCGAGGTGAACCACTTGTGCCCGTGCAGCGTGTAGGTCCCGTCGCCGCCCGCCGGCCGGGCCTGCGTGACGTTGGCCCGCACGTCGGAGCCACCCTGCTTCTCGGTCATGCCCATGCCGGCCAGGGCGCCGAGCTTCTGGCTGGGGGAGCGCACGCCCGGGTCGTAGTGGCGCGAGGCCAGCAGCGGGGTCCACTGCTGCGCGATCGCGTCGTCGGCCCGCAGCGCCGGGACGGCGGCGTACGTCATCGAGATCGGGCAGCCGTGCCCGGGCTCGGTGTGCGACCAGGCCATGAAGCCCGCGGCGCGGCGCAGGTGGGCGTGCCGGTCGCCGGCGGCCTGCTCCTCCCACGGTGTCGCGGCCAGCCCGTGGCCCACCGCGCGCTCCATCAGCCAGTGCCAGGAGGGGTGGAACGCGACCTCGTCGATCCGGTTGCCGTACCGGTCGTACGGCGTGAGCTCGGGGTGGTGCTCGTTGGCGAGCTGCCCGTGCTCGCGGGCGTCGGCCGAGCCGGCCTCGGCGCCGAGACCGACGAGGCTGTCGAGCACCTGCTGGTCGCCGTGGCGCAGCACGCCCTCGGTGAGGGCGGCGTCGCTGGTCACGACGTTGTGGCCGGCGAGCGGGGGTGCCTGGTTCGTGACGACGCGCAGGTCCGCGCGAGCGCTGCTGGAGGTCTGCATGCGGATACCGTAGGCGCATGGCCCCGCAGACCGGTCGATACGCCCGGGCGGGCGCCGCCGGCCGGGCCCACGCCGCCCAGGTGCGTGCCGCGCTCGAGGTGCGGGCCCGTCGGGCCGGGCACCTGCTGTGGCGCCTGGTGGTCACGACCGTCGGCAGCTGCCTGCGCTACCGGGTGACCGGGCTGGCCGCCGAGGCGGGCTTCTTCGCGATCCTCTCGGTGCCGCCGTTGATCTTCGCGCTGGTGGGCGGCGCGGGTTTCGTGACCGACCAGTTCACCGCGGCCCAGATCGACGACGTGCGGCGGGCGATCCTCGAGCTCTCCTCGCGGCTGCTGAGCGACAGCGCCGTCACCATCGTCGAGCGCACGATCGACGACGACGTGGTGGCGGGCGGCCGCTTCGACGTCATCTCCCTGGGGTTCGTGCTCGCCCTGTGGTCGGGCTCGCGCGCCCTCAACGTCTTCGTCGACACGATCACCGTGATGCACGGGCTCGGCGGGCACCGCGGCATCGTGAAGACCCGGGCGCTGTCCTTCGTGCTCTACGTGCTGGCCATGATCACCGGGGTGGTCTCGCTGCCGCTGGTGGTGGCGGGACCGACGATGGTGCGCCAGGTGCTGCCCAACCGGGTCGACATGCTGATGGCGTTCTACTGGCCGGTCGTGGTCGCGGTGTGCATCTGCTTCCTGGCCACGCTCTACCACCTCTCGGTGCCGGTGCGGACCAACTGGAGCTTCAACCTGCCCGGGGCCACCTTCTCGTTGCTGGCCTGGATCGGCGGGTCCTACGTGCTGCGCTGGGTGCTGACCGTGACCGCCGCGGAGTCGCGCTCGATCTACGGCCCGCTGGCAGCCCCGATCGCGATCCTGCTGTGGCTCTACCTGCTCGCGCTGGCGGTGCTGATCGGCGCGGCCGTCAACGCCGCCTTCGACACCGTCTTCCCGCAGTCCGCGACCACGCGCGCCCGCCTGGAGCTGGTGCAGCGCTTCCGGGCGCGCATGTCGCGGGACCGCCTCACTCCGCCCGGGGATCCCGTCGAGTAGGTTCGCCCCTGTGAACCAGCCGCCCCGCGACCTGACCGAGGGCCGTGAGCGGGGGACGTTCTCGCTGCCCGAGGCGGTCCGCTCCCCGTGGTTCGAGCTGTCGCGGCGCCTGTTCGCGGCCATGGCGATCCTGGTGGGCACCGTGCTCCTGGTCTACCTGGACCGCGACGGCTACCAGGACGGCACCGGCACGCCCGGCGTGAGCCTGATCGACGCGATCTACTACACGACCGTCACCCTGAGCACCACGGGCTACGGCGACATCAGTCCCGTCTCCGACAACGCTCGTCTGATCAATGCCTTCGTCATCACCCCCGCCCGCATCGCGTTCCTGGTCCTGCTGATCGGCACGACCATCGAGGTGCTGGCATCGCAGGGCCGCGAGATGTTCCGCGTCGCCCGTTGGAGGAAGCACATGGACCACCACGTCGTCGTCATCGGCTACGGCACCAAGGGCCGCAGCGCGGTGCAGACCCTGATCAACAACGGTCTCGACCGGGAGGCGATCGTCGTCGTCGACCCCAGCGAGGTGGCGATGCAGGACGCGCACGCCGACGGCCTGGCCGTCGTCACCGGCGACGCCACCCGGCGCGGGGTGCTGCGGCGCGCGGGCGTCGCCGAGGCCGAGCAGGTCATCATCACGACCGACCGCGACGACTCCAACGTGCTGGCCACGCTCACCGTGCGCCAGCTCAACCCCGACGCCTACATCGTCACCGCGGTGCGCGAGCACGAGAACTCGCCGCTGATGCGCCAGTCGGGCGCCAACTCGGTGATCACGTCCTCGGACGCCGTGGGCCGCCTGCTGGGCCTGTCCAGCGTCTCGCCGAGCCTGGGCTCGGTGATGGAGGACCTGCTCACCTACGGCGAGGGGCTCGAGGTCGCCGAGCGGGACCTGCTCGTCACCGAGGTCGGTCGTCCGCCGCAGTCGCTGCCCGACCAGGTGATCTCCGTGGTGCGCGACGAGAAGGTCTACCGCTACTTCGACCCCGTGGTCAGCCAGCTGGCCCGCGGCGACCGGCTGATCGTCGTACGCCCGGCCAAGGAGCTGCCGTGGGCGCCGCGTCCGGGCACCCACAACGAGGACGCTGCGACCGACGAGGACTGAGCCGCCCCGCGGTTCAGCAGGTGGGGACCCGGCTCCAGGCGAAGTAGCCGAACTTCGCCGACCGCGAGCGGGTGCGCATCTTGACGCGCACCTTCTGTCGCTGCAGCTCCCCGGTGCTGCTGAACCGGGCGAAGACCTTGCGCCCACCGCTGCGCGTCCAGCCGCTGTGCGCCGACGACGTCCAGACCTTGCCGACCTCGGCGTTCTTGACCCAGACCTCCGCGCGGCGCTCGGCCTTCTTGTGCCGGTTGCGCATCCGCACCAGCAGGTGGGAGTAGCCGTCACCGGAGGCCGGCCGGCAGGCCTGGAGCTTGGCGCGCTTGTAGGTCTTCATCGTCTTCCAGCGCTTCGACGGCGCGGCGGCGGCCGCGGCGACCTGCTCGACCTGCCCGGCGTCGTCGGCGGGGACGTCGTCCGGCCGGGGCGCCGAGGCGGTGACCAGCGAGGGGGAGACCAGGACCGCGGCGACCACGAGCGCGGCAACGAGCGGCGCCAGCGCTGCGACGAGGCGCGGCTGTCGTGCGGCGGGGGTGGGGCGGTCGTGGGGGTTCGGCACGGTGTTCCTCCGCTGATCGGCTCCGGTGGCGCGGTCGGCTCGGGGGCAGGACGCCCCCGACGGTAGCCGACCCGCTCCGGTGCAGCAGCACCGGCGTTGGGTCGAACGCACGTTCGAACCTGTGGGAGGATCGGGGGATGGCCGGCGGGATGAACAAGCGGGGGAGCGGGGTGCCGCTCGGTGAGCGTCGCCGCAGCGACCGGCCGCCCGCGGCCGCGCCTGCGCGTCGTACCCCGACGTCCCCGTGCCCGGCCCGGCACTGCTGGGTGGGCGACCCCCTCGACGCGGAGGGGGAGAAGCGGCCGGGGCTCCTGCTGGAGTGGCGACAGGGCCCGGACGGCTGGCAGGGCCTGGTGGTGTACGCCGCTCATGTGCGGCCCGGCTCGTGGGGCCTGGTGCAGGAGTGGCTGCCCAGCTCCAGCCTCATCCCGCTGTGAGGATGCTCAGCGGCGCCGGGACCGCTCGCAGGGCGGGATCTGGGTCCAGCGCAGCGAGCGCACCGGACTGGCGTCGTGAGGAGTCCGCAGGCGCACCCGGACCCGCTGGGTGACCAGGCGACCCGTGGTCGAGACCCGGGCCAGCGGCGTGGCGCGCCCCGGGCGCACCCACGGGCTGCGTGCGCCACCGTTCCACGGGAGCGAGTACGCGCGGTCCTTGAACGAGACCTCGGCGCGACGCAACCGCTTGTCGTGGGCGTTGCGCAGCCGCAGCACGATGCGCCGGAAGCCGTGGCTCTTCGGCGGGCGACACCCCTCGAGGACCGCGCGCCGGTAGGTCGTCAGGCGGGACCAGCTGCGCGGCCGGTGGGTCCGCTTCTTCTTGCCATTCGACTTCCGGCCCCACACCTGGTCGTTCGCGCCCCGGCTGGTCGACCCCTGGCTGGTCGACCCCTGGCTCGTCGACACCTGGCTGGAGGGGGCTGCGGAGACGCTCGAGACCTCGCGAGGGGCGGCGGCCGTGCTCGTGGGTGCGAGGGTCAGCGCGAGGGTGGCGGTGGTCGCCGCCGCGGCGGCGCGCAGGGCGGAGGTCGTCGGCACGAGGTCACGGTAGTCCGCCCTGTGACTGCTGGGACGTATGTGACTGCTGTGTCGTTCGTGAGGTCTGTCGGCCGTGCCGGGCAGGCGCTCTGACCCGTCTCCGGCGGGGACACGCCGGAGACGGCCGGGAGAGCGCCCAGGACCGCGACCACCGGGACGTTGTGGGCGACGGCGTCGAGACGATGGTGCCTGCTCGGCGTGAAGGGTGCAGGAAGTTGAGGCATCTCGCACGGCGTCCAGGGTGAAATGTGGAGAGCTGTCCAGACGGGTCGGTCTGGGGGCCTCGTCGGAGGTCAGCCGGAGAGGGAGACGGTGAGCAGGACGACGGCGTCCTGGAGGGCCTCGAGGTCGTGGCGGACCGGCGGGATCACCACGTGGTCCCCGGTGCGCGCCTCGACCTGGTCGTCGCCGGCGTGCAGGACCACGGTCCCGTGGATGACCTGCAGGGTGGCCTCGCCGGGGCTCTCGTGCTCACCGAGACGGTGTCCGGCAGTGAGGGCGATCAGGGTCTGGCGCAGCGAGTGGCCCTGGCCGCCGTGCATGGTCACGGCGCTGCGGCCGGCGGTGGCTCCCGCGGCCTTGGCGAGGTGTTCGTGGCCGAGCGTGGTCAACGAAGTGGCGTTCATGGCGCCATCCTGCCCGTGCGGATGGTCCTGCGTCAGGGGTCGCCGGGCAGGGAGCGAGGGGACCTTGGTCCTGTCCACAGATCCGCGCCAGGCCCTTCTCCTCGAACTGGCGTTCGAGTAAAATGCGTACATGATCGAGACCGACAGCCACGGGCAGCCTCTCGAGGTCGACGACCTCGAGGGTGACTGGTTGCTGGACTTCGCGCACGAGGCGGAGGCCGAGTCCCGCAAGGCCGAGCGGCGTCGGATGCGGGTCGTGCTGCGCTGGTGCGAGACGCACGTGGCGGTCGACGACGACCACCGGTTGTCGTGGGGCGAGCAGGAGCGGGTCTGGGACTGCGACGCCTGGATCGGTGGAGAGGGGGTGCCGGCGGTGGCGGAGTTCGCCGCCGAGCCGCTGGCTGCGGCGATGCGGATGTCGCCGGCCGCGACCACGGCGCTGATGGCCGATGCGCTGGAGCTGCGGCACCGGCTGCCGCAGATCCATGCCCGGGTCGAGCGGCTCGAGTCCACCTTGTGGCGGGCCAGGCGGGTCGCGAAGGCCACCCAGTCGTTGTCGCCCGAGGCTGCTGCGCACGTCGATGCGACGCTGGCGCCGGTCGTGGACTCGGTCGGTGCGACCCGCATCGACCGGGCGGTGGCCGAGGCGGTCGCGCTCTTCGAGCCCGAGACGCTCGAGGAGGCGGAGGAGTCGCAGACGAAGTCGTGGGGCGTGAGCCTGCAGCACCACCGCCCCGACACCTCGGTCTCGGGACAGTGGGGCGGCACCTCGTGGCTCTCGATCACCGGTGACACCCCCACGTTGCAGCGGCTGCACGACCTGATCCTCGACACCACCCAGCCCGCCACCGGCCCCGAGGCCGAGCCGGACCTCGGCCTCGGCGTACGCCAGATCCGGGCGCTGGCTGCAGTCCTCGACGGGCTCGGTGTGCCCCGCCCCCGGGTCCGGCTCAACATCGACATCAGCGCCGAGGACCTCACCGACCACGACAGCGCGGACACCGCAGGTGGAGTGGGCACGGTCCAGGGCCTGGGGCCCGCGACGCTGGCCAAGATCCGCGACTGGCTCGCCGGCGCCCAGGTCAGCGTGCTCCCGGTCCTGGACATGGCCCGCACCGACTCCGTCGACGCCCACGACCCGCCCCGGTGGATGCACGAGCTGGTCACCCGCCGCGACACCCACTGCGTCTTCCCGTTCTGCGACGTCCCCGCCAGCCGCTGCGACCTCGACCACATCGAGCCCTACGTCCACCCCGACGACGGCGGCCCACCCGGCCAGACCCATCCAGGCAACCTCGCGCCGGCCTGCCGCCACCACCACCGCGCCAAGACCATCGACGCGTGGAGCTACGAGCGCACCGAGCACGGCGACTACCTCTGGACCAGCCCCACCGGGCAGGTCTACGCCGTCACCCGGCACGGCACGCTCGAGCTCAGGTCCTGAGCTTCCCCTCGTCTGCTCGACCCTCGGCGTTCGAAGGCAGTGTCTGTCAGGCTCTGGACCCCGGGCTACTGCGGTGGTACGACGGAAGGCATGACGAGACTCGAGAGTGGCCAACTCCTTGCCGAGCTCGAGCCGACGGTGGCGGACAACCTCAACCGGCACCTGGGCCTGGCCGACGAGTGGATGCCCCACGAGTACGTCCCGTGGAGCCTGGGCCGCGACTTCGCCGACCTGGGTGGGGAGCCCTGGGAGAGCGCCCAGTCGCAGCTCTCACCGATCGCGCGGACCGCGCTCGAGGTCAACCTGCTCACCGAGGACAACCTGCCCAGCTATCACCGCGAGGTGGACCGCGCCTTCGGCCGTGACAGCGCCTGGGGCACCTGGGTCAACCGGTGGACGGCCGAGGAGGGCCGACACGCCTTCTGCATCCGGGACTACCTGCTCGTCACTCGCGGCGTCGATCCGAACGAGCTCGAGCGGGCCCGGATGGAGACGATGGAGCTCGGCTACGACACCCAGGACAAGGCGCTGCTCAACGTGTGCGCCTACGTGTCCTTCCAGGAGCTGGCGACCCGTGTCTCGCACCGCAACACCGGCCGCTACACGGAGGAGCCGATCGCCGAGAAGCTCCTCACCCGGGTGGCCAAGGACGAGAACCTGCACATGATCTTCTACCGCAACATCGTGCAGGCCGCGCTCGAGCTCGCCCCGGACCAGACGATGCGTGCGATCACCGACGAGGTGCTCGACTTCCAGATGCCCGGCAACATCATCCCCGGCTTCAGTCGCAAGGCCGTTCAGATGGCCAAGGCCGGGATCTACGACCTCCGGATCCACCACGACGACATCGTCAGCCCGTTGCTGCGGCAGTGGGGTGTCTTCGAGGTCGAGGGGTTGCAGGCCGAGGGTGAGAAGGCGCGCGACGAGCTCGCCGCCGCCGTGGCTGCCCTCGACGCCGAGGCCGCTCGGTTCGTCGAGCGACGAGACGAGGTCGCGGCCCGCAAGGCGGCCCGCCAGGCGGACGCCTGAGACCAGAAATGTCGAAAGGCCGGCATCCTGTCGGAAACCGGCCTCTGACCTGCAGTGGAACTGGTGGGCGATACTGGGTTTGAACCAGTGACCTCTTCCGTGTCAAGGAAGCGCGCTACCGCTGCGCCAATCGCCCGAGGTGGAGACGGGATTTGAACCCGTGTAGACGGATTTGCAGTCCGTTGCCTCGCCTCTCGGCCACTCCACCAAGGAGGTCTAACCAAGAGAGAGACCTCTCCGAGCGGACGACGAGGCTCGAACTCGCGACCTCAACCTTGGCAAGGTTGCGCTCTACCAACTGAGCTACGTCCGCTTGCCGCCTGGGGTTTCCCCTGGGCTGCGAAAGGAACATTAGCGGAACCCCCAGGTCGCGCCAAATCAGGGTCCGGTTCGCGTGGCGTGGCGCCTCCTGCGGCCTACAGTGAGCGCCGTGCGCGCCTGGGTGAACGGACAACTCCTCGCTGATGCCCACCAGCCGGTGGTGCAGGTCAGCGACCACGGCTTCACGGTGGGGGACGGGGTGTTCGAGGCCGTCAAGGTCGTCGACGGCCGGCCCTTCGCCCTGGACCGCCACCTCGCCCGGCTGCTGAGCAGCACCGCGGGGATGGGCCTGCCGCTGCCGGACGAGGACGCCGTCCGCCGTGGGGTCGACGCGGTCCTCGCCGCGGAGCACCTGACCCTCGGGCGTCTGCGCATCACCGTGACCGGGGGACCGGCGCCGCTGGGGTCCGGGCGAGGGGACGCTGCGCCGACGATCGCGGTCGTCGCCGCGCCGATGCCGCCGGCCGCGTCCTCGGCCCGCGTCGCGACCGTGCCGTGGCCGCGCAACGAGCGCGGCGCCCTCGCGGGCCTCAAGACCACGTCGTACGGCGAGAACGTGGTGGCGCTGGCCGAGGCCAGGCGCCGCGGTGCCGACGAGGCCGTCTTCGCCAACCTGGCCGGCCACCTCTGCGAGGGCACCGGCTCCAACGTCTTCTACGCCGTCGGCGGCGAGCTCCGGACCCCGACGCTGGCCAGCGGCTGCCTGGCCGGGGTGACCCGAGCGCTCGTCCTCGAGTGGGTGGGTGCCCGCGAGGTCGACGAGCCGATCGAGGTGCTGCTGCAGGCTGACGAGGTCTTCCTGGCCTCCACCACCCGCGACGTGCAGCCCGTCTCGCACTGGGACGAGCGTGACCTGGGGGAGCCGGGCCCGCTGACCCGGGCCGCGGCCCGCGTGTGGCGCGAGCGGGAGGCCGAGGTGCTGCGGAGCCGGGGTCCGGATGCGGGCCCTTCCCGGTGATGCGCTAAAGTCTGCGACCGCACCTCCGGGTGCACCAGCGGGGCGATTGGCGCAGTGGTAGCGCGCTTCGTTCACACCGAAGAGGTCACTGGTTCGAACCCAGTATCGCCCACCGTATTGAACAGCCCCCGACCTGCGGAACGCGCAGGTCGGGGGCTGTTCTGCTTCGTGGCCCGCGCGGACTCATCGAGCTGCGCCGCCCGAGCGTAGGGCGACAGCGACCTCGAGCTGGAACAGGCGCCCGAGCCGACCACCCTGATCGGCACGTCCGTCGACGTCGCCCCCGATGAGGAGCCCGCCGGGGCAGCGTCGCCACGCCACCAGGCCGACTGATCAGGGAGCCTAGGGCGCGTCCTTACCTGGTTCTGGCGATGATCGGCCCCGGTGCCGGCTGTTAAGCCAGTGGATGCACGCATCCCGCGCACACCACGAGGAGCATCCTGATGGCGACCTACGTCTACCGGTGCGACACCGACGGGCCGGTCGACGTCCCCCTGCCGATGGGGACCGCACCCTCGAGTCTCCCGTGCCCCCGGTGTGCCCGCGAGGCGGTCCGCCTCTTCTGCCCGCCCCGGGTGTCGACGGGCTCTCGCCGGATCGTCGAGGCGATCGACCGCGCCGAGCGGAGCCGAGACGCCCCGGAGGTGGTCACCAGGGTCCCGGGCGCCGGCGCACGTCGCCCGCCGGTAGCAACGGCGACGAACCCCCTCACCCGGCGACTGCCACGACCCTGAGACACGGAGGTAGCGCACATGGGAATGGTCGGTCTGCTCTATGTGGGAGCGGTGCTCTTCATCAACGGCCTGATGCTGCTCGGCTACGTCGAGGCGAGGTCCGCCGGACCACTGAACATCTTCGTCGGTCTGCTGCAGGTGGTGACCCCGACGTACCTGATCTTCACCGCCAACGGTGACGGCGACGTCATCCTGGGCGCCTCGGGCCTGTACCTCTTCGGCTTCACCTACCTCTACGTCGCCTTCAACGTCCTCGGTGGGTTCGACGGCACCGGCCTCGGCTACTTCTCGCTCTTCGTGGCCGTGTGCGCCCTCGTCTACTCCGCGCTGAACTTCGGTCGGCTGGACGACAACGCCTTCGGTGTCATCTGGCTCTACTGGGCCTTCCTGTGGATGCTCTTCTTCCTGGTGCTCGGGCTCGGTCACGACGAGCTGGCGAGGTACACCGGAGCCGTCGCGGTGGTCCAGGGCTGGCTCACCGGGGTCGTGCCCGCCTTCCTGCTGATGACCGGCAGCTGGGCCGGCAACATCGACACCGCCGCCATCGTGCTCGCCGTGGCAGCGGTCGTGCTCTTCGGCGGCGCCTATCCCCGCTACCGGGGCCGCCCAGCCGCGCCAGTGCCCGCCACCGAGGCCACTCGCTGACCCTCCAACACCCGCCCAAGAAAGGTTCCGACCATGCCCGAGCTCGTGTTCCCCCTCGACTCCACCAAGCGTTTCACCGACCAGGAGCTGCTGGGACACAACCGCTGGCATCCCGACATCCCGGCCGCGGTGCACGTGAAGCCCGGTGACTCCTTCCGGGTCCACTGTCGGGAGTGGTTCGACGGTGCGATCCACAACGACGACTCCGCCGACGACGTGCGCGACGCCCCGCTCTCGACCGTCCACGTCCTCAGCGGGCCCATCGCGGTCGAGGGCGCCAAGCCGGGAGACCTGCTCGTGGTCGACATCCTCGACCTCGGTCCCATCCCGCAGGAGGACTCCGGGCCGCTGGCCGGACAGGGCTGGGGCTACACCGGCATCTTCGCCAAGCAGAACGGCGGTGGCTTCCTGACCGACCAGTTCCCCGACGCCTACAAGGTGATCTGGGACTTCATGGGCGGGACCGCGACCTCGCGGCACGTGCCGCACGTGTCGTTCACGGGCATCGTGCACCCCGGCCTCATGGGCACCGCCCCGTCCGCCGACCTGCTGTCACGGTGGAACCGGCGCGAGGGCGACCTGATCGCCCAGGACCCCGACCGCGTGCCGCCCCTGGCGCTGCCGCCACTGCCGGAGGACGCCATCCTCGGTGGTCTCGAGGGCGATGCCTTCGAGCGGGCCGCCGCAGAGGCCGCGCGGACTGCGCCGCCGCGTGAGAACGGCGGGAACCAGGACATCAAGAACTTCACCAAGGGGACCCGGGTGTTCTACCCGGTCTACGTCGACGGTGCCCACCTGTCGATGGGGGACCTGCACTTCAGCCAGGGCGACGGCGAGATCACCTTCTGCGGTGCCATCGAGATGGGTGGCTTCATCGACCTGAGGGTCGAGCTGATCAAGGGCGGCATGGAGGCCTACGGGGTGGGGGAGAACGCCATCTTCATGCCCGGCAACGTCGACCCGCAGTACAGCCAGTGGTTGGCCTTCTCGGGCACGTCGGTCACCCTCGACGGGACCCAGCACTACCTCGACTCCCACCTGTCCTACCAGCGGGCCTGTCTGCACGCGATCGACTACCTCACGACGTTCGGCTACGCGCCGGAGCAGGCCTACATGATCCTGGGAGCTGCTCCGATCGAGGGCCGGCTCTCCGGCGTCGTGGACATCCCGAACTCCTGCTCGACGGTCTACCTGCCCACGGCGATCTTCGACTTCGACGTGACCCCCGGTGCCGACGGACCCGCGAGGATCGACCCCGGCATGGGGGTCCCGAGATCGTCCTTCTGAGCGACTGAGCGACTGAGCGATTGACCGGCTCAGCCTGGTCGGCACGTCCTTCGATGTCGCCTCGGGTGAGGAGCTTGCGACGGCAGCGTCGTGGCGCAATCAGGGGCGACTGGAGTCGTCGTGCTGCTCGACATCGACCACTCGCTGCAGCACGTCCTCGGTCGCTCAGACCGGGTACCGACCGTCCGGCGTGACGATGGTGCCGGCCTTGCCGCCGAGGATCGCGGCGGCGTCCTCCAGCCGACCGACCGCGGCCATGTTCCCGGTGACCTCGACGAAGCGGCAGACCGCCTCGACCTTCGGGCCCATGGAGCCGGCCGCGAACTCCTCGCGGCGCAGCGCGACCGCCGAGGCGCGCAGGATGGGTTCGGGGTGGGCGGTGCCGAAGCCGCGCACCACGTGCGGCACGTCGGTGAGGACCAGCAGGACGTCGGCGTCGAGCGCCTCGGCCAGCACCGAGGTCGTGAGGTCCTTGTCGACGACCGCCTCGACGCCCTCGAGCCGACCCTCCTCGTTGCGGATGACCGGCACGCCCCCGCCGCCGGCGCAGACCACGATCGCGCCGCTCTCGAGCAGCAGCCGGATCACCCTCGTCTCGATCACGCGCAGCGGCGTGGGCGAGCCCACGACCCGTCGCCACACGTCGCCGTCGGGCTTGACCGTCCAGCCCCGCTCCGCGGCCAGCCGCTGCGCCGTCGGCTCGTCGTAGACCTCGCCCACGAACTTCGACGGGTCCGCGAACGCGGGATCGCCGGCCTCGACCAGGGTCTGGTTGATGATCGCGGCGACCTGGCGGCGGGGGAGCGCGTTCTGCATCGACTGGAGCAGCCAGTAGCCGATCATCCCCTGCGTCTGTGCCCCGAGGACGTCGAACGGGTACGGCGTGGTCAGGTTGGGGTCGGACGCGCTCTGCAGCGCCAGCACCCCGACCTGCGGACCGTTGCCGTGTGTGATCACCAGCTCGTGCTCCGCGGCCAGCGGGGCCAGCGCGGCCACGGCCGTGGCCACGTTGTGCTCCTGCACCTCGGCGTCCGGCGTCTGGCCGCGGCGCAGCAGCGCGTTGCCGCCGAGCGCGACGACGATGCGCACCTCAGCCGCCCAGGGTGGCCACGAGCACGGCCTTGATCGTGTGCATCCGGTTCTCCGCCTGGTCGAAGACGATGGAGTGCTTCGACTCGAAGACCTCGTCGGTGACCTCGAGCGCCGACATGCCCGTGGCCTGGTAGAGGTCCTCACCGACCTTGGTGTCCCGGTCGTGGAAGCCGGGCAGGCAGTGCATGAACTTCACCCGCGGGTTCCCGGTGAGTGCGAGCAGGTCCATGTTGACCTGGTAGGCCTTGAGCAGGTTGATGCGCTCGGCCCAGACCTCCTTCGGCTCGCCCATGGAGACCCAGACGTCGGTGTAGACGAAGTCCACGTCCTTAACGCCCTCGGCGACGTCGTCGGTGAGGGTGATCCGGGCTCCCGTCGCAGCCGCGATCGCCCGTGCCTGCTCGACCACGGTGTCGTGGTTCCACAGCTCCTTCGGAGCCACGATCCGCACGTCCATGCCCATGAGCGCTCCCGCGACCAGCAGGGAGTTGCCGACGTTGTTGTGGGCGTCGCCCACGTAGGCGAACGCGACGTCGGAGTCGTTCTTGCGGGTGTGCTCGCGCATCGTCAGCATGTCGCAGAGCGACTGGGTCGGGTGCCAGTCGTCGGTCAGCCCGTTCCACACCGGCACCCCGGAGTGCTCGGCCAGGGACTCCACGTTGCGCTGCGCCGAGCCGCGGTACTGGATGCCGTCGTACATCCGACCGAGCACGCGTGCGGTGTCCTCCATCGACTCCTTGTGGCCGATCTGCGAGCCGCTCGGGTCGA
Source organism: Nocardioides dokdonensis FR1436 (assembly GCF_001653335.1). Taxonomy (NCBI): domain Bacteria; kingdom Bacillati; phylum Actinomycetota; class Actinomycetes; order Propionibacteriales; family Nocardioidaceae; genus Nocardioides; species Nocardioides dokdonensis. Next base: position 3,091,932 of record NZ_CP015079.1, read on the forward strand.
GGTAGGTCACGTTGGCGCCCTGGTCGAAGGCGGCCACCTCGAAGGCGCACCGGGTGCGGGTCGAGGTCTTCTCGAAGATCAGCGCGATGTTCTTGCGGATCAGGCCCGGCTGCTCGGAGCCGGCGTACTTGGCCCGCTTGAGCTCGGCGGCGAGGTCGAGCAGGAAGCGCCACTCCTTCTGGGTGAAGTCGATCTCCTTGACGAAGCTGCGGTTGCGCAGGTTGAACGCCATCTCAGATCCCCTCCCGCTCGATGGGGCAGGTCATGCAGCGCGGTCCGCCGCGGCCCCGGCCCAGCTCGTTGCCCTGGATGGTGACGACCTCGATGCCGTTCTTGCGGAGGTGGGTGTTGGTCGTGACGTTGCGCTCGTAGGCGACGACCACGCCGGGACTGACGGCCAGGACGTTGCAGCCGTCGTCCCACTGCTCGCGCTCCGCGGACTTCACGTCCTGGGTCGCGGTGAGCACCTTGACCCGGTCCAGTCCCAGGGAGTCGGCGATGGCGGCGTACATGTCCTCGGGAGCGTGCGCGGTGACCTTGAGCTCCTTCTCCGAGTCGCCGGGCTCGATCGTGTACGACGGCAGCAGGCCCAGGCCTGCGTACGACGTGAAGGTCTCGGCGTCGAGCATCGTCATCACCGTGTCGAGGTGCATGAAGGCCCGCTTGACGGGCAGGGAGAGCGCCACGATCCTCGTGGCCCTCCCCGCCGCGAACAGCCTCTGTGCCAGGCGTTCGACGCCCTGCGGCGTGGTGCGCTCGCTCATCCCCACCAGCACCGCGCCCCGACCCAGCACGAGCATGTCGCCGCCCTCGGCGGTGGCCCGGCCGTTGACCTGGCCCTCGGACCAGACCTGGAAGTCCTCCTCGGCGAACTGCGGGTGCCACCGGTAGATCGCCTCGTAGTGGATCGTCTCGCGCACCCGTGCCTTCATCCGCATCGAGTTGATGGCCACGCCGTCGTAGATCCACGCCGAGGTGTCTCGCGTGAACAGGTGGTTGGGCAGCGGCGGCAGGAAGAGGTCGTCGAGGTCGAGCGCGGAGATGACCACCGACGGCGGCTGCTCGACGCGCTCGAGGAGCTCGCGCTTGGTCATGCCGCCGATCAGGTAGCTCACCAGCGTCTCGTCGTCCATGGCCGAGAACGTGTTGTGCAGCGCGTCGGTGGCCATCGGGCCGTAGACCCGCTCGTCGAAGGAGGCGTCCAGGATGTGCGTGCGAGCCTCCGGGATCGCCACCGTCTCGCGGAGCAGGGTGTCGAACATGTGGACCCGCACGTCGAGGTCGCGCAGCGTCTCCGCGAACGCGTCGTGCTCCTGCTTGGCCCGCTTGACCCACAGCACGTCGTCGAAGAGGTAGGAGTCCTTGTTGGTCGGGGTCAACCGCTTGAGCTCCAGGTCGGGGCGGTGCAGGATCGCCTGCCGCAGGACGCCCACCTCTGAATCCACGTGCAACGTCATGAAAGCCTCCTGGACCTCGTCGACCGGCCTCGTGGCCGTCCGCCCCACCCTCCGTGAGAGGCGGCGGCCCGCGCGAGGGCGAAGGGCCGCTGGTCCCGGGACCTTCGGCACCATCGGCGTGGGTCGCTCTGCTGCTTCGCTGGCCTGTGTCAGACATCCGACAGCGTTGAAGGGCTGGACATGAGCACCGAGACACCCCCGGCGTCACCCGCGGCGGCGGACAGCACGAAGCGCCGCTTCAGCTTCCCCAGCGCCTTCACCGTCCTCTTCGCGGTGACGGTCGCGGTGTGGCTGGTGGCGTTCCTGGTGCCCACGGGCACCTACCGGATGAGCGAGGAGACCGGGGGGCCGGTGCCGGGCAGCTACCAGGGCGTGGAGTCGGGGCTCTCCTTCGGCGACCGGGTGATGGAGCTGTTCCTGGCGCCGATCAACGGCCTGTACGGCGTCCAGTCGGCCGAGACCGGCTTCATCGGCCCCTACGAGAGCGGTGAGCTCTTCGGGGCGGCCGGTGTCTTCCTGTTCGTGATCGCCATCGGCATCTTCATCACCATGTCGATGCGCACCGGTGCCATCGACAACGCCATCGCCCGCGTGGCCCAGCGCTACGGCTCCAAGGGTGCCGTGGTGATCGTCCTGCTCATGGTGCTGCTGTCCATCGGCGGCACCACGGAGGGCATGGCCGAGGAGACGCTGGGCTTCTACGCCCTGGTCGTGCCGCTGGTGCTGAGCCTGGGCTACGACCGGATGGTGGCCGCCGGCACCATCTTGATCGGCGCCGGCATCGGGGTGCTCGCCTCGACCGTGAACCCGTTCGCCACCGGGGTGGCCTCCGACGCGGCCGGGATCTCCATCGGTGACGGCATCGGCTTCCGGCTGCTGATGTACGTCGTCCTGGTGCCGGTCGGCGTGCTCTACGTGCTGCGCTACGCCCGCAGGGTCAAGCGCGACCCCTCCACCTCGTTGACGACCACCCAGCCCGGTGACGACGAGCTCGCGGCCCGCGGTGTCGAGCAGGTCACGATGACCGGTCGCCAGAAGGCGGTGATCGCCGTGGTCGCCGCCACCTTCGCGTTCATGATCTTCGCCATCGTGCCGTGGGCCCAGGTCGTCAACGGGCCGGCAGCGGACAGCTTCGCCTGGCAGCTCGACTGGTACTTCCCGGAGCTCGCCGCGCTGTTCATCGTGATGTCGATCGTGGTCGGGCTCATCGGGGGACTGGGGGAGAAGGGGCTGACCGACACCCTCGTGCGGGGTGCCGGGGACTTCATCGGCGTGGGGCTGATCATCGTGCTCGCGCGGGGCGTCACGGTGATCATGAACAACTCGCTGATCACCGACACGGTCCTGAACTCCATGGAGAACGCCGTCAGCAACACCTCCGCCGGGCTCTTCGGAGGGTTGATGTTCCTGCTCAACGTGCCGCTGGCGTTCCTGGTCCCCTCGACCTCGGGGCACGCCGCGCTCGCGATGCCGATCCTCGCGCCGCTCGCGGACTTCGCGAACGTCCCGCGCTCCCTGGTGGTGACCGCCTTCCAGTCGGCGTCCGGCGTCGTCAACCTGGTCACGCCCACCTCCGCGGTCGTGATGGGCGGGCTCGCGCTGGCCAAGGTGCGCTACGACCAGTACCTGCGCTTCGTGGCGCCGCTCCTGGTGTTCCTGCTGGCGGCCTGCACCCTGCTGATCGCCGGGGCCGCGGTGCTGTCGTAGCGCCGCCCCCCGGGGCGTAGCCTCGGCGCGTGGCGTTGGACATGCAGGAGCTCGGCTGGGCCGAGACCCCGATCGGGGTGATCAGCCTGCGTCGTCGCCACGAGCCGGGCGTCGGTCACGACGTCTACGAGGTCAAGATCGACGACGAGTTCCTGATGTCGAGCCTCTTCCACGTGGTGGAGACCGAGCTCGCGCACCTGGGTCTGGCCCGGGCCGAGGGCGAGCGGCTGCACGTGCTGGTCGGGGGACTGGGGCTGGGCTACACGCTGGTGGCCGCGCTCGAGGACGACCGGGTCGAGCAGGTGCAGGTGGTGGAGGCGGTCGCCGCGGTCATCGACTGGCACCGCCGTGACCTGCTGCCGGACACCGCCGGCCTGGCCGCGGACCCGCGCTGCGACCTCCACCTGGGCGACTTCTTCGCCCTGGTCGCCGACGGCGCCACCCCGCGGGCGACGTACGACGCCGTGCTGCTGGACATCGACCACTCGCCCCAGCACGTGCTGCACCCCAGCCACGCCGCCTTCTACACCGCCGACGGGCTGCGACGCATGGCAGCGCGGATCGTGCCCGGTGGCGTCTTCGCCCTGTGGTCCGACGACCCGCCCGACCCGGTCTTCCAGGCCGCGCTCGCCGAGGTCTTCGTCGAGCCGGTCGCGCACGTGGTCACCTTCGCCAACCCGCTCACGGGTGGCGAGTCGGCGAGCACGGTCTACGTCGCCACCAGGTAGCCAGGCTCAGCCCGGTCGCGACGTCCCACAGGCCCCACAGGGCCGCGACGAGCACCACGCCGCCGAGGTCGGCGAAGAACCCCAGCGCGAGCACCACCGCCAGTGCGGTGTTGCGCACGCCCAGCTCGAACGTCATCGCCCGGACGCCCCGCTCCGGGAGCCGGCAGGCGCGGGCCGTGCCGTAGCCGACCCCGAGCGCCAGGAGGTTCTGCGCCGCGATCGCCAGGGCCACCACGCCGACGTAGTCGATGAAGGTGCGCAGCTGCCCGGCCAGACCGCCGACGACCACCAGGAGCAGCAGCACCAGCACCCCGGGCTCGACGTACCTCTTGACCCGGGTGGTGAGGGCCGGCCACCGCCAGGCCACGAGGAGACCGGCCGCGAAGGGCAGGCCGATCAGCAGCGCCACCTCGCCGACCACGTCCCACGGCTCGAGGGAGACCTCGCGCATCAACGCGTCGGCGGCCGGGCTGAGCCCGGTCCAGAACGCGAACGCCGCCGGGGTCGCCACCACGGCCAGCACCGTGGAGACACCGGTGAGCGAGATCGAGAGCGCGACGTCGCCGCGTGCCCGGTGGGTCAGCAGGTTCGACAGGTTGCCCGCCGGGCAGCAGGCGACGAGCAGCATCCCGATGGCGACCGAGCCGCGGACGTCGAGCGCCATCACGAGCAGCACCGTCAGGCCGGGGGCGACGACGTACTGCGCGACGAGGCCCACCGCGATGACCGCCGGGCGCCGGACCACGTCGCGGAAGTCCGTGAGCCGCGTGTCGAGCGCGATGCCGAAGAGGAAGAGCCCGACCACGACTTTGACGACCACCTGGACGCCGTCGGGCAGGTCGAGGCTCAGCCGGTCGATGTCGGGGGCCAGGGCCACCAACTGGCAGTGAATTGTCATGTGGCAGTAGGATGACAGTATTGGCGGCACGGCGCTACGGTTCCCCGGTGACGACTTCCTCGGGCTCCGCACCGATCCCCGGCCGCCAGCTCATCACCTCGCGGGTGCACGGCTCCGAGCCCCGCTTCGTGGGTTACCCGCAGCCACCGGCGGGCGCACCCAACGTGGTCATGGTGGTCCTGGACGACGTGGGGTTCGCCCAGCTGGGCTGCTTCGGCGCCACGCTCGAGACGCCGAACATCGACCGGCTCGCCGAGCAGGGCCTGCGCTACAACCGCTTCCACGTCACCTCGGTCTGCTCCTCGACCCGCGCCGCGCTGCACACGGGGCGCAACCACCACGCCGTCGGGATGGGGGTCACCGAGGAGGCGGCCCTCGGCTTCCCGGGCTACACCGGCCGGATCCCGCCGTCGGCAGCGATGCTCGCGCGCCTCCTGCGCGACGCCGGCTACAACACGATGTCGGTCGGCAAGTGGCACCTCACCCCGAAGCACGAGTACTCCTCGGCCGGTCCCTTCCACCGCTGGCCCCTGGGCATGGGCTTCGAGCGGTTCTACGGCTTCCTCGGCGCCGAGACGAGCCAGTGGGCCCCCGAGCTGGTGCGCGACAACACCCAGGTCGACCCGCCCCGGACCCCGGAGGAGGGCTACCACCTCACCGAGGACCTGGTCGACGAGTCGATCCGGATGATCCAGGACCAGCAGCAGGCCGAGGCCCGCAAGCCGTTCTTCCTGCACCTGGCCACCGGCGCGGCCCACGCCCCGCACCAGGTGCCGCCCGAGTGGGTGACGCCGTACGAGGGCCAGTTCGACGACGGCTGGGAGGTCTGGCGAGAGCGTGTCTTCGAGCGCCAGCTCGCCGCCGGGGTGGTCCCGCCCGAGACCCTCCTGACCGAGCGTCCCTCCTGGGTGCCGGACTGGGACGGGCTGCCCCCCGAGCAGCGCCGGCTGTTCGCGCGCTACATGGAGGTCTTCGCCGGCTTCATGACCCACACCGACCACCACCTCGGGCGGCTCTTCGACCACCTGGACGAGCGGGGCATCGCCGACGACACCCTGGTCATGGTGCTCTCGGACAACGGGGCGAGCGCCGAGGGAGGGGTCACCGGCACCCTCAACGAGGCGGCCGGCTGGCTCGGTCACCAGGAGGACGTCGAGGCCTCCATCGCCCGCAGCGACGAGATCGGCGGCCACGGCGCCTACAACCACTACCCGTTCGGCTGGGCCTGGGCGGGCAACACCCCGCTGCGCCTGTGGAAGCGGCACGCCTGGCTCGGCGGCGTGCGTACGCCGCTCGTCGTGCGGTGGGGCGCACGGGTCGCCGACCCCGGTGGCGTCCGGGGGCAGTTCTGCCACGCCGTCGACCTCTTCAGCACGATCCTCGACGCCGCCGGCGTCCCGGTGCCCGAGACCGTCGACGGCATCACCCAGCAGCCCGTCGACGGCACCTCGATGCTCGCCTCGTTCACCGAGCCGGACGTCGCCGAGCACCGCCGCCTGCAGTACTTCGAGATGATGGGTTCGCGGGGGCTCTACCAGGACGGCTGGAAGGCCACGACCAACTTCGTGCCCAACCAGTTCAACGAGCGCGACGCGATCCCGGGCAGCCACGACTTCGCGACCGACCGCTGGTCGCTGTTTGACCTGACGCACGACTTCTCCGAGGCCACCGACCTCGCCGACGAGCACCCCGACGTCGTCAAGCGGCTCGAGGCGATGTGGTGGGCGGAGGCGGGTCGCCACCAGGTGCTGCCGCTCTTCGAGTTCCCCGACTCGATGGCCCACATGCACCCCGGCCCGTTCCCGGCCCCGCACCGGGTCAGCTACACCCCCGGTGGCGGCCCCATCCAGGACAGCCAGCTCCCGTCGCTGTTCGGCGGGTTCGAGCTGAGCGCGGAGGTGGTGGTCCCCGAGACCGGCGCCGAGGGGATCCTCGCCGCGATCGGCGACGCCCACGGCGGGTGGGGCTGCTACCTGCTCGACGGCGTCCCGGTCGCCGCGTTCGCGATGCTCGACGGCCTGGTGCGCGTCGCCGGCACCGAGCCGCTCGCTCCGGGGCGGCACCGGATCGGGGTGCAGTACGTGCCCGGTGCCGAGCCGCTCGCCCGGGTGCTCGTCGACGGGGTCGAGTGCGCTGCGGCCCCGCTCCCGGGACTCTTCTTCTTCCCGAACCTGTCCACCGCCGCGGTGGGCATGTTCATCGGTCGTGACCGCGGCCTGCCGCTGTGCCGCGACTACCGCCCGCCCTTCGCCTTCACCGGCGAGCTCCTGCGGGTCGACATCGAGGGGGGCAACCCCGAGGCGCGGGCCGACGAGGAGACCCGGTTGCGCGCGGCGCTGGGCTCGGACTGAGAGGCTCGCTCCATGACGGAGGAGAACCCGGGGCTGCGCGAGCGCCGCAAGGCCAGCACCCGACGCGCGCTCGAGGACGCGGCCCTCGAGCTCTTCGCGCGCGACGGGTTCGACGCGACGACCATCGAGACGATCGCCGCGGCCGCCGACGTGTCGCCCCGGACCTTCTTCCGCTACTTCGCCTCCAAGGACGACGTCGTCAACCCCCAGCGCGAGGCTCGCCAGGCCCAGCTGCGCGACGAGGTGCGGGGGCTGGCGGCCACGCTCACCGATCTGGAGGCGGCGGCGGCGGCCTTCGCCGCGCTGTGCCCGTCGTTCGAGGCCGAACGCGACCGGATGCTCCTGCGTCGCCAGGCGGCCGCGACCTCGCCCGCGCTGCGCGGGCGGATGCAGGACGTCGTGCACTCGTGGCAGCGCACGCTCCTCGAGGCGCTCGCCGCACGCCGCGGCGTCGACGTGCGCGAGGTGGAGGTCCAGGTCGCCGCCGCGACGGCCGTCGCGCTCTGGCAGACCGCGATCATGCGGTGGTTGAGCGACGACGGAGCCGCCCTGGCCGACGAGCTCGCGGCCTGCTTCTCCGCCCGCCAGGTGTGATCCCTAGGGACGGGCGCCGCGCAGCACGTGCGCGCTCATCGGACCAGAGACGGGCCCCTCGCCCAGCAGCGCCGTGAGCTCGTCGGCGACCCGCTCGGTGGCCTCCGCGAGGTCGCCGCGCTCGGCGAGCCCGGCACGCAGCGGCGACCCGGTGCACACGCCGCGGGCGAAGCTGCGGGCCGAGGGAGCCCGGCTGGTGAGCGCGACGGTCTCGACCTCGACGTCGACGAGACCCGCGGCCCGGGCGTCCGCCCGGAACCGCGCGACGTCGGCGTACCCGTGCGGGACCCGCACCACGAAAGCGGGCGGGTCCTCGGGGAAGACCCGCTCCAGCGCCACGACCAGCTGCGCGGCGAGGTGGTTGGTCTCCACGGTGTCCCAGGTGCTCACCAGCAGCGAGCCACCGGGTGCCAGCACCCGGGCGGCCTCGCCCAGCGCGGCGACCCGGTCGGGGAAGAACATCACCCCGAACTGGCAGACCACCACGTCCACCGAGCCGTCCTCGAACGACAGGTCCATCGCGTCGGCCTGGCTCCACCGCGCCTGCGGCACCCGCCCGCGCCCGTGGTCGACCATCGCCTGGTTCAGGTCGGTGGCGGTGACCTGGGCCGCCGGGAGGGCGGCGACCAGCTCCGAGGTCAGTCGGCCGGTGCCGGCCGCCAGCTCGAGCACGCTGCTGGGGTGGCAGGCGGCGACGCGGGCCGCCATGTCCTCGGCGTACGGCGCGAAGAGCACCGGGCCGAGCAGCGCGTCGTAGGCGGCGGGCATGTCGGCCGCCCACGTGGTGTCGGCGTCGGGAGCCATCTGTCGACGATAGACCCGGGCGGCCCGCGTGGGAACGGGCGGAAACCGATGCGTCGTTCGCCCGGCGTGCTGGATACGATCGCCGGGTCAGCCCTCCCGGGCCCCGCCACGAATGGAGCACCCTGTGTCCGACCTCAAGATCGCCCTCGTCCACGCCGGTGAGCGTGAGGTGCGGGAGGTCACGACGGGCACCAAGGCGTGGGAGCTCTTCGCCGAGGACCCGGCCGTGGTCGTGGCCCGCGTCAACGGCGACCTGAAGGACCTCGCCCACGAGCTCGCCGACGGCGACGAGGTCGAGGGCGTGCTGATCGACAGCCCCGACGGCCACGACGTGCTGCGCCACTCCACCGCCCACGTGATGGCCCAGGCCGTCCAGGACCTGTTCCCCGACGCCAGGCTCGGCATCGGCCCGCCCGTCGTCGACGGCTTCTACTACGACTTCGACGTCGAGACCCCCTTCGTGCCCGAGGACCTGGTCAAGATCGAGTCGCGGATGCGCAAGATCATCAAGGAGGGCCAGAAGTTCTCCCGCCGGGTCACCAGCGACGCCGACGCGCTCACCGAGCTCGCCGACGAGCCGTACAAGATCGAGCTCATCGGTCTCAAGGGCGGAGCGGCCGACACCGAGGGTGCCGCCGTCGAGGTCGGCGCCGGCGAGCTGACGATCTACGACAACGTCGACCGGAAGGGCGAGACCGCCTGGTCGGACCTGTGCCGCGGCCCGCACCTGCCCACCACCAAGCGGATCCCGGCCTTCAAGCTGATGCGCTCCGCGGCGGCGTACTGGCGCGGGGACGAGAAGAACAAGCAGCTCCAGCGCATCTACGGCACCGCCTGGGAGTCCAAGGAGGCGCTCGAGGCGCACCTGCACCGCATCGAGGAGGCCGAGCGCCGCGACCACCGCAAGCTCGGTCGCGACCTCGACCTGTTCAGCTTCCCCGACGAGATCGGCTCCGGCCTGCCCGTCTTCCACCCCAAGGGCGGGGTGATCAAGCGGGAGATGGAGGACTACGTCCGTCGTCGGCACATCGAGGAGGGCTTCGAGTACGTCGGCACCCCGCACATCGCCAAGGAGGGTCTCTTCCACACCTCCGGGCACCTGCCCTACTACGGCGAGGGGATGTTCCCGGCGCTCGACGTCGATGGCATGGACTACCGCCTCAAGGCGATGAACTGCCCGATGCACAACCTCATCTACCGCTCGCGGCAGCGTTCCTACCGCGAGCTGCCGCTGCGCCTCTTCGAGTTCGGCAGCGTCTACCGCCACGAGAAGTCCGGGGTCGTGCACGGCCTGACCCGCGTCCGCGGCTTCGCCCAGGACGACTCGCACTCCTACGTGACCGCCGAGCAGGCGCCCGACGAGATCCGCCACCTGCTCGACTTCGTGCTCGGGCTGCTGCGCGACTTCGGTCTCGACGACTTCTACCTCGAGCTGTCCACCCGGGACGCCTCGAAGGACAAGTTCATCGGCTCCGACGAGGACTGGGAGGTGGCGACCAAGGTCCTCGAGGACGTGTGCCTCAGCACCGGGCTCGAGCTGGTCCCCGACCCGGGCGGCGCGGCGTACTACGGCCCCAAGGTCTCGGTGCAGGCCCGTGACGCCATCGGCCGGACCTGGCAGATGTCGACGATCCAGTACGACTTCAACCAGCCCTCAGCGGAGCGCTTCGCCCTCGAGTACGTCGCCAACGACGGCAGCCGCCAGCAGCCGGTGATGATCCACTCGGCCAAGTTCGGCTCCATCGAGCGGTTCATGGGCGTGCTCGTCGAGCACTACGCCGGCGCCTTCCCGCCGTGGTTGGCCCCCGTCCAGGTCCAGGCGATCCCCATCGCCGAGCGGCACGCCGACTACCTCTACGAGGTGGCGAAGCAGATGAAGCCGCTGGGCCTGCGGGTGGAGGTCGACGACTCCGACGACCGGATGCAGAAGAAGATCCGCAACGCCCAGCTGCAGAAGGTGCCGTTCATGATGATCGCCGGCGACGACGACATCGCCGCCGGTGCGGTCTCGTTCCGCTACCGCGACGGCCGCCAGGACAACGGGGTGCCGCTCGAGGAGGCGATCGAGCGGGTGCGCGCCGCCGTGGAGTCGCGCGAGCAGGTCTGAAGCGGGTGCGGCAGTCGGCGCGCCGGGCGGCAGGACTCGCACTCGTGCTGGTCCTGTCCGCCTGCGGTGGCTCGGCCGAGCCACCGCAGGCGGAGCCCGCGCAGCCGGCTCGGTCGACGGGTCCGCAGGCTGAGCAGGAGCCGCTCACGGTTCCCGAGGTGCCCGACGACCTCGAGGAGCGCGCCGACGAGGCGGCGATGGCCGACCTCGCCGCCCTCGCGGAGAAGGAGGCCGGCCGGCTGCCCCGGGCGGTCCGGGGGCCGCTCGAGGGCTCGGACATCAGCTGGCCGCAGTGCCCCCGCGGCCAGGGCATCCCGGAGCGTCGCACGCTGGGCCTGCCCATGCCGCTCGACTCCGCGCGCTACGTGGTGATGGGGCTGACCAACGGCCCGGCGTTCTTCCCCAACCCCTGCCTGGCCGAGCAGGTCAGCTGGGTGCGTGAGCGCGGCCTGCTCGCCGGGGCCTACGCCGTCACCAGCTACCCCGACCCGCAGACCCTGGCAGAGCTGGGGGAGCGCGGCCCCTACGACACCGGCGGTTCGGGCGATGCCTACGCGCGCCAGCGCAACGTGGGGTACCAGCAGGCGCTGTTCAACATCACCACCATGCGCGAGGCCGGGCTTCCGGCACCGATGATCTGGGTCGACGTCGAGCCGGTCCGCGACTGGGAGTGGTCCGACGACCTGGCGGCCAACGCCGCGGTGGTCGAGGGCGCCCGCCGCGGCTACGAGGACAAGGGCTACCGCATCGGCATCTACTCCACCGCCCACCTCTGGGCCCAGGCGGTCGGGGGCCTGAGCCTGGGCGTGCCCGAGTGGCGCGCGGCCGGGCCGACCTCGCGCGCCGAGGCGCTGCGCCGCTGCGGGGCGTCGTACGTCGTCCAGGGCGGGCCGGCGGCGATGGGCCAGTGGGTCGAGGACGACCGCGACCTCAACGTCACCTGTCCCGGCACCGACGAGCAGGTGCTGGGCTGGTTCCACCGGTTCTGACGCGCGCGTGGGCGAGGGCTCGATTTCCCCAGATCCGGATAGCCCCGGCCCCTTGCCGCGGCCGCCCCACCCGAGGAGGGTCGAGGGTGCGGGGGAGCCGCCCTCGCGGGGGAGAGGACACCACCATGCATGCACGCTCGACCACCATCACCGGGGATCCGTCCTCGGTCGACGACACCATCGCCTACGTGCGCGACGAGGTGATGCCGATGCTGACCTCGATGGACGGGTGCGTGGGGCTGTCCCTGGTCGTGGACCGTGAGATCGGTCGGGTGATCGCCACCAGCTCCTGGCGCGACGAGGAGGCGATGCACACCGGGGACCGTCAGCTGGGCCCGATGCGGGCCGAGGGCGGCAAGATCCTCGGCGGCAGCCCGCACGTCGAGGAGTGGGAGGTCGCCATGATGCACCGCGACCACGCCACCGGTGCCGACTCCTGCTGTCGCGTCACCTGGGGGCGACCCGCGGACCTCGACCGGTTCATCGCCGGGTGGCGCGAGCAGATGCTGCCGCGCATCGAGGCGATGCCGGAGTTCGCGGGGGCGAGCATGCTGGTCCAGCGCGGCTCGCGGCGCGCCTGCGTCACGGTCGCCTTCGACACCCGCGTCGGGCTGCTGTCGACGAGGGACGACGCCGCCCGGCTGCGGGAGCACGCCGTCGTCCACCTCGACGCCGAGATCCTCGACATCGCCGAGATGGAGCTCGCGATCGCCCACCTGCGGGTGCCCGAGCTGGTCTGACCGGGCCGCAGCGACGGGGGGTGCCTAGGATCGGGGCGTGGACCACGAGACGCTGCGCCAGGACGGCATCGGCAGCCCCGACGAGCTCGACCGGCTGTGGACGCCGCACCGGATGGCCTACATCCGGGGGGAGAACAAGCCCACCGACGGGTCGGCGGGGGAGTGCCCGTTCTGCCGGGTGCCGCGCCTCGGCGACGCCGAGGGCCTGGTCGTGCACCGCGGCGAGCTGGCGTTCGTGCTGCTCAACCTCTACCCCTACGCCCCCGGGCACCTCATGGTCTGTCCCTACCGCCACCTGGGGGACTACACCGAGACCACCGACGAGGAGGCCGCCGAGATCGCCGACCTCACCCGGGCCGCCATGCGGACCGTGCGGGCCACGTCGGCCGCTGGCGGGTTCAACATCGGGATGAACCAGGGCCACATCGCCGGCGCCGGCATCGCGGCCCACCTGCACCAGCACGTCGTACCGCGCTGGCCGGGCGACCAGAACTTCATGCCGATCATCGGTCGCACGAAGACGCTGCCCGAGCTGCTGGGCGAGACGCGCGACCTCCTGGCGGGGGCGTGGCAGCAGTGAGCCGGCACGACCGATAGCCTGCGACCACCATGTTGGACAGGTTCAAAGGCTTTTGGCAGGGCGTCGTGCTCGCCCCCTTCGTCACGCTCTTCATCAGGCTGGGCATCAGCCCCGACGTCGTCACCCTCGTCGGGACCCTCGGCGTGGCCGCGGGCGCGTTGATCTTCTTCCCGCAGGGCGAGCTGCTGATCGGTGTGCTGTTCATCACCGCGTTCGTCTTCAGCGACCTCATCGACGGGCAGATGGCCCGCACGATGGGTCGCTCCTCGACCTTCGGTGCCTTCTGGGACTCCACGCTCGACCGGATCGGTGACGGCGCGGTCTTCGGCGGCCTGGTGCTCTACTTCGCCGGCCCCGGTGACAGCACGCTCTACCTGGCGCTCTCGCTGTACTGCGTGGTGATGGGCTCGGTGACCTCCTACGCCCGGGCCCGTGCGGAGTCGCTGGGCATGGACGCCAAGGGCGGCATCGCCGAGCGCGCGGACCGGCTGGTGCTGATCCTGGTCGCCACCGGCCTCGGTGCGATCTTCGGGATCCCCGAGCTCATGTTCGCCGCCCTGTGGATCCTGGCGTTCGCCAACACCGCCACCGTGGTCTTCCGCATCGAGAAGGTCCGCAAGCAGGCCGTGGCCCGTGATGTCCACGACGCTGCTTGAGAATCGGCCTTCGCCGTAAAGGCTCGTAGAATCGAGGCATGACCCAGACGCCTCAGCAGCCCGCCGCCGACCAGCCCGGGACGGGCACCGACCGAGTCAAGCGCGGCATGGCCGAGATGCTCAAGGGCGGCGTCATCATGGACGTCGTCACCGCCGAGCAGGCCAAGATCGCCGAGGAGGCCGGAGCGGTCGCGGTGATGGCACTCGAGCGGGTGCCCGCCGACATCCGCGCGCAGGGCGGCGTCTCGCGCATGTCCGACCCCGACATGATCGACTCGATCATCGAGACCGTGTCGATCCCGGTCATGGCCAAGGCCCGCATCGGTCACTTCGTCGAGGCGCAGGTGCTGCAGAGCCTCGGGGTCGACTACGTCGACGAGTCCGAGGTGCTCACCCCGGCCGACTACACCAACCACATCGACAAGTGGCAGTTCACCGTGCCGTTCGTCTGCGGTGCCACCAACCTGGGCGAGGCGCTGCGCCGCATCACCGAGGGCGCGGCGATGATCCGCTCGAAGGGCGAGGCCGGCACCGGTGACGTCTCGAACGCCGTCACCCACATGCGCACCATCCTCGGGGAGATCCGCCGGCTCGGCGCGATGTCGCGCGACGAGCTGTACGTCGCCGCCAAGGAGCTCCAGGCGCCCTACGACCTCGTCGCCGAGGTCGCCTCGGCCGGCAAGCTGCCGGTCGTCCTGTTCACCGCCGGCGGCATCGCCACCCCCGCGGACGCGGCGATGATGATGCAGCTCGGCGCCGACGGCGTGTTCGTGGGCTCGGGCATCTTCAAGTCGGGCAACCCCGCCCAGCGCGCCGAGGCCATCGTCAAGGCGACCACCTTCCACGACGACCCGGCCATGGTCGCCAAGGTCTCGCGGGGCCTGGGTGAGGCCATGGTCGGCATCAACGTGGAGGACATCCCGCAGCCGCACCGGCTCGCCCAGCGTGGCTGGTGACCCGGCCCAGATATCGCGCTGACCCGGCCCAGATATCGCGCTGACCCGGCCCAGATATCGCGCTGACCCGGCCCAGATATCGCGCTGAGCAGGGGCCCCTGACCGGTCGGTGGTGCACAACTGACCGGTCGGTGGTGCAGAAGTGACCGCTCGTCCGTCACCTCAGCTCGGGGCAGTCCAGCTGCTCGCGGTCGGCGGCGCCGAGCGCGTCGTAGTCGCCGACCAGGTCCAGGACGGCGCCCTGCGCGTCGAGGTAGGCGCGGAAGTCGTACTGGTCCTGGGCCCACCACAGCTGCGGCTCGCCGCCGTTGTCGATCGTGTACTCGCCCGAGGGGTCACCCATCTGCTCGACGACCCTCTCGCGGTCGGCTCCCAGCTCCAGGTCGCACCAGGCCCGCACCCAGCGCTGGGGTGCCTGGCTCGAGGCACCCTCGGTGGCCTCGAGCCGGGGCTCCGTGCGCAGCACCCGCCACTGCGCGCGGTGGTAGACCAGCTCGGCGGTCTCCGAACCGGCGGCGAAGCTGGCGGCCACCGTCGCCTTCTCCCGCGTGGCCCGGGTCGTCTCCAGGCTCAGCGGGTCGAACTCGCGCAACGGGTCCTCCCACAACAGCGCCACGAAGCCGGTGCACGGGTCGCCCAGCTCGGCGCGATCGAGCAGGATCGCCTCGAAGCGCAGCGAGATCGTCAGGTCGGGGGCATGGCGCGCGCAGGCCGCCTCGGCGTCCTCGGCCTCGAGCGCCTCCAACCAGGCCAGGTACGCCGCCTGCGGCTCGTCGCTCGCTCCGTTGGCACCGGTGGCCGAGGTGCTGCTGACCAGCCCGCGCGGCTCGTCCCGCCCGTCCCGGTCGGCCCCGTCGCCGCCGCAGGCGCTCACCCCGAGGGCCAGCGTGACCAGGGGGACCACGAGGCTCGCTGCGCGCATGGGGGTCACTGTGCCACCCACCGTGGGGGCTCGCACGGGGGTCTCTAGACTCCGCGCGTGCCTGTCTCCACCTCGCCGACGATCGGTGTCCTCGCCCTGCAGGGCGACGTGCGCGAGCACCTCGCGGCCCTCGAGGGCCTCGGCTGCGCCACCCTGCGGGTACGCCGCCCGGCCGAGCTCGCCGCGTGCGACGCGCTGGTGCTGCCGGGCGGGGAGAGCACGACCATGGCCCGCCTGGCCAGGACGTTCGAGCTGCTCGAGCCGCTGCGGGAGGCCATCGCCGACGGGCTGCCGGTGCTCGGCACCTGCGCCGGGATGATCCTGCTGGCCGAGCGGGTGGTGGACGGCGCGGCAGGTCAGGAGACCCTCGGCGGCATCGACATGACCGTGCGGCGCAACGCCTTCGGACGCCAGGTCGACTCGTTCGAAGGGCCCGTGGAGATGACGGGGCTGGACGCGCCGGTGCACGGCGTCTTCATCCGCGCCCCGTGGGTCGAGCAGGTCGGTCCCGGGGTCGAGGTGCTTGCCCGTGTCCACCACGGGGACGCCGCAGGTAGGATCGTCGCGGTCCGTGAGGGCCACCTGATGGCGACGTCGTTCCACCCCGAGGTGGGGGGCGACTCCCGGGTCCACCAGTTGTTCGTGGACCTGGTCCGAGCCGTCTGAGCAGGAACCGGCCCTCGCGGGCCGGCGACGCAGGTGAGTTCAGGCGAGCCGAGTAGAAGAGGAAACAGATGTCCGGGCACTCCAAGTGGGCGACCACGAAGCACAAGAAGGCGATCGTCGACGCCAAGCGCGGCAAGATGTTCGCCAAGCTGGTGAAGAACGTCGAGGTGGCGGCCCGGATGGGCGGCGGTGACGTCACCGGCAACCCGACGCTCTACGACGCGATCCAGAAGGCCAAGAAGTCGTCGGTCCCCAACGACAACATCGACCGCGCGGTCAAGCGGGGCTCCGGCGCCGAGACCGGCGGAGCCGACTACCAGACGATCATGTACGAGGGCTACGGCCCCAGCGGCGTCGCGATGCTCATCGAGTGCCTCACGGACAACAAGAACCGTGCCGCGATGGAGGTCCGCACCGCGATGTCGCGCAACGGCGGCTCGCTGGCCGACCCGGGGTCGGTCTCCTTCCTCTTCCACCGCAAGGGCGTCGTGGTGGTCGCCAAGGAGCAGGACGGTCGCTTGGTCGGGGAGGACGACCTCCTCGAGGTCACCCTCGACGCCGGCGCCGAGGACGTCAACGACCTGGGGGAGGCCTACGAGGTCGTCTCCGAGGCCACCGACCTGGTCGGGGTCCGCACCGCGCTGCAGGCGGCCGGCATCGACTACGACTCCGCCGAGGCGCAGTTCGTCCCCGACATGCAGGTCTCGCTCGACAAGGACGGCGCCGAGAAGATGTTCCGCCTCGTCGACGTCCTCGAGGACCTCGACGACGTGCAGAACCTCTACGCCAACTTCGACGTGCCGGACGTCGTGATGGCCGAGCTCGACGCGACCGAGGACTGAGTCCCCGGCCCCGGCCCGCGTGTCGTGCCTGGGTCGCGCTGGCGGTCACGTAACGTCGGGTGCGAACAGACGTTCGACGAGAGGGTGACGGATGCGCGTGCTGGGGATCGACCCCGGGCTGACCCGGTGCGGCATGGGTGTCGTCGACGGCTCGGTCGGTCGGCCGCTCACCCTGGTCGACGTCAACGTGCTGCGCACGAGCAGCGACCTCCCGGTGGCGCAGCGCCTGGTCACCATCGAGCAGGGGGTCGAGGCCTGGATCGAGGAGTACCGCCCGGACGCGGTCGCGGTCGAACGGGTCTTCGCGCGCTCGGACGTCTCGACGGTGATGGGCACCGCCCAGGCCAGCGGCATCGCCATGGTCGTGGCCGCGCGTCGGGGTCTGCCGATCGCGCTGCACACGCCCAGCGAGGTCAAGGCGGCCGTCTCCGGCTCGGGGCGCGCCACCAAGCAGCAGGTCGGGGCGATGGTCACCCGCATCCTGCGCCTCGACGCCCCGCCCAAGCCGGCCGACGCCGCCGACGCCCTGGCCCTGGCCATCACCCACATCTGGCGCGGCGGGGCGCAGGCCCGGCTCGACCAGGCGGTCGCCCGCCAGACCCGCGCCGTGCCGACCCGCGCGGTCCCCACCCGTGCCACCACCACCCGCACCATCCCGAGGAGGACCCCGTGATCGCCTACGTCCGAGGCCCGGTCGCCGCGGTGACGCCGACCAGCGCCGTGCTCGAGGTCGGCGGGATCGGCCTGGAGCTCCTCTGCACCCCCGGCACGCTCGCCACGCTCTCGCCCAAGGTCGGCACCGGGCAGCAGGCCACGCTGCCCACCTCCATGGTGGTGCGGGAGGAGTCGCTGACGCTCTTCGGTTTCCTCGACGAGGACGAGAAGGTCTGCTTCGAGCTGCTCCAGACCGCGTCGGGGGTCGGCCCCAAGCTCGCCCAGGCGATGCTCGCGGTGCTCGCCCCCGACGACCTGCGCCGCGCGGTGGGCGGCGAGGACGTCAAGACCTTGACCCGGGTCCCCGGGATCGGCCAGAAGGGTGCGCAGCGGATCATCCTCGAGCTCAAGGACCGTCTCGGCGCCGCCGGCGCCGGTCGCAGCGCCAGCCCGGCCTCCTCGACCGTCGCGCCGTGGCGCGACCAGGTGCAGCAGGGCCTCGTCGGGCTGGGCTGGACGGTCAAGGACGCCGAGCAGGCCGTGGACGAGGTGGCCCCGGAAGCGGGGGAGGACCCCGACGTCGCGACGCTGCTGCGCTCCGCGCTGCGCATGCTCTCGAGGGTCTGACCCGCGATGCACGACGACCAGTACTCCGACCGGGACCCCCTCGCTGCCGCCGAGGAGCACCACCTGCGCTCCCTGACCGTGGCCGAGGCCGACGGCGACGAGCGCGCCGTCGAGGCCGCCCTGCGCCCGCGCAGCCTCGACGAGGTGGTGGGTCAGCAGCGGGTGCGCGACCAGCTCGGCCTCGTCCTCGAGGCGGCCCGCCGGCGCGAGCGCTGCCCCGACCACGTGCTGCTCTCCGGCCCGCCCGGCCTGGGCAAGACGACGCTGGCGATGATCATCGCCCACGAGATGAGCGTGCCCCTGCGCTTGACCAGCGGGCCCGCCATCACCCACGCGGGGGACCTGGCCGCCATCCTGTCCGGGCTCAACGAGGGCGACGTGCTGTTCATCGACGAGATCCACCGGATGTCGCGTCCGGCCGAGGAGATGCTCTACATGGCGATGGAGGACTTCCGGGTCGACGTCGTCATCGGCAAGGGCCCCGGGGCCACCGCCATCCCGCTCGAGATCCCGCCCTTCACACTGGTCGGCGCGACCACCCGGGCCGGCCTGCTGCCGGGGCCGCTGCGTGACCGGTTCGGCTTCACCGCCCAGCTGGAGTTCTACGACCCCCGGGACCTCGACACGATCGTGCACCGTTCGGCGGACCTGCTCGGGGTCGAGCTGACCAGCGAGGGCTCGGCGCAGATCGCCTTCCGCTCGCGCGGCACGCCGCGGATCGCGAACCGGCTGCTGCGCCGCGTGCGGGACTACGCCCAGGTGCGCGCCGGCGGGGTGGTCACCCTCGCGGTGGCCGAGGCCGCCCTGGAGCTCTACGAGGTCGACGACCTGGGTCTGGACCGTCTCGACCGTGGCGTCATCGACGTGCTGTGCCGCCGCTTCGGTGGTGGCCCGGTGGGCGTGTCCACGCTCGCGGTCGCCGTGGGGGAGGAGCGGGAGACCGTCGAGGAGGTCGCCGAGCCGTTCCTGGTGCGCATCGGATTCCTGGCCCGTACGCCGCGTGGTCGGGTCGCGACGCCGGCGGCCTGGGCGCACCTCGGCCTCACGCCGCCGCCGGGAGCCGTGGGCGACGAGCGGGCCCTCTTCGAGACCGACCCGGGCTGAGCACGACCCGTCGGGGCGGGGATGCTGGAGGTCACACCCCCGCGGCTACACTTTCGCGCGGCCGTCCCGGGCTCGTTCCCGGCGGCCACACCTGTCGTATATGTGGAGAGGTCCGTCGTGGAGGGCTTAGCCCCGTTCCTGCCCCTGGTGGGTATCGCGCTCGTGTTCTGGCTGCTGATCATCCGACCGCAGTCCCGCCGCAACCGCGAGATGATCGCCATGCAGCAGTCGATCAGCGTCGGGGACGAGGTGCTGCTGACCTCCGGGATCCACGGCACCGTCCGCGGCCTCGACGACGACTCGTTCGAGCTCGAGGTGGCCCCGGGCGTCGCGCTCCGGGTGGCCCGCGGCGCCGTCGGGCGGATCCTCCCCCCCGACGCCCCGGACACCTTCGACGCCCCCGAGGAGCTCTGAGGTGGCCGGTCGCAGGCCCAGTCCCGGACGCACCCTGGTCGCGTTCTTCGTCTCGGTGGCCGTCCTCTTCGGCCTCGTCGCGCTGGCCGGCAGCTGGACGCCGCAGCTTGGCCTGGACCTGCAGGGTGGCACCAGCATCACCCTGCGGGCCGAGGGCGACCCGACCGACGAGTCGCTCGAGGAAGCCCGCAAGATCATCGACGACCGCGTCAACGGCTCCGGGGTCGCCGAGGCCGAGGTGACCACGCAGGGCGGCCAGGACATCGTCGTGGAGGTGCCGGGCAAGAACCGGCGCGACCTGCTCGACACCGTCCAGCGCACCGCCCAGCTGCGCTTCCGGCTCGTGGCCTGCTCCCAGGCCGACGGCCGCTGCCAGAGCACCACCGGCCTCCCCGACGGAGTCATCCCCGAGGCGCCCGGCGCCGAGGGGCTCACCGGTCAGCCCCAGGACCAGCAGCAGGGCAACAACCGCCCGTCGGTCGGGTTCGGCGTCAAGGCCGGCACCGAGACCGACGGCCCCACCGGTGAGCCCAGCGACGAGCCCAGCGACGAGCCCAGCGACGAGCCCAGCGACGAGCCCAGCAAGAAGCCCGGCAAGAAGGGCGGGCAGCCGGACGCCTTCGCGCAGTGCGTCACCGCGGCCGCTGACGACAAGCTCATCGACGACCCGCTGAGCTGGATCGACACGCCGACCACCGAGTGCGTCACGGCGTTCTCCCAGTACCAGTGCCCGGCCGACGGCCCGGCGTCGCCGATGAGCGACGACCCGGACGCCCCGCTCATCACCTGCGACGAGGACGGCGTGGCCTACCTGCTGTCCCCGGCGATGATCGAGGGCACCGCGCTCTCCGACGCCTCGTCGGCGATCCCGCAGGGCGAGGTCGCCTACGTCGTGCAGCTCTCCTTCGACGGGGCCGGCACGAACATCTTCGCCGACATCTCCCGTGGCCTGTACGGCACCGAGAAGCAGTTCGCGATCGTGCTCGACGGCGAGGTCCTGTCGGCGCCGACCATGAACGGCGTCATCGTGGACGGCAACGCCCAGATCAGCGGTGACTTCACCGAGACCAGCGCGGGCAGCCTCGCGACCAGCCTGAAGTTCGGCGCCCTGCCGATCGCCTTCGAGGACGACCCGCTGACCCAGGTCATCGGCCCCACCCTCGCCGGCGACCAGCTCTCGGCCGGCCTGCTCGCGGGCGGCATCGGGCTGGGCATCGTGATGCTCTACTGCCTGCTCTACTACCGCGGGCTCGGCACGGTCGTCATCGCCTCGCTGCTCGTCGCGGCGGCGATCACCTACGGGATGGTCCTGCTGCTCAGCGAGACCGCCGGGTTCACCCTGACCCTGCCCGGCATCGCCGGGCTGATCGTGGCGGTCGGGATCACGGCCGACTCCTTCATCGTGCTCTTCGAACGCATCCGCGACGAGATGCGCGACGGCAAGTCGATGCGGGTCGCGGTCGAGTCGGGCTGGAAGCGGGCACGCAACACCGCCGTCGCCGCCGACGCGGTGTCGCTCCTGGCCGCGGTCATCCTCTACATCTTCGCGGCCGGCGTGGTGAAGGGCTTCGCCTTCGCGCTCGGCCTGACCACGGTCATCGACCTGGTCGTGTTCTTCTTCTTCACCAAGCCGGCCGTCTCCTGGCTGGCCCGCTTCCCGTTCTTCCACTCCGGCCACCGCCTCTCCGGTCTCAACGCCGAGACCCTCGGCGTCGACCGGCTCCCGGCAGGAGGGACCGTCTGATGGGCAGGTACTCGCGACTCGGCAACGCCCTCTACACCGGGGACCGCTCGATCGACTTCGTCGGCAAGAAGTGGCTCTGGTACGCCATCTCGGTGGTCCTGGTGGCCGTGGCGATCCTCGGGGTCAGCGTGCGCGGGCTCGACCTGGGCATCGAGTTCACCGGCGGCACGCAGTACCGCGTGAGCCTGGGCGCCAGCGCGACCCAGCAGCAGGCCGACGAGCTGCGCGCCAGCGTCTCCGGCACCGGTGTCGACGGCGCCGCCTCCCCGGTGGTCAGCACCCTGGGCGAGCAGGCGCTGCTCGTGCAGACCGGACAGCTCTCGCAGGACGACAGCGACACCGTCGCCCGGGCCATCGTCGAGGCGACCGGGATCGACCCCGCCGCGGACCTGTCGCAGGAGGACATCGGCGCGAGCTGGGGGGCCGACGTGGCCCGCTCCTCGCTGATCGGTCTCGCCGTCTTCCTCTTCTTCGTCATCCTCTTCATCTGGGCCTACTTCCGCGAGTGGAAGATGTCGGTGGCCGCCCTCGTCGCGCTGGCCCACGACGTGGCCATCACGGTCGGCGTCTACGCCCTGCTCGGCTTCGAGGTCACGCCCGCGACCGTCACCGGCCTGCTGACGATCCTGGCGTTCTCGCTCTACGACACCGTGGTCGTCTTCGACAAGGTTCGCGAGAACACCGCCGGGCTCGGCCGCGGCGGCACCACCTACGCCCGGGCCGCGAACCTCGCGGTCAACCAGACCCTGGTGCGGTCGATCAACACGTCGCTGGTGGCGCTGCTCCCGGTCGGGGCGATCCTCTACGTGAGCGCCGTCCAGCTCGGGGCCAGCTCCCTGCAGGACCTCGCGCTCGCGCTCTTCGTCGGCATGGCGGCCGGCACCTACTCCTCGGTGTTCATCGCCACCCCGCTGCTCGTGGACCTGAAGTCCGGCGAGACCGAGGTGGTGATGGCCGAGCGTCGCGCCAAGGCACGCGCCCGGGCCGGAGACCGCTACGCGGCGGTCCCCGGGTACGTCGAGGGCATGGCGGCGCCCGTCGAGCCGGGGACCCGCCCTGGGCCGGCGGCGCCGATCGCTCCGAGCGCACCCGTGACCGCACCCCGCACGGCCCCGCCGCGGGCCACCGAGCCCATGGGTCGCGGCCGCACCGTGCCGCAGGCGCGTGGCCCGGTGGGTCCCAGCGGGGCCTCGGGTCGCCAGCAGCCGAGCCGGCAGAGCCGCTCCAAGCGCGGCAAGAAGTGAGCCTGGTCGCGGCCCGCGAGGCCCTGGACCGGTTGATCCGCGACGTCCCGGACTTCCCCGAGCCCGGGGTGGTCTTCAAGGACATCACCCCGGTGCTGGCCGACCACGCCGGGCTGGCCGCGGTCGTCGCCGGGCTCGCCGAGGCCGGTCGCGACGAGCAGGGCAGGTCCGTGGTCGACACCGTGGTGGGCATGGAGGCCCGGGGGTTCATCCTCGGCGCTCCCGTCGCGCTGGCGCTGGGTGCCGGGTTCGTCCCGGTGCGCAAGGCCGGCAAGCTGCCCCGCGAGACGCACGCGGTCTCCTACGACCTGGAGTACGGCTCGGCGACCCTCGAGCTGCACACCGACGCCGTGCGCGCCGGCAGCCGGGTCCTGCTGGTCGACGACGTGCTCGCCACCGGAGGCACCGCGCGGGCCACCGTCGAGCTGGTGGAGCGCTGCGGCGCCACGGTCGTCGGAGTGGCGGTGCTGATGGACCTGGCGTTCCTGCCGTGGCGGGACGCGCTCGGCGAGGTCGCGGTCACCACGTTGCTCAGTGTCGGGTCCGACCGGGCCTAGACTGACGCCGTGAGCACGGATCGCCCCGCCCCCCGAACGAGGCGGTCCCGGAGCGCCTCCAGGACAGCGTCCCGGTCTCCTCGCGCAGCATGCGGTCACGGCTGGCCCGGATGGGTCATCGCAGCCAGGGCGGCAACCCGGTCCTCGAGCCGCTCTTCCGCGCGGTGCGCGCCAACCACCCCAAGGCCGACCTGGCGCTGCTGGAGCGCGCCTACGTCACCGCCGAGCGGCTGCACGGCACCCAGATGCGCAAGAGCGGCGACCCCTACATCACCCACCCGCTGGCGGTGACCACGATCCTGGCCGGGATCGGGATGACCGAGCCGACGCTGGCCGCCGCGCTCCTGCACGACACGGTGGAGGACACTGCGTACACGCTGGAGGAGCTGCGGGTCGACTTCGGCGAGGAGGTGGCGCTGCTGGTCGACGGGGTCACCAAGCTCGACAAGGTCGTCTACGGGGACTCAGCGCAGGCCGAGACCATCCGCAAGATGATCGTCGCGATGTCGCGCGA
This sequence comes from Nocardioides dokdonensis FR1436, assembly GCF_001653335.1. Classification (NCBI taxonomy): domain Bacteria; kingdom Bacillati; phylum Actinomycetota; class Actinomycetes; order Propionibacteriales; family Nocardioidaceae; genus Nocardioides; species Nocardioides dokdonensis. The sequence continues at coordinate 3,115,787 of NZ_CP015079.1, forward strand.
CATCCGGGTGCTGGTCATCAAGCTCGCCGACCGCCTGCACAACATGCGCACCCTGCGGTTCGTGCCGCAGAAGAGCCAGGAGCGCACCGCCCGCGAGACCCTCGACATCTACGCACCGCTGGCGCACCGACTGGGCATGAACACCATCAAGTGGGAGCTCGAGGACCTCGCGTTCGCCACCCTGCACCCCAAGATCTACGACGAGATCGTGCGGATGGTCGCCGAGCGCGCGCCCTCGCGCGACCAGTTCATGGCCCAGGTCATCACCCAGGTCGAGGCCGACCTGCGCGAGGCCAAGGTCAAGGCCAAGGTCACCGGTCGACCCAAGCACTACTACTCGATCTACCAGAAGATGATCCTGGGCGGACGCGAGTTCTCCGACATCTACGACCTGGTCGGCATCCGGGTGCTGGTCGAGGAGGACCGCGACTGCTACGCCGTCCTGGGCGTCCTGCACTCGCGGTGGAACCCGGTGCTGGGGCGGTTCAAGGACTACGTCGCGATGCCGAAGTTCAACATGTACCAGTCGTTGCACACCACCGTCATGGGCCCGCAGGGCAAGCCGGTCGAGATGCAGATCCGCACCTTCGCCCAGCACCGCCGCGCGGAGTACGGCGTCGCGGCGCACTGGAAGTACAAGGAGGACGGTCGCACCGGGGTCGACACCGAGAAGCGCGCCGACCTCGACGACATGTCCTGGGTGCGCCAGCTGCTCGACTGGCAGAGCGAGGTCGAGGACCCGGGCGAGTTCCTGGAGTCGCTGCGCTTCGAGATCAACCGGGCCGAGACCTACGTCTTCACCCCTCGCGGCGACGTGATCGCGCTGCCCTCGGGGTCGACCCCGGTCGACTTCGCCTACGCGGTGCACACCGAGGTGGGGCACCACACCATCGGTGCCCGGGTCAACGGTCGGCTGGTGCCGCTGGAGTCGCGCCTCGACAACGGCGACGTCGTGGAGGTCTTCACCTCCAAGTCACCGAACGCCGGACCCTCGCGCGACTGGCTGACGTTCGTGAAGTCCCCGCGTGCCCGCTCCAAGATCCGGCAGTGGTTCACCAAGGAGCGCCGCGAGGAGGCGATCGAGCGGGGCAAGGACCAGATCGCCAAGCTGATGCGCAAGGAGGGGCTGGCCCTCAAGCGGCTGCTCTCGCACGAGTCGTTGATGCTGGCGGCCGAGCACTTCAAGCTCGCCGACGTCACCGCGCTCTACGCGGCGGTGGGGGAGAACAACCTCTCCGCCCAGGCCGTCGTCAAGCAGGTGCTCGAGGTGCACGGGGGAGCGCAGGGCGCCCAGGAGGACCTGGCCGAGGCCGTCACCATCACCGGGCGCCGCGGGCACCGCCGCCCCACCGGGTCCGGCGACGCGGGCGTCGTCGTCAAGGGCGCCTCCGACCTGTGGGTCAAGCTCGCCAAGTGCTGCACGCCGGTGCCCCCCGACCCGATCCTGGGCTTCGTCACCAAGGGCGGAGGGGTGTCGGTGCACCGGCGCGACTGCACCAACGCGACGGCCCTGCAGTCCCAGCCCGAGAAGCTGCTCGACGTCGAGTGGGCGCCGACCACGACCTCGACCTTCCTGGTCAACATCCAGGTCGAGGCGCTCGACCGGGCCCGGTTGCTCTCCGACATCACGATGGCGCTCTCGGACGCCCACGTGAACATCCTGTCGGCGCAGCTGGCCACCAACCGCGACCGGGTCGCGAAGAGCCGCTTCACCTTCGAGATGGCCGAGACCAAGCACCTCGACACCGTGCTGCGCGCGGTGCGGGGGGTGCCCGGCGTCTTCGACGCCTACCGGGTCACCCAGTAGGCCGCGGCCGGACTCGGTTCAGCTGCCGTACTCCGCGGACGCGCGGCGCGCCATCTCCAGGAACGACTGGCGCGAGGCGAGGTTCTCCTCCAGCTCGGCGACCTTCGCGGCGCTGCCGGCGGCGCGCGCCTTCTCGAGGTCGGCCTCCACCTGGTCGATGGCGGCCTGGAGCTTGGAGACCATGTCGTCGGCGCGCGCGGACTTCTCGGGGTCCGAGCGACGCCACTGCTCGTCCTCGTGGCCGCGGATGGTCTGCTCGACCTTGGCGATGCGACCCTCGAGCTCCTTGATCCGGGCGCGCGGGACCTTGCCGGCCGCGTCCCAGCGCTCGGCGATGACGCGGTAGGCGCGCTTGGCGGCCTCGATGTCGCCGGTCTCGGCGAGCGCCGGCAGCAGGGCCTCGGCCTCCACGATCAGGGCGTCCTTGACCTCGGCGTTGGCCGCGAACTCCTCGTCGAGGGCGGCGTTCGCGGCGTCGCGGGCACCGAAGAACTGGTCCTGGGCGCCACGGAAGCGCTTCCAGAGCCGGTCGTCGACGTCCTTGGGTGCCGGGCCGGCGGCCTTCCAGTCGCGCATCAGGTCGCGGTAGCGCCCCGCTGTGGGACCCCAGTCGGTGGAGTCGGCCAGCGACTCGGCCTCGGCGGCGAGCCGCTCCTTGACGGCCCGGGCGCCCTCGCGCTCCTGGCTCTGCTGCGCGAAGTGGGCCTTGCGGCGCCGGGTGTAGCCGGTGCGGGCGGTCGAGAAGCGACGCCACAGGGCGTCGTCGGAGGCCCGGTCGATGCGCGGGACCGCCTTCCACTGCTCGAGGAGGTCGCGCAGACGGTTCGCTCCGTGGCGCCAGTCGTCGCTCTCGGCGAGCTTCTCGGCCTGGACCACCAGCTTCTCCTTGGCGGCCCTGGCCTCGGCGCTGCGCTTCTCCTTCTCCACCCGACGCGCCTCGCGCTGGGAGGCCAGCACCGGCGCCAGGGCGTCGAGGCGACCCTCGAGGCCGGCGAGGTCGCCCACGGCGTTGGCGCCGCTGACCTGGGCGCGCACGGTGCGCACCGACTCTGTGGCCTCCTCGGGCGACATCACCCCGGAGTTGACCCGCTTCTCGAGCAGCTCGACCTCGAAGGCGAGTGCGGCGTAGCGCTCGGTGAAGAAGGCGAGTGCCTCCTCGGGCGTGCCCGCGGGGTAGGACCCCACGGACCGCTCGCCGTCGGCGGTCTTGACGTAGACGGTCCCGTCGTCGTCGACCCGGCCCCACTGGTGGCTCGTCACAAAGATTCCCTGTGTCTCGGTGCCCCGGTGCGAGAGGCAGGTGAAGATGTGCGTCACATGCTAATCGCGTCGTGCTGGTTCGGCTCCCGGCGCCCCGGTCGATAGTGTGACGCCGTGTTGATCGCCGGCTTCCCCGCAGGCCCTTGGGGCACCAACTGCTACGTCGTGGCCACCGGACCGGGCTCCGAGTGCGTCGTCATCGACCCGGGCAAGGACGCCGCCCAGGGGGTCGCCGACGTGGTCCGCGAGCACCGGCTCAAGCCGGTCTCGGTGCTGGTCACCCACGGTCACGTCGACCACATGTGGTGCGTGGCCCCCGTGGCCGGCACGTACGACTCGACGGCCTGGATCCACCCCGCCGACCGGCACCTGCTGAGCGACCCGATGGCGGGGATGTCGCGCGAGACCACCCAGATGCTGCTCGGGGGGTCCTACGAGTGGGCCGAGCCGGACGACGTGCGCGAGCTCGCCGACGACCAGGTGCTGGAGCTGGCGGGGCTGCGCTTCGTCGTCGACCACACCCCCGGGCACACCGAGGGGTCGGTGACCTTCCGGACGCCGTACGACGCCCAGGACGTCTCCGAGGTGATGTTCTCCGGCGACCTGCTCTTCGCCGGCTCCATCGGGCGCACCGACCTGCCCGGCGGCGACCACGCGACGATGCTGCGCAGCCTGGCGACCAAGGTGCTGCCGCTCGCCGACGACATCGTCGTGCTGCCCGGCCACGGTGAGCAGACCTCCATCGCCCGAGAGCGGGCGACCAACCCGTTCCTCCAGGACCTCTGAGGACCCATGAGTGCCAAGATCCGCCCGCTGAGCGGGTTCCCCGAGCTGCTGCCCGCCGCCCGCGCGGTCGAGCGCGAGGTCATCGCCTCGCTGTCGCGCACCTTCGAGCTGCACGGCTTCACCAACATCGAGACCCGTGTCGTCGAGCCCCTGGACCGGCTCGCGAAGGGCGGTGAGATCGACAAGGAGATCTACGTCCTGCAGCGCCTGCAGCAGGGCGGGGAGACCTCCGAGGCCGAGCTCGGCATGCACTTCGACCTGACCGTGCCGTTCGCCCGCTACGTGCTCGAGCACGCGGGGCACCTGGAGTTCCCCTTCCGGCGCTTCCAGATCCAGCCGGTCTGGCGGGGGGAGCGACCCCAGGAGGGCCGCTACCGCCAGTTCACCCAGGCCGACGTCGACATCGTGGGCCGCGACGTCCTGGACTTCCACCACGACGTGGAGGTGATGCGGGTGATGGTCGAGGCGCTGGACGCGCTCCCGGTGCCCGCGCTGAGCTTCCAGTTCAACAACCGCAAGCTGATCCAGGGCTTCTACCGCGGCCTGGGCGTGCCCGACGTGACCGCGGCCATCCGCACCATCGACAAGCTCGACAAGCTGCCGGGCGAGAAGGTCGCGGAGCTGCTGGTCAGCGACGCCGGCGCGACGCCGGAGCAGGCCGAGCGCTGCCTGGCCCTGGCCACGATCCGGGTGCCCGACACCTCCTTCGTGGAGCAGGTGCGCGCGCTCGGGGTCACCGACGACCTGCTCGACGAGGGGCTCGCCGAGCTCGCCGCCGTCATCGAGGGCTGCTCCGCGGCCGAGCGTCGCCACGTCAGCGTCGAGGCCAACCTGCGGATCGCGCGCGGGCTCGACTACTACACCGGCACGGTCGTCGAGATCTTCATGGACGGCTACGAGCGGCTGAAGTCGGTCGGCGGTGGTGGGCGCTACGACGCCCTGGCCAGCGACGGCCGCACCACCTACCCCGGCGTCGGCGTCTCCTTCGGGGTGTCGCGCTCGCTGATCCCGCTGCTCGCCGACGGCGTGCTGGCCGGCAGCCGACCGGTGCCCTCGGCGGTGCTCATCGCCGTCACCAGCGAGGACAGCAGGCCCGAGTCCGACGCCATCGCGGCCGCGCTGCGCGCCCACGGGGTGCCTTGCGAGGTCGCGCCCACCGCCGCCAAGTTCGGCAAGCAGATCCGCACCGCCGAGCGTCGCGGCATCCCGTACGTCTGGTTCACCGGCGAGACCGGTCACCAGGTCAAGGACATCCGCACGGGGGAGCAGGTGGACGCAGACCCGGCCACCTGGGCCCCGCCCCACGACGACCTCCGACCGAAGGTCGTCTCCCGCACAGATCAGGAGCAGAACCAGTGATCCGCACCCATGACGCCGGCGCCCTGCGCGCCGAGCACGTCGGCCAGACCGTCACCCTCGCCGGGTGGGTGGCCCGGCGGCGCGATCACGGCGGCGTCGCCTTCCTCGACCTGCGCGAGGCCAGTGGAGTGGTCCAGGTGGTCGTGCGCGACGAGCAGGTCGCCCACCAGCTGCGCAACGAGTTCTGCATCAAGGTCACCGGCGAGGTCGGGCTGCGTCCCGACGGCAACGCCAACGCCAACCTGCCCACCGGTGAGATCGAGGTCGTCACGACCGACCTCGAGGTGCTGAGCACCGCCGCCCCGCTGCCGTTCCCCATCGACGAGCACGTGGAGGTGGGGGAGGAGGTCCGCCTCAAGCACCGCTACCTCGACCTGCGCCGCGCCGGACCGGCCCATGCCCTGCGGCTGCGCAGCAAGGTCAACAAGGCAGCGCGCGAGGTCCTTGACCACCACGACTTCGTCGAGGTCGAGACCCCGACGCTGACCCGCAGCACGCCCGAGGGGGCCCGCGACTTCCTGGTGCCGGCCCGCCTGCACCCGGGCAGCTGGTACGCCCTGCCGCAGAGCCCGCAGCTGTTCAAGCAGCTGCTGATGGTCGGCGGCATGGAGCGCTACTACCAGATCGCGCGCTGCTACCGCGACGAGGACTTCCGCGCCGACCGGCAGCCGGAGTTCACCCAGCTCGACATCGAGATGTCCTTCGTGGAGCAGGAGGACGTCATCTCCTTGATGGAGGAGGTGCTCTGCGCCATGTGGGCGCTCATCGACGTCGAGATCCCGCGCCCGATCCCGCGGATGACCTACGCCGAGGCGATGTCCCGCTTCGGCTCCGACAAGCCCGACCTGCGGATGGGCCTCGAGCTCGTCGAGTGCACCGCGTTCTTCGCCGACACGACGTTCCGGGTCTTCCAGGCCGAGTACGTCGGCGCCGTGGTGATGCCCGGCGGTGCCAGCCAGCCCCGCAAGAAGCTCGACGCCTGGCAGGAGTGGGCCAAGCAGCGCGGCGCCCGCGGGCTGGCGTACGTGCTGGTGGGTGAGGACGGCACCCTGAGCGGTCCGGTCGCCAAGAACCTGAGCGACACCGAGAAGGAGGGTCTGGCCGCGCACGTGGGCGCCGGGCCCGGCGACTGCATCTTCTTCGCCGCCGGGGCGACCAAGTCCAGCCGGGCCCTGCTCGGCGCGGCCCGCCTGGAGATCGGCCGCCGCGGCGGCCTGATCGACGAGTCGGCCTTCGCCTTCACGTGGGTCGTCGACGCGCCGCTCTTCGAGCCCGCCAGCGAGGCGGTCGCCAGCGGCGACGTGGCCGTGGGCGCAGGCTCCTGGACGGCCGTCCACCACGCCTTCACCAGCCCCCAGCCGGAGTTCCTCGAGTCCCTCGAGTCGGACCCCGGGCGGGCCCTGGCCTACGCCTACGACATCGTCTGCAACGGCAGCGAGCTCGGCGGCGGGTCGATCCGGATCCACCGCGAGGACGTGCAGCGGCGGGTCTTCGAGGTGATGGGGATCGGCGAGGAGGAGGCCCAGGAGAAGTTTGGGTTCCTGCTCGACGCCTTCAAGTACGGCGCGCCGCCGCACGGCGGCATCGCCGTGGGCATGGACCGCATCTGCGCGATCCTGGCCGGCGCGGACTCCATCCGCGACGTCATCGCCTTCCCCAAGTCCGGAGGCGGCTACGACCCGCTCACCGCGGCCCCGGCCCCGATCACGCCCGAGCAGCGTGCCGAGGCCGGCGTGGACGTCGAGCCCGAGGACGAGGACGACTCGGACGAGGCCCCGCAGACCCAGGTCTGACCCCTCCTGAGCCGACCGCGACGACCCCCTTCCGCCCTGGAGCGGAAGGGGGTCGACGCGTCTCGGTGGTCGAGACCAGATCGTTACTCCCGAGTGACCGTCGTTGCGGCACCGGTCACATAGAGTCTCGCTCGGCGCGCTGCCAGCGCGTGCCGGGAAGCCCCCGGCGGACCAACCAGATGGGGTGAGCATGTCGTCGGCACAGATGGCCGGACCCGAGAAGCTGGGTCACATGAGCGACGAGCCACCCGGGCCCGACCGCAGCACCAAGAAGGCCAGGTCGATCACCGGCAAGTCGCCGATGCGGATCGCCATGGGCCGCTTGATGCGCGACAAGATCGCCGTCGTGTGCCTGGCCACCGTCGTCTTCTTCGTCCTGATCGCGATCTTCGCCGGGGTGCTGCAGCGACTGTTCGGTGTCGACACCAACACCGTGCTGCCGAGCCAGTTCCTCGACCTCGACGGCATCCCGCGCCCGGAGTACGGCCCGCCGTACGGCGCCTTCACCATGGAGCACCCGTTCGGCATCGCGCCGCGCACCGCGACCGACAACCTCGCCTTCTGGCTCGAGGGTGCGCGCAACTCGCTGGAGATCGCGACCCTGGCCACGATCGTGGCGACCGTCGTGGGAATCACCCTCGGTCTGCTCGCCGGGTTCCTCGGTGGCGTCGTCGACAAGGTGATCTCCTTCATCACCGACTTCTTCCTCACCCTGCCGTTCCTGCTGGCCGCGCTGACCATCGCGCCGATCGTCAGCGAGCGGTTCCGCGACAGCGCCAACTACGTGACCATCCAGGTCGTCCAGCTCGTGCTCGTGCTGGCCTTCTTCGGCTGGATGGGCCTGGCGCGACTGATCCGCGGAGAGGTGCTCTCGCTGCGCGAGCGCGAGTTCATCCAGGCCGCCCGGGTGCTGGGCATGCCCACCCGCCGGGTGCTGACCCGCGAGCTGATGCCCAACCTCGCCGCGCCGATCGTGGTCAGCACGTCGCTGATGCTGCCGGCCTTCGTCTCCGCCGAGGCGGGTCTGGCGTTCCTCGGCATCGGCATCACCTCGCGCCCCTCGTGGGGCCAGACGCTGACGCAGGCCACCAGCTTCTTCAACGACTACTCCCTCTACCTGTGGCAGCCGCTCCTCGGCATCGTGGCGCTCGTGCTGGCACTCAACCTCTTGGGCGACGCAGTGCGTGACGCGCTCGACCCGAAGACCCGTCGCTGACGGGGTACGACGTGTCGCGAATCCTCCTCGCGGCACCATCCAAGCAACGAAAGGCTGGACCATGAGACGGACCAAGCCGCTGGCGGTTGTCGCCGGCGCTGCGCTGTTGACCCTTGCCGCGTGTGGTGGCTCGGGCAGCGGTGGCGACACGAACGCGGACGAGCGCGAGTACGGCGCCGCCTCGGAGACCATCGACAAGGACCCCGAGGCCCAGGGCCCGGCCGAGGACATCGAGGGCGCCACCGCTGGTGGCACCGTCACCGTCTTCCTGCCCGGCGACCCCGGTCCGGACGACCTCGACCCCACCAACGGGTGGTCGGTGACCGGCAACTCGATCCAGCAGGCGCTCACCAGCCGCTCGCTGACCCAGTACAAGCGTGACCCCGAGTCGGAGACCGGCGAGATGATCCTGGTCCCCGACCTGGCCGTCGACCTCGGTCAGCCGAACGAGGACTTCACCGAGTGGACCTTCGAGATCCGCGACGACGCGACCTGGGAGGACGGCAGCCCGATCACCGCTGAGGAGGTCGCCTGGGGCATCAACCGGTCGATGGACTCCGAGCAGTTCCCCTCGGGCCCCGGCACCGAGTACTCGCAGACCTACTTCCTGGGTGCGGGCGAGTACGAGGGCCCCTACACCGACAAGGGCACCGACTGGGAGGGCGTCGAGTTCGACAACGACGCCTCCACCGTCACCATCAAGATGGCCAAGACCTTCCCCGACATGGACTACTGGGGCGCCTTCATGGCGATGGGCCCGGCTCCGCTCGGCAAGGAGAGCCAGCCGCCGGCCTACGGGCAGAACATCAAGTCGAACGGCCCCTACAAGGTCGACTCGTTCCGCCCCGGCGACGAGCTGGTCCTGGTCAAGAACGACCAGTGGAACCCCGACTCCGACCCGGCGCGCCACCAGTACGCCGACAAGTGGGTCTTCAAGTTCAACGCCGACGGCGACCAGACCGACCAGATCATGCTCAGCGACAACACCGAGTCGCAGACCGCGCTGTCCACGCAGCTCGGCTCGAGCAGCTACACCGACGGTTCCGACAAGCTCGGTGACCGCCTGATCCAGCAGTCCTCGCAGTGCACCAGCTTCCTGTACCCCGACTACGAGTCGACGGACCTGAACTGGCGCAAGGCCGTGGCCTACGCCTACCCCTACGAGGACGTGTGGCAGGCCAGCGGCGAGGTGCCGGGCGTGACCCGCGTGCCCGCCAACTCGATCATGCCCCCGGGCATGGCCGGCAAGAGCGACTACTTCGTCGACGGTGAGCAGTTCACCTTCGACCCCGAGAAGGCCAAGGAGCTCCTCGCGGAGTCCGACACGCCCGCCGAGATCTCGATGATCTTCTACGAGGCCGACCCGCTGCAGGTCGCGGCGCAGAAGGTCATCACCGAGGGCTTCGAGCAGGCCGGCTTCAAGGTCAAGGCGACCGGCGTCCAGGAGTCCCCGTACTCCACCTGGACCAACCCGGACGACAAGCTCAACAAGAGCCTGAACCTGCGTGGCGTCAACTGGTGCTCGGACTGGCCCTCGGGCCTGACCATGGTGCCGCCGCTGACGCGCACCGGGGCGACCTACAACACCGGCTTCTTCTCGGAGCAGGCGATGGACGACAAGATGGACGAGATCCCGACCCTGGACCTCGAGGAGCAGGCCGCTGAGTGGGGCGCGCTCGACGAGGCCATGTCGACCGAGTTCTTCCCGATCATCCCGACCGCGTTCCGCAACGACCTGTACGCGTTCGGTACCAAGATCGGCAACCCGTCCGGTGACGGCTCCATCGGTGCCCCGAACTACAAGGACATCTTCGTGATGCAGTGATCGACCTCGTCGATCCGCACCACGTGAGCCCTTCGGTTCACCGCACCACCTGATAGCACGACAGTGACGGGGGCCTCCCGAGACCCGGGGGCCCCCGTCACTTCCCTCCTGCACGGAAGAGAGATCCTCGATGTTCGCCTACATCGTCAAACGGCTCCTGGCCGGCGTCCTGGTGCTGTTCCTGGTGTCCATGTCGATCTTCCTGCTCTTCTGGTACGGCCCCAACGAGCCCGCACGCGTCATGTGCGACACCAAGACCTCCAACCGCTGCAACGCCGAGCGCCTGGACCGGTTCACCGAGGAGCTGGGCTACAACAACGCCTGGTACGCCGAGTACGGCGACTACGTGAAGGGCGTCTTCGTCGGCCGCGACATCACCGTGGCCGC